>NZ_CP128846.1:1886250-2200625 GCF_030388665.1 Streptomyces flavofungini | reverse complement strand
AGCTCGCGCCGGGCACCGAGGGCGGCTTCACCCGCGACTTCACCAAGGAAGACGCGCCGGTCTCCTTCATCTACGACGCCTCGCGCAACTACATCGAGCAGGGCACCCCGCTGGTCATCCTGGGCGGCAAGGAGTACGGCTCCGGATCGTCCCGCGACTGGGCCGCCAAGGGCACCGCGCTCCTCGGCGTCAAGGCCGTCATCACCGAGTCGTACGAGCGCATCCACCGCTCGAACCTCATCGGCATGGGCGTCCTTCCGCTCCAGTTCCCCGAGGGTCAGTCCGCCGACTCGCTCGGTCTCACCGGCGAGGAGACCTTCTCCTTCACCGGCGTCGAGGAGCTGAACAACGGCACCACCCCGCGCACGGTCAAGGTCACCACCGACACCGGCGTGGAGTTCGACGCGGTCGTCCGCATCGACACCCCCGGCGAGGCGGACTACTACCGCAACGGCGGCATCATGCAGTACGTGCTGCGTTCGCTGATCCGCAAGTAAGCAGGCGTCAGCGCTCAGCGCTCAGCGGTTGAGGGCCGCACCCCCCGACGTCGGGGGGTGCGGCCCTCGTGTTGTCGCCGGGTCAGAACTCCAGGAGCGCCGTGAGATCGATCTCGACGGGGAAGGGGAGCTCGGTGCTCAGCTTGTCGTGGTGCACGGGGTGCATGGGGGCGGGGATGTACGTCCGGGTCTCGGCGTGCTGCCAGTACTCGTGCACCGCGAGGCGCTTGTCCCGGTCGAGTTCCACGCACCAGTAGCACGCGACTTTGGCCTCGGCAAGAGCGCGGGCTTACGGACGCGGTCGTCCTGGCAGGAGCCGGGGGAGACCACTTCGACGGCCAGGGAGACCTTGTCGACCGGTACGCACTCGGTCTCGAAGAAGTCGAGCCCGCTGGGGTCAAACACGATCACGTCGGGCTTTGCGACGTTCTGGGGCGTGACCATGACGCACTGTTCCAGGTATACGGAGTACGGCTCCGGGCGAGCCGCCTTCAGAGCGTCGGCGATGCCGTCCCGCACTCCGTTGCGCCATACCTTGGTCTGCCCACGAACCACGATCACTCCGTCCACGAGTTCCCAGTCGAAGGGCAGCTCCAGTGTTTGACCTGGTCGAAGGTCCAGCCGGCGGCAGGCGGGAACATCCAGGTCTCTTCGGTGGCCCGCTGCTGCCGCTGTGTGGTCATCACTGCTCCCATGGGTGCGAGTGCGGACGCGGGTACGCGCCGTGGTCTCATGTACGACGGTACCGTCACCCGAAGTGATGAGGGGCGGGCCGGAGTCGCGTCGCGGGCCCTGCCTCTCGTCCCCCCCTGTACCGGAAGCCTCAGCCGGGAACCGTTGCGGGCTCCCGATGGAGAGGTCCGTCGAGGGGAGGGCGGCCGGGAAACGGCCCGTCCAGCAAGGGTGTTGGCGGTGTTCCGGTGCCACGGTGTGGTCAGTCGTCGCGGCTCTCGCCGACGAGGGCGGCGAGGTACTCCCGGTCCTCGGGAACGCCGATGCGGACGTCCCGGAGCTCGTGCAGGGGCCACAGTGCCCGCCCGCCGATCCAGGGGACCACCGTGGGGCCCTCGTCCAGCCAGCCGCGCAGGTCCGCCTCGCCCACGGGTCCGGGCAGGCCTGCCCAGGGCCTGCCGGCCGGGCCGGGGTGGCACACCGCGAGCACCGCCTCGGGCGGGGAGTCGGGTTGCGCGTGGGCCGGGAAGAGGACCAGGACCGGCGTCGCGTCACCGGGCTCGGGGAGCAGGACGTACGGCGTGACCACCGGCAGCGGAGCGCGTGCGGCGCGGACGACCGCCCGTACGGCAGGAAGTCCCCGTACCACCGCCCGGTAGCCCGACACCGTCGCCTGTACTCCGCCGAAGAGCGCCAGCACGAGAAGGGCGGGCCACGGCCCCAGACCCAGCCACCCCAGGAGTATCGCCCCCACCAGGCAGGCCACGCCGGCGAGTACGCCGTCGAGCTGCGACGTCCGCAGCAGGGTCCGCACGCGCCACCACGGGCCGGTGCGCACGTCGGCCTCGTGCCGTGTGCCGTCGCTCGGCGCCGGGGACACCACCTTGCGGCGCGCCGCCGCACAGAACGCGGCGTACGACAGATCCGCTTCGGCCGGGGCGGTGCTGCCGCCTGCGGGGACTTGTCCGGCCGAGGGCCCGGGGGAGCGAGGCTCCGGCATCGGGCGGGCCTCCGACGGGCCCCATAGGGCCGGCCCCTGGGCGGCGCGCCGTTCGGCGACCCGGATGCCGACCCGGATCGCGCCCCCGACCGCCGAGCCCCCGAGGATGAGCAGGCCGCCAAGGCCGAACACCTGGTTGACGGTGTTCGCGGGGGTGCCCTGCCAGTCGGAGTTGTAGAGGTCGCCCTTCCACGGCCCGTACGACACGACCCAGCCGGTCTCCCAGTCGTGCAGCAGCGGGTCCCGGTCCGGATCGCACTGGTAGGGCCCTTCGCGGCGTTCACCGCTGTCCGGGTCGCGCCAGGTGACGGTGCAGTTGCCCTGCCGGTCCTCGCTGAGGACGGTCAGGTCGACCTGCGGGTCTCCCTCAGCCGCCTCGGCCCCGGCGATGCCGAGCCCGAGCAGGACGGCGCCGACCAGCGTGATCCACCGGAACACGGGCCGCCGGTAGGGCGGTTGGACACGGGCGGAGAGCGTCGGCGGGCCACCGTCCGGCGTGGGCTGGGGCTGCCGGGGTTCGAACTGCCCTGGCAGCCCTGCCTCCTCGGCCCTCCGCACGTCCTTGAGCCGCCTGCCGCGGGTCCGGGTCGGCCGTACCCACACCAGAGACTCACCGCCGGGCCGCGCCACCACCCCGCCCCGCCACGGATCACCACACCACCACAGCACACCGTCCGGCCCCGGAGCGGCCAGGCCATACCGCTGCCGCACCGCGGCCACCGTGAACGGCCACAGCACCCCGGACCACGGATCGCGCAGCACGACCCGCGGCGCTCCCAGCCCCGCCGGGACCCCCGTGGTGGCACAGGCCACCCACGGCCCCGCCGACAACACCACCCGCATCCGGCGCGCCTGCACCAGGCTCCCCGCGCCGACCACCAGCACGACCGTCCCGGCACCGGCACCCCACGCGGCCAACTTGCCACCCCAGCCGCCCCCGACAGCGACCACCCCGCCCACCAGCGCCCCGACCCCGAGCAAGAACCACGCCCACGCCCGGCGCCGGTACCGCCACAGGGCCTCCTCGGTCCCGCCGAACACGACAGCGGCCGACGCGACGCACGACGGCATCCTCACAGTTCCCCCTCTGTCCCTGTCGGTCCGATGAGCTCCACATCCAGTGGCTCCTTGCGGTTGCTGACAGTGGACCGGTGATCCCGAGCCGGCGGTCGAGCGGTGGTCCCCACGTCAAGCAGCCACTGCTCGGACGATCTCCGGCAGGAACAGCAAGATTCCAACGGCCATCCACCCGACACCGACTACCCTCATGGTTCGCGGAGTGGCCCGACCAGTGGGCACATGCCTGGTGACGAGGCGATGGAACCGCTCAGAGATCCTTCTCGCGTTGAACGCGAAGGCGGCACCTGCGAGGAAAATGAATACGGCCCCACAGTAGAGTATCCAGAATCCTTCGCCTGAATTTGCTGATTCGACCGCCTCGGTCACGTGATCTCCAGGAAATCGAGTGAGCGGCCTCTAAAAGACGCCGCTCTATGTCCGGTTGAACGAACTATGCAATTCCAAGTCGAGCCGCCACCTTGCCCCATACTCGATCGCGTTCGCCTGTCCCCCTTACTGACCTTCGTTCCTGCGGCCGCCTCATGGTGTCCATATGCTCAAGGTCCAAACTTGACAGGCCCACCCGCACTCATATCCAATGCGGGTGTGCTAGGGGTGGCGTGACATTCGCTGCAGCCATTGACCCCTATGTCGGAGCCGGCCCACCAGGCGGGCTAGCGAGCCGTGCTCCATTAACTCAAACGCCTCGTGCCGTACTGGGAAATGCGGCCTCGAACTCCACGACTCCTTCCTCATTGCGTCACCACTCTCCCTATCTCGCACCCCAGCCCCGCAGTTACAAGATTCCTATTGCCCAGGAGTCCACGTCCGGGCTCTGCTGGTAGAAGGAGTTCGGCTGAACTGGGTCGAACAAAGCAACCGAAATCTCGCCTGCTTTCAGATATGCGATCTGCTGAAACGACGTACTCCGCCCTGCCTTCATTCGTTTCACTTTGAAATGAAGTTCGTGAGAACCTGGAGAAAGGGCAATGAATTTGAGGTCTCCTTGCACCGCGGCTGCGAAAGCTGAGCTCCATGCCACCTTCCCAGACGGCCGCGACGCCTGCCCTGTACGTCAGGCTCCGAACTGGCTCCCGGATCTCGGCGTACAGCAGAACCTCTGTGTACGCTTCGCCAGCGTTGCCTTCGTAAGTGCCATCTGGCAAGCAAGGGCAGCCGCTTCGTTTCGTCAAGCGCCTCCACGGAGAGGTGCCGACCGACATCGGTCATGTGCTGAACATCCTCCCAACGGCGAGAGCCACTCATAGGCGCGATCCCGACGTGCGGTCGTGAAGGAATGAGCAAACCCGAGTGGCAGAATCTGTGGTCGGCTGCCCCTTGGCGGGGCCGGGATGTAAGGGGTTGATCCGCGACTGACTCGGCCAGTAAGTGAGAGCAGTGGAATGCTGGCAGCGCCACCGAGTTCCGAGCCGACTGCAGGGTCAGTCTGGGATTGACTGAGACCAGTATTTGCGAATCAGTGCCAGTTTTCCTTCGAATTCATTGTCATCCCTCTTGCTGGTGAAGGCGCCAGGGATGGTGAGTGGTCGACCTCGATCCCGAGTTACGCGCAAGTCCCACCATTCACCACTTCGCGTCTGGTGGCGCCGCTTCTCGATATGCGTAACCTCAGTCCATAGGATTTCCCTTCGGCGGGTGAGCGTATGGAAGACCATTCGATCCGATGTGAGAAGGGTGCGTCCGCACCCCCGGTTGATCATGTAGGAGAGCGAGATCAGCCAGCACCCGCAAACGAAGCCGACCCATCCCCAGGGGTGACCTGCAGACAGGGCCACAGCTGTCACCACGCCAGCAGTGACGAGTGTCAGGTAAATGGTCCACCACCAGTTCTTCCGGCGGGCCACACCATCGAGAGCTATCCATACAGGGCGCATGCCTGGATGCTACAGGTGCCAGATGGGAATTAGAATGGGAAGGGGGGCAGGGGTGGCAGGGGTGCGTAACATTCGCTGCAACTATCGATTACTGTGCCCGAGAGGGCCCGCCAGGCGGGCTGGCGGGCCGCCGTGAAATATAGGTCTAATAGTCCTCTCGGTGATTCGATGTGCCCAAATTTCCGCCGGTAGTCGTTCCGATCACTGTGAATCCCACAGAACTCACGTCAGCAACCCGGGCTACGCCCCGAGCCCCGCCCGCTACGGTGAAACGGAGCACCTGCTGACCGAATCCAGCCCTCGTAGTGCTACGTAGTAGCGAGGTCGATGTTCTTGTGAGAGCAACAGCCCCTCCAGCAAACCCCAGAATCGCAGCTCCTATTCCGCAGCTTCCCCATTGTTTGGAGGCGCACGCATCAGCTGTTGTGGCGGCGCCGAGTGCGATCCCACCAACCATAGCTCCAGTAGTAATCCACCCCATCGGTGTGAACATAGAAACCGCGCCTAGGCCGACGCCGACCCAGCCCAAGGTTTTGCTATTTTCTTGCATGAACCCGTGGGCCTTACTGACGACTTTGCCGCCAGTGTTGTCCCATGCTGCGCGGAGGTTGCCCTTCTTGATGTTGCCCCAGATGCCGTCCTTCTTGCGGCGTTGGGCTTCTTCGGCGCGCTTTTGTTCTGCGTCGGCTCGTGCTTGGGCTTGCCATTTGGCGCGGTTGATGGCGGATTGGCGGGCTCGGGCGCGGGCGTGGCTGTCGTCGATGAGGTAGTGGGAGGGGTTGGCGCGGTAGGCGTTGTAGCGTTTGCGGAAGACTTTGCCCTTTCTGGGGGTTTGTTTCCAGATCCAGCGGCCGTTGCCTTTGTACTTGTATCCGGCGTACATGCCGTGGTCGGCGGCCCACCAGGCGTCGCCGGCGGGGCCGTGGTCGGTGGGGCCGAGGGGGCGCAGGCCGTCGGGGTCGGATTTGGTGAGGGGGCTGTTGTGGGCGTAGGAGTAGGCGTTGAGCTGTGCGGGGTCGTCGTGGTCGTTGATGGGGTCGACGGAGAGGAAGCGGCCGAGTGTGGGGTCGTATTCGCGGGCGCCGAGGTGGATCAGGCCGGTGGGGTCGTTGGTGCCGCCGCCATCAGCCCTCACGGCATCACGCTTTCAAGCTCAGTAACGCAGTATCAGGGCCGCCAGCATGCAGCCACTGGCCGCTAGCGTCATGGAATCAGCGAGAGCGTCTGCTGCAACGCGACGCCGCACGGGATCGCCTGTTCCTGCCAGATGCTGCCCCCTTTTATGTGTATTCCTGACCTCCTGGAGCGCCCTTTCCGAAGTCTTAAATATGCGATCGAGTGGCGATCCTGCATATCCCACCACGAGATACTCTTCCCCCTCGATGCCCGCTGCATATTCTTTAGGGGCTATGATCAAGCTGCCGGATCGATTAGTCTCAATTCTGCGGATCGCGGAATAGGGAATTTCGTAACTGAAAACCGGATTCACGACCGTGAGTGAGGAGTCTGCAAGATGAATTCTGCAGCGCGTAGTGCGATATGCCATTGCCCCGACAGCAAGGCAGATCGCTGCCCCCACCATGGGTCCTGCCTCGCCGCTGGAGAGTGCGGCGGAAGCCGGTAATACGGCTCCCCCTCCGAATAGAAGCATGGACAACACGGCGAGCACCCTGAAAGATTGACGGCGAAGTACCCGCCCACCGGTAACCCGTCCGTATTCCATCAGGCTGACGCCCATACATTCGGTCTGAGCGGGTCCGTTGAGGGTGTGCCTCAACGGACCCGAGTTTCATCCGTACGTCAGCAGGAGCCAATGGCCTTTCCGGGGCTCAGGCTTCCAGCGCCACAGTAGCCGAGGGCGAAGTTACTGTTGGCGACCAAGTTCCCTCTGGTTGCACTCCAGTTCACAGGCCCTTCCCGCCAAATGACCCCGCTTGTTGTCGTGGCAGGGCGTATACGCACTGAGTTGCGGGCAAGCACGCCATCCCACATCGCCCGTCTTCTGCGGCAGGTTGCCCTCGCCGTAGATCGTCGTCTGGCGTTCGCTCGGCAGGTTCCCGACAGCCGGATTCATGATCCACTCCTGCTGGCCCGCATACCGGTTGTATCCGAACGTCCAGGTGTAGGTGCCCGCCAGGGCGCCCGCCTTGGCGGGGATGGTCACCGTGCTGGAGGTCGGCTCGTAGGCGTCGTTGTAGGCGGTGGTCTCGGACGTGTACTTCTCGCCGTCGAGGCGCCACATACAGCGTGACCTCGGGGCCTTCATCGACGGTCTGCGTGATCCGGCACGCCTCCGCCGAGGGGGCCACATCGTGCCCGTCGACCTGATTCGTGACACTCCCCTGGGTCTCTGCGTGCCCGCCAGAAGCGATGTGACGTGGTTATGGCGAGACGAACATGCTCACCGTCCCGAAGATCACGGCCAACGGAACGAGCGCGTCGGACCAGCAGCGGCGGAAGCGTCGCGTCACCTCTCCCTGCGCACCAGGGCGATGCCGCCGCCTATTCACCGTGTCCTGGACCTCGGCAGCCGCTCTGGTGGTGCTCCTGAAGTAGGCGTCGACCAGAGACCCCCCGAAACAAAACGGGTGGATGATTTCTCCTTGGGGTGCTTCGACCTCCAGTCCTCCGGCCGCAGCTGCTTCGACTGCGCGCACGGTCCCGTACGGGACCTCGTAGGTGACGAGGGGGTTCTCCACCGTGAGGGAGTCGCAGAGCAGGATGACCTTGCAGCTGCCGATCCTGCGCAGCACTGCGGTGACCGCACAGAACACGGCAGCGACGACCCAGATGTCCCGGTGGTTCTGATGCGTCAACGAGGACAGCACTCCCAGCGGAAAGATCGCCCAGATGATGGCAACGCTGCCCCAGGACAGGACCGGCCAAGACCTGCGGCGAAGCACACGCCGACCCTGCTCGTTCACGACAGCGTTGCCTGCCATGCTGTCAGCACCCTCTTCCTGCGGCCGCACTGGCCGCGCCGGCACCGCAGAAGCCCCAGGAGAGCTGCGAATTGACACCCATATTCAGGATCGTCCTGCTGCGGTCCACCACGCCTACTGGCTGTGTGGCCCAGCCTTTGCGGCCACCGCCTGGGCCTGTTCCGTACCCGAGTTTGGTGCGGTAAGCGGGAACCCTGACTGTCGCGCGCTCGACGGCGTTACCGGTGAATGCCTGCCGCCAACTGGATGCTCCCATGGCGCGTGCCGCGCCGCCTGCTACTGCCCCGCCGCCAACAGTCCAGGCGAGCGTTCTGGCATAGCCGCCTCCGTCGAACTTGCCCGTGATGGCCCAGTCACCCCCGTAGGTTATGGATGCACCGGCCAGGCCGACCAGAGTGCATGTTCCGGCCGATACCATAAGGCAGGTGGTGAAGTCGGCAGCGGGGAGTACTCGGTTCTTCCAGCCGTCCCAGGTGCCGAACGTGTCGTTGAGCCCGGACTTGGTCTGTTTCCAGGCCGTACCGAAGTTGCCCTCCTTTATGTTGCCGAGGATTCCGTCCTTCTTGCGGCGTTGGGCTTCGGCTCTCTTCCTCGCTGCTTCGGCGGCTCGTGCTTGGGCTTGCCATTTGGCGCGGTTGATGGCGGATTGGCGGGCGCGGGCGTGGCTGTCGTCGATGAGGTAGTGGGAGGGGTTGGCGCGGTAGGCCCGGTAGCGCTGGCGGAAGATCTTGCCTTTTCTCGGGGTCTGTTTCCAGACCCACTTGCCGTTGCCTTTGTACTTGTATCCGGCGTACATGCCGCGGTCGGCGGCCCACCAGGCGTCGCCGGCGGGGCCGTGGTCGGTGGGGCCGAGGGGGCGCAGGCCGTCGGGGTCGGATTTGGTGAGGGGGCTGTTGTGGGCGTAGGAGTAGGCGTTGAGCTGTGCGGGGTCGTCGTGGTCGATGACGGGGTCGACGGAGAGGAAGCGGCCCAGGGTCGGGTCGTATTCGCGGGCGCCGAGGTGGATGAGGCCGGTGGGGTCGTTGGTGCCGCCGACGAAGCCACGTGTGCCGGGCATCGTCTCGGACTGGTCGGATCGTAGTCCGCCGAAGGGGAGTTGCTTGCGGCGGGTGATCGCGAGGGTGCCCATCGCGATGGCTGCCATGGAGGTGCCCTGGTGGTCGGGCAGGAGGAAGGAGAGGCCGGTGCTGGTGCGGACGGCGACGGTCTGGCCTTCGTGGGTGTAGTAGCGGATGCTTTCTTTGGTGCCGTTCTTGGCGATCTTGAGTTCGTTGTTGCCGGGGAGGGTGAGGGTCTGGGTGCCGTCCGCGTCACGGGTGATCAGGCGGTTGCCGTCGGCGTCGTAGGCGTAGGCGGTCTTCTTGCCGTTCTCGGTGAGGGTGGCGAGGTGGCCTTTGTCGTCCCAGGTGAGGTTCTGGGTGCGGTCGCCGCTCAGGGTGCGTTGGGTGGTGTTGCCTGCCTTGTCGTAGGCGAAGGTGCGCTTGTGGCCGTCGTCGGTGCCGCCCTTGACCGTGGCTTCCTTCACCGCGTGCGGCAGGCCAGTGCCGGGCTTGGGCTGGGTGTAGGTGGTGGTGGCGCCGGAGGTGTGGTCGGTCTGCTCCGTGCGGTTGCCCATGACGTCGTAGGCGAAGGACTGCCAGTAGGCGTCGGGGCCGCCGACCGTGGCCGCGGTGGGCTTGGCCGCGCAGTCCTTCTTCGCCGTCCAGGCCTTGGTGAGCTGGCCCAAGGCGTCGTGGGTGAAGCACTGGGTGTCGGTGGACTTGGCTTCGTCCTGGCCGCTGGCGGTGGTGATGCCGGTGACGTTCCCGGCGGGGTCATAGGCGTACTTGGTGTCGTCGATGCGCTGCGGGGCTTTGTCGCGGTCGGTGGTCTGGCGGGTTATGCGGCCGGTGTGCTCGTCGTAGACCTGGGTCTTGTAGACCCGCTCGCCCAGGGCGCCGTAGTTGGTGCGTACCGGGCGGGAGAAGACGTCGTGGGCGGTGGAGTTGACCAGAGTGATGGACCCCGCCGTCGTCTTCTGCGGCAGATTTCCCTCGCCGTAGATCGTCGTCTGGCGCTCACTGCGGAGGTTTCCGACGGTGGGGTGTTTGATCCACTCCTGCTGTCCGGTGTACGGGTTGTAGCCGAAGGCCCAGGTGTATGTGCCCGCCAGGGCGCCCGCCTTGGCGGGGATGGTCACCGTGCTGGACGTCGGCTCGTAGGCGTCGTTGTAGCCGGTGGTCTCCGACGTGTACTTCTCGCCGTCGAGGTAGCGGATGCCGGCAGCCGGCTGCCCCTTGGCGACCGTGTCGTAGGTCCACTCGGCCAGCGGCGTGCCGCCCTTCCTCAGGTGCCGCTTGCGGCCCAGGGCGTCGTAGTCGGTGGTGAGAGTGACGCCGCGGGCGTCCGTGGTCGACGTGGCCTGCCCGAGCTTGTCGTACGTGGTGCGGGTGAGGCCCTTGTCGGGGTCGTCGGCCTTGGTCTGCTGGCCGCGCGCGTCGAAGGTGTACGTCCAGGTGTTGCCCGCCGGGTCGGTGACCTTCTCCGGCTCGTCGAACTTGCCGTAGGCGTAGCGGGTCTTCTGGGACTTGGTGCGGTCGGCGTTCGTGTACTGCAGGCGCTCGATCGTACGGCCACGGGCGTCGGTGACGACGGTCGTGGCGGTGCCGCCCTTGGGCGGGATCACGGTGGTGCGGTCGCCCCCGTACATCGTCTTCGTACGCCACTGTTCGTCGCCGTACTTGCGCGAGACGGCGTCGGTGACGCGGCCCAGGCCGTCGTAGAGGTTCTCCGTCATCGCGGGCACCTTGTTGTCCGCGCCCTGGACCAGGGTCTTGGACGGCGCGCCGTCGGCGTAGTAGGCGGCGTACGACTTGTGGGCGAAGCCGCGCGTGTCGTACCGGGTCTCCGTGACGACGCGGTCGCGGGTGCCGATGGCGGGGGCCTGGGTCTCGCGCTCTCGCAGCAGGCCGTCGTAGAGCTGATAGCTGGTGGCGTACGAGCCGTCGTGCTGGAGGGACTTGGTGGCTATCGCGTTCGCGGCGGTCCGGGAGATCGTGTACGCGTACGTGGCGGAGGGCTGGCCCGCGTGGTCGGCCTTGGGCCAGCCGGGGTTCCAGACCTTCAGCACCCGGCCCAGGCCGTCGTGGACGGCGTCGGTGCGCTTGCCGTTGGCGTCGACGGCGGCCGTGGCCACGCCGCGCGCCGCCTCGTACTCCGTCGTGCTCGTGTGGCCGAGAGCGTTGGTCTCGGTCTTGGACTTCGGTGCCTCGATGGCCTTCGGCGTGTACTCCGCGGTGGTCGTGTTGCCGTCCGCGTCCGTGTCGGTCAGCTCGCGGCCGTGCTGGTCGTAGGTGTGGGTGGCGGTGGTGAGGTATCCGGTGCCCTTGGCGTCCTGCTCGTCGAGCCTGGTGACGTCGCCCTTGGTGGGAGCGGCGTCCAGGCTGGTGGCACCGTCGTAGTAGTGGCGTTCGACGGATATCAGGTCGGCGGGCAGGGACGGGGTTCTGTCGCAGGCGACCGCGACCGTCCGGGCCTGTTTGACGAGGGTGAGGAGGTTCTTCTCGGTGTTGCGGGCGTAGCTGGTGGTGGTGCACTGTTCGTCGCCGGTCTTCGCCAGGTCACCGTGGTCGGACTCGGCTGTCGGCAGGCCGTAGGTGTCGAAGGTGCGCACGGTCCGGGTGGAGCGCCAGCCGTCCCCGACGGCGGTGCGGTACGTCTCGTTCTTGTTGCCGGTGGCGTACGCCTTCAGCGCCGACAGGCCGTTGACGTCGCGGCCGTAGTGGTTGGTCTCCTTGTTCCAGTAGTAGGCCATCGCGTCGCCGTGCGGGTCCACGACGTAGTCGAGGTTCCACCGCCAGGCCTGCCGACACCAGGAGTCCTTGTACGCGTCCGCGTGGCAGGGCTCGCCCTTGTGGTTGCCGAACACCGGCGTCGTTCAGGTGGAGTTGGTCTCTGCCTTGCCGTTGGCCCGGCCGGGAAGACGGTTGTAGCCGAAGTAGTAGCGGGTGCCGTCCGGAGTGGTGATGCGCCAGTACTCGCCGTTGTCGTCGCCGTTGCCGCGCTTGGAACTGGTGAGCTTGACGGCCTTGGTCCTGTCGTCGCTCTCCAGGTGCCACTCGCCGGAGGTGTCGTCCTTGACGAGGGCGTTGGTCCGTCCACCGGGTTCCACATGCCGGGGTGGCGACGGTGAGGAGGGAGGGGGCGAACGAGGGGGACTGGTGATGCCATCGACAGTGCCAGTCGCACGCTGTCCACAGGGTGATCATGGCAGAGGTAGCGCATGACCACGGAGCGGAGCGGCGGTGCCAGCCGCCGTGGTGTGCCGGCGGCGGGGTTGGTGATCGCGTCCGGAACGCCGTTGCTGAACGGCACGGACGATCCGGAGGGTTGCACCACTCCACTCGTGGGCGGTGCAACCCTCTCTCACGCTCTACTGCTGCGGACGGCCGCCGTACGGAACGGTGATCAGCTCCATGAAGTGGCCCGACGGGTCGGTGAAATAGACGCCTTTGCCGCCGTCGTTGCGGTTGATCTCGCCGGGGTGCGTCTGCTGCGGGTCGGCCCAGTGCGCCAGGCCGCGCGCCGTGATCTTCTCGTACGCCGCGTCGAACTCGGCCTCGGCGACGAGGAACGCGTAGTGCTGCGGCATGATCGTGTCCGCGGGGACGGTGGCGAAGTCGAGCGTGATGTCGTTGCTGAGGTCCACCGCGACGAACGGGCCCCATTCGGTGCCGATTTCGAGTCCCAGCAGCTCCGCGAAGAACTCGGCGGATTCCCGGTTGTCCCGGGCGTGGACGATCGTGTGATTGAGCTGAACTGCCAAGGAATGCCTCCGTGGGCATCTCCCGCACCTCCATGCCTCACCCAGGCGGTGACCGGCACGCGATGCTGCCGGGGATCTTAGGCAGGCTCGGCCCGCCCTGTCGAGAGAGTCCGGTCAGTCCCGTGCGGGTTCGGCGCCCACCAGGCCGAGCAGGCCGGGGAAGCGTTCGTCCAGCTCCTCGCGGCGCAGGACCGCCGTCCGGCTGTTGCCGTGGTCGACCATGCGGAGCAGGCCCGCCTCGCGCATCACCTTGAAGTGGTGCGACGTCGTGGACTTCGACACCGGCAACTGGAAGGACGCGCAGGTGCGTTCGGTGCCGTCGGGCTCGCGCAGGAACCCGGCGATCACGCCGAAGCGCAGCGGGTCGGCGAGGGCGTGCAGGACCGCGCGCAGGTCCATCTCGGCGGGCAGCGGGTGGCCTTCTTCGTCGGGCACGGCGGCACTCCTCCCAGAGGTTCGGCTTGCATCGTACCTCTGGTGCGTGTCAGGGTCAGGTTCGATTCAAATCGAACCTTTCTCGACTCTCCGGAGGCCTCCCGGTCATGCCCGAACCATCGACGCTGTCCGAGCCCGCATCGCAGTCCGCGCCCCCGGCGCGGGACACGGAGCCGTCGAAGCCGCCCCTGCTTCCGCTCGCCGCGATCCTCCTCGCCGTCTTCGTCGTCCCGATGTCCATCTCGGGGACGGCGGTCGCCCTGCCCGGCATCGGCGCCGACACGCACGCAGGAGCGGCCCCGCTCCAGTGGGTGGTGAACGCCTTCAACGTCGCCTTCGCCTGCTTCACCCTCGTCTGGGGCTCCGTCGCCGACGTCGTCGGCCGGGTCCGGGCCTTCGCCGCCGGCGCCGCCGTCTACGCCGTCGCCTCGCTGGCCAGCGCGCTCGCCTCCGGCGTACTCCTGCTCGACGCGGCCCGCGCCCTCGCGGGCGTCGGCGGCGCGGCGATCTTCTCGTGCGGGGCCGCGATCCTGTCGACGGTGTACGAGGGTCCGGCGCGGGCCAAGGCCTTCGCGCTGTTCGGCACCGTGGCGGGCGTGGGCATCGCGGTCGGGCCCTCGCTCTCCGGGGTGCTGCTCCAGACCTTCAGCTGGCGCTGGGTGTTCGCGCTGCACGCGGTGGCGCTCGTCGTCGTCCTGCTGGCCGTCCCGGTGATCGCGCGTGCGGTGCCGCCGACGCCCCGCACCGGTGCGAAGATCGACGTGCCCGGCAGCGTGGTCTTCGTCGTCGCCATGGTGCTGCTCACCACCGCCATCGTGCAGGGTTCCCAGTGGGGCTGGGGGAGCGCGGGCGTGCTCGGGCTCTTCGCCGGGGCGGTCGTGGCCCTCGCGGTGTTCGGCTCCGTCGAGAAGCGGCGCGCGCACCCGCTGCTCGACCTGGGCCTGCTGCGCGACCGGCGCTTCATGGCGCTGTGCCTGGTCCCGGTCGCCGGTTCGTTCGGCTTCGTCACGATGCTCACGTACCTGCCGACCTATCTGACGGAGGTGACCGGGCGCGGTACCGGCGCGGCGGGCCTCATCATGGTCCTGCTCACCGCGCCGATGCTCGTCTTCCCGCTGCTCGCCGCCAAGTTGGTGGCCCGCGGCGTCTCCGCGCTCACCGTCATCCACGCCAGCATCGCCGCCCTCGTCGTCGGCGACGCCGCCCTGACTCTCTTCGGCCCCGATGTGTCCGTCGCCGTCGTCGCCCTGCCGATGATCGTCACCGGCGCGGGCATGGCGCTCGCCGCCGGCCTCGTCGACGGCCAGGCGCTGGCCCTGGTCGACCCCGCGAAGGCGGGCATGGCCGCGGGCTTCCTCAATACGCTGCGGCTGGGCAGTGAGGCGGTGGCGGTGGCCTTGTACGGCTCGGTGGTCGCGACGCTCACCGCGTCCCGGTCCTACGACGCGGCGTTCCACCTGGTGCTGTGGGGTCTTGCGGCGGTGTGCCTGGCTCTGGGGGTGCTGATCTTCGCGCTGCTGGGCGGGCGCCCTGTCAAGTCGCCCGGCCGCTGAGGCGGAACAAGGTCCGCACCCGCCACCACGCACCGGTGCGCACGTCGGCCTCGCGCCGCCCTCCGACCACGGCCCGTCGGCGACGTCCGGTGGCCCGCCGACCGCGGCATGCACGTCGGCTGTCAGTACAAAGGCAACGGCCGCTGGGTCTGGAAGAAGGACTGTGAAGCGAGGCTCTGACCGTCCCGGCTGCCTGGGACGCCTCCCAGGCAGCCGACGTCTCCGGAGCCACCACCAGGTACACCAACACCTAGGCCCCCATCAGGTCCGCGACCTGCTCCCGCAAACGGAAACGCCT
Source organism: Streptomyces flavofungini (assembly GCF_030388665.1). Taxonomy (NCBI): domain Bacteria; kingdom Bacillati; phylum Actinomycetota; class Actinomycetes; order Kitasatosporales; family Streptomycetaceae; genus Streptomyces; species Streptomyces flavofungini. Next base: position 2,185,470 of record NZ_CP128846.1, on the reverse strand, counting down.
GGTCAGCCACGCCGGTCAGGTCACCACAGCGACGCTACGGCACCCATCAGCCCTGACTGTGCATCACCTGTACGAAATAGGGGAACAACATGGCCAGGATCGACTGGGGCACGGTCCAGCATCCGCATCCGCATCCGCATCCAGCAGCCGGGCCCCGGGGGCCGCGTCCCCGCAGGCCGGGCTGACGCACCCCGCTCTGCCCGCCCCGCCCCGTACCTCTCGCCTGGCACCACAGCGTCAGCCAGGAGCAGTACGAGACGGTTGCCCTCGGCGCCGTCGCCTCTCCAGCAGGCATCAGCCGCACTGTGCTGTCCCGTGCTGTCCCGTGCTGTCTCCGGGCGGTTCCCGAGATGCCTCGCGGCCGGTCACGTACGCACGCCGTAAGAACCCCTGTGCCCAGCAGAGGGTCCACCTCACCGATGGGAGGGAGACCAATGGCTCCTCCTCTGTCCGCCGGCCGGCTGCTGACCGCCTTGCGCGCCGAGGGCTGCACGGTGCGCGAAGTGCGGTCCTGGCGCACGAACAACCGCAATCACGTCGGCGCCTGGAGCCCGGTCAACGGTGTGATGATCCACCACACCGTCACCGGCCCCGGAACGGACGTCGTGAACCTCATCTACGACGGCTACAGGGGTCTCCCGGGCCCGCTCGCTCTCGGCTGCATCACCAAGGACGGCGTGGTCCACCTCACCGGCAACGGCAGAGCCAACCACGCCGGGGGCGGCGACCTCGCCGTCCTCAGGGCCGTGATCGCCGAGAACTACGGCGACTACCCGCCGCCACCCCGCCAACACCAGGGCAGCCCGGGGGCCGTAGACGGCAACGCCCGCTTCTACGGCTTCGAGTGCGAGAACCGCGGCGACGGCCGGGACCCATGGCCGCGCGTGCAGTACATCGCCATGGTCAAGGCCGCCGCCGCGGTCATCCGTGCCTACGGCTGGACCGCGAAGAGTGCGATCGGGCACTTGGAGTGGTCCGACTGGAAAGTCGACCCGCGCGGCTTCGACATGAAGGACTACCGGCGCGATCTCGCGGCCTGTCTGGCGCAGCCCGCGGGCCGGTGGCCGGATCAGGAGGACACCGACATGCCCACCACCTTCGGACGCTACGACACGACTGCCCGGCCCCTGCGACCCGGGCAGTGGACCACGGTCCCGATCGAGGCTGAGAACCTGCTCACAGGCGCCGCCGCCATCGATGCCCTGGTCCAGCTCACCCTGGAGAACGTCCCCGTCGGCGCGACTCTCCAGGGCCGCTTCTACCACCGCAGGACAGACGGCAGTCGCTGGACGGCCGGGATCACCGAACGGCAGGGCACCGACGGGAAGACGTTCGTCGACTTCCCGCACACCGGTTCCATCAAGCCGGCCGAGTCCCTGCACTTCGAGGCCGTGTACTGGCCGTTGGATCCGGCCGACACCGCGCCCGTGACCGTCACCGCGGCCCGCGCACGAGGCCTGTACTGGAGCTGAAGGAAGACCCGGGCGCCCCGACGTGACCGATGACGAGCGCGTCCGGCGGCCTCCGGACACAGCGCGGACGGCCGCGCCCCGACTCGCCGAAGGGGGAGACGGCGAATCGGGGCGCGGCCTGCTTCTCGTGTCGGCGCTCACCGACAAGCGGGGCCTCGCGGAACCCGACCCCGCAAAGCCGTCGGGGCCGAGTCCGCTCAGGTCAGCGCAGCAGCTCCACCTCCGAGAGCGTGCCCCGGCCGCCCGTGAAGACGAGGCGGTACTTCACGTACGAGCCGGGCTTGCTCACCGTGAAGGGGCGGGTCTGCTTGTCCCAGGCGAAGGACTGGCCGGAGCGCTTGTCGACGGTCTTCCACTTCTCGCCGTCGCGGGAGCCCTGGAGGACCCAGCCGCGCGGGGCCTTGGCCCTGTCGGCCGAGGTGAGGGTGTACTGGACGGCCTTGGTGCGGCCCTGGACCGGCAGCACGACGGACGCCGCGTTCGCGTACGTGGACGAGGAGTTGTCGAACAGCTCGCCCTCGACCTTCAGGACGTCCTTGCGAGGGGACGGCACCTTGTCGTCGTCCGTGACGGAGACCGGCTGGGCGTTCTTGCCGGTGCCCCACGCGGACGGCTTCGGGCCCATGGCGAACTCCAGGGTGCCGCCGCGTGCGATCTCCTTGTGGGGGAGCGCGGTCGACTTCCAGGTCTTGCCGTTGACCTTGAGACCCTGCACGTACACGTTCTTGGCGCTGTTCTTCGGGGCCTTCACCACCAGGTCCCTGCCGTTGTCCATGTGCACGGTCATCTTCGTGAACTGCGGGGAGCCGATGGCGTACTCGCCGCTGCCCATGACGAGCGGGTAGAAGCCGAGGGAGGAGAAGAGGTACCAGGCCGACTGCTCGCCGTTGTCCTCGTCGCCGTGGTAGCCCTGCCCGATCTCGCTGCCCGTGTACAGGCGGGACATGACCTCGCGGACCTTCTCCTGCGTCTTCGCGGGCTGCCCGGCCGCGTCGTACATGTACGCGGCGTGGTGCGCGACCTGGTTGGAGTGCCCGTACATGCCCATCCGCACGTCACGGGCCTCCGTCATCTCGTGGATGACGCCGCCGTAGGAGCCGGCGAACTCGGGCGAGGCCGTCTCCGGCGTGGCGAAGTACGTGTCGAGCTTCTTCGCCAGGCCGCCCCGGCCGCCGTACAGGTTGGCGAGGCCGCGCGAGTCCTGCGGGGCGGTGAAGGCGTAGCCCCACGCGTTGGTCTCGGTGTAGTCGTGGCCCCAGATCCGCGGATCGAACTTCTCGGACGGGACCCGCCAGTCGCCCTTCTTGTTCTTGCCCTGGAAGAACCCGGCCTTGGAGTCGAAGAGGTTCACGTAGTCGCGGGCGCGGTTGAGGAAGTACGCGGACTCCTCCTTGTAGCGCTTCTCGCCCGTCTTCTTGTAGAGCGCCCGGCCCATCTTCGCGATGCCGTAGTCGTTGACGTATCCCTCCAGCGCCCACGACAGGCCCTCGTGCGTCTCGGACGGGGTGTAGCCGAGGAACGGCGAGGTGGTCATGCCCTTGCGGCCGTAGCCCGACTTGTCCGGCGCGACCGTCGCGTTCTTCACCGCCGCGTCGTACGCCGCCTTGGCGTCGAAGCCGCGCACGCCCTTCACGTACGCGTCGGCGAACGCCACGTCGGATGACGTGCCGGTCATCAGGTCCGCGTAGCCCGGCGAGGACCAGCGCGAGGTCCAGCCGCCGTCCTTGTAGTGCTGCACGAAGCCGTCGACCAGCTCGCCCGCCTTCTTCGGGGTGAAGAGGGAGTAGGCGGGCCACGTCGTGCGGTACGTGTCCCAGAAGCCGTTGTTCACGTACGGCTTGCCCTCGACGATCTTCGCGCCGGTGTGCGTGGGCGTGTCCGGGCCGGTCTGCGGCGAGAACGGGGACGCGTACTTGTGCTTCGAACCGACCTTCTCGAAGCCCGAGTTGGGGTACAGATACAGCCGGTACAGGCTGGAGTACAGGGACGTCTTCTGGCCCTCGCTCGCGCCCTCCACCTCGACCCGGCCGAGGATGTCGTCCCACTTGTCCTGCGCCCGCTCCTTGACGCGGCCGAACGACGTGCCCGCCGGGATCTCCGCGTCCAGGTTGGCCTTCGCCTGGTCGACGCTGATCAGCGAGGTGGCGAGGCGCAGCGAGACCGTGCGGTCCGCACCGGCCCTGAAGCGGAAGTAGCCGGTGGCGTCCGTGGTGCCGCCGCCCTCCAGCTTGCCGCCGTCGGTGACCGGGCTGTCGAAGGTGCCGTACACGAACATCCGGGTGGCACCGGTCGACAGGCCCGACTTCACGTCGGAGTAGCCCGTGACGATGCCCTTCTCCTTGTCGAGGGTCAGGCCGACATTGTGCTTGGTGTCGCCCGTCTTCTCGATGTTGTCGAAGACGATGCTCGCGTCATCACCGGGATAGGTGAACTTGAACATGGCCGCGTGGTCGGTCGGCGTCATCTCGGCCTTCAGGCCGTTCTCGAACGTCACGCCGTAGTAGTGCGGCTTCGCCGTCTCCTTCTCGTGCCGGAACGGCAGCGCCCGCTTGGCACGGTCGGCCTCGGGCTTGTCCTTCGCCACCGACGGCATCACCTGGAAGGTCTGCCGGTCGCCCATCCACGGGCTCGGCTCGTGGCTCGCGCTGAACGCCTGCACGGTCGGCAGGTTGTCGTCGTTGTTGCCGCGCGCGTAGTCGTAGAGCCAGCTTATGGAGCCCGCGTTGGTCACCGGCGTCCAGAAGTTGAAGCCGTGCGGGACGGCTGTGGCCGGGAAGGTGTTGCCGCGCGAGAAGCCGCCGCTGGAGTTGGTGCCGCGCGTCGTCGAGGCGTAGTCGGAGGGGCGCGCCTTGGGCTTCGCGGGCGGGGTCTCCTTCAGCGACACGTCGTCCAGCCAGCCCCGGAACTTCGCGGGGCCCTTGGGGGAGTCGTAGCCGATCAGGATCCGGTCCACCGTCTTGCCGGACGCGACCTCGCCGATCCGCCCGACCACGTCGTTCCACTGGTTGACGTAGAGGACCTTGGAATCGCCCTGACCACGCGGGGTCAGCGGGAAGCCGTGCTGGTCGGTGGCCTTGAGGTCGCTCAGATAGGTGCCGTCGGTGAAGGCCAGGTCGACGGCGACGTTCGTGGCGTCGTAGTCCAGGTCTCCGTCCGCCATGGACGGGAAGACGCGGTACGACAGCTCCGTGTCGCGGCGCACGTCCACATCGACGTCGAAGACCTTGTTGTACGAGAAGCCGCGCTGCTCGGCCGTGTGCGTGCCCGCGTACCGCAGCGCCTGCCTGCCGGTGAACCCGGCGCGCGCCTTCGCGGTCGGGGACCCGGCGGGGCCGCGGTCGACGAGGCTCAGCATGTCGTCGGGCGGGGCCGGGTTGTCGCTGCCGCCGACGGAGAGCTGCACGTCGGCGAGTTGCAGGGCGTCGCTCGCGCCGTTGTTGGCGGTGATGTCCAGGCGGTAGTGGGAGTACGCGGCTGTGTTCTCGAAGTCGTACTTCTTCGTGGTGAAGGGGCTGGCGAACTTCTCGCCCTTGCGGGTGTCGAGGTCCTTCCAGTCCTTGCCGTCCGTCGAGCCCTGGAGCTTCCAGTCCTTCGGGTCGCGCTCCTGGTGGTCGTTGGCGGAGGTGAGCGCGTACGTGATCACCTTCGCGGGCGCGTCGAGCTCGAACTCCACCCAGCCGGTGGGCTTGAAGGTGAGCCACTTCGTGGACTGCTCGCCGTCGACCAGCTTCTCCTTGGTCTCCCCGGCGCCCGCGTTCTCACCGCTCGCCCGCACGTCCACGACGCGGTCGTTCACACTCCCCGGAATCCCGGAGCTGAAGCCGCCGTTGACCCCGCCGGCCTTCTTCTTGCCGTCGGGCCCCGTCTCGACCGTGTTCAGCCAGTCGGGCTGGGCGTCGTCCTTCTCGAACGAGGAGCTGAACTCCTTGTCCGCCCGCGGCGCCCGCTCCGGACCCGCCACGGCGGCGCCCTGCGAGGCGGCGAGCACCGCGAGCGCGGTGAGGCCGACGGCGGCGGTGGATCGGCGCCGATGCCCCGCCGCGCCCGCGAGCGGGGCGAAGGCCCAGCGCGCTCTGTGTCCCCGAGGTCTGTGTCCCATCCCCTGAGTCCCCTCCAAGCAACTGTCCGGACAACGTTGTCAGTGGCTGCGCAGGGTCCAGTAGGGCGGTAAGTGGGCAGTGGTGTCAAGGGGGTTGAAGAGGGTTCGCGGGGGCTCTGCGGGCGTCAGCGCAGGAAGCGCTCCACCTCCCGCGCACGGTCGTCCATCTGCGCGCTGATCCGCTCGGCGACGTCGGTGACCAGGCGGTCCACCTCGGTCGGGTCGAGCGCGGCGTTGCCGAGGGTGGCCTTGATGAGCTGCCGGGCGCCGAGTTCGGCGCCCTTCGGCAGAGCGACGATGACGGCCATCCCGGCGACGAGCGCGGCCATCTGCGCCGGTGTCGCCCCGGCGCGCAGCGCGCTCCGCAGCCGCATCAGGCCCAGCTGCGGCACCCTCGTGGCGACGTGCAGCGCCCCCTGGGAGTTGCGAAGGACCCGCCACAGGGCGCGGATGCGGCGGCTGATGGCCGTGCCGATGATCTCGGGCAGCGCGATGTCGAGCGTGAACTGGTCGTCGCGGATGCCGTACGAACGGCAGATGTCGAGCACCAGCGGGATGAGCGCGGCCTCCAGCGTGACGCGCAGCTCCGCCAGGACCTCGTCCAGACCGGTGAGTTCGCGGATCAGCGCGTCGAGGTCGCCCTCGTCGTCCGCGTTCAGGCGGTCCGCGCGGGCCAGGAGGCGGGTCAGGAGGGAGTTCTTGGCCTGGTCGAACGCCTCGACGAGACCGGCGCGGATCGCCTCCTCGAACTCGGGGCGGTCCTTGAGCGCCTGGATGTCGCGGCGGAAGCGGACGACGTTGACGCTGTGCCGCCCGATGCTGGCGAGCCCCCGGGTCACCGAGAGGGAGGGCTCCGCGGCGTTCTCCACGGTGGCCTCCGGGAACGCGGCGGCGCACAGCTCGCGGACGACGGGCATGCGGGAGCCGCCGCCGGTGAGCACGACCAGCTCGGGGGCGACTCCGCCGAGCAGTCCGCGCACCTCCGCCAGCATGTCCGCGAAGCGGTCGGCCCAGCCGCCGGGGGCCCGGACGACGCGCCCGGGGATGTCGACCGAGCGCAGCCGCTCCACGCTCAGGGTGACCAGGGAGACGAACGCGGCGGAGCAGCCGGACCGCAGCTGCTGCACCCTGAAGTCCTTGCCGGTGAACTGGGCCTCCTTGGCCCGGCGGCAGACCAGCATCAGCATGTGGGGACCGCCGTCCCGCCCCAGTTCCTCCGTGAACCTCTCCGCGTCCTTGGAGTCCGCGCCCTCGAACTCGGCGCGCACGATCCGGGCGACGGCGGCGTCGATCTCGCGGCAGCCCAGTTCGGCGCCCACGGGCAGGTTCCGCGGGACCAGGTCCTCCACGACGGTGAAGTCGGTCGTGGAGGAGCCCACGTCGACGACGAGGACCCGGTCGAGCCCGCCGCCGCCCGGGCGCTCGGCCCGGCGGTCGCGCACGTGCACCAGGGCCGACTGGGACTCGGCGACCAGGCGCACCGGCACGTCCATGGCCCGCAGCTGGCGCAGGTAGGCCTTCACGGAGCGGCGGTCCCAGCCCGCGGGATGCCCGACGTACACCACGCAGTCCTCGCGCACCTCGGGGTGCTTGGCGAAGAACTCCGCGAGGAACACCTGGGCGAACTGCACCGCTTGCAGGTCGGTGTGCTGGTGCCGGTTCTTGAAGTTGACGCTGAAGTGCACGCAGTTCCTGGCGAGCACGGCGTCCTCGCCGATGACGACCCGGTGGCCGAAGTCGGCGTCGGCGGCCGCGGGGTCGGCGGGGTCGGCGGGCGTCAGGGGCACGCGCCCCAGGGCGGTGACGACGGCGGTGCCCTCGGTGCCGCGGACGTGCACCTTCGCCGGGTCCTGCGAGGTCGTGTCCAGCCAGCACAGGGAGCTCTCGCCGTCGCCGAGGTCCAGGCCGACCGCGTACCGGACGTCGTGCTCCGTGTCATGCGCCATGGCCGGGCCCCTCACCGGCGGTGCCGTCGGCCGTGGAGCTCGCCGAGGGGTCCGCCGAGCCGTTCGACAGGCCGCCGGTCACCGTCAGGACCTGCGTCAGGAGCCTGATCTCGGTGGGCGTCGGCGGTTCGGGGAACTCATAGCCCTCGCGCCGGAACGACACCCTCGCGAGGAGCCGCCGGACCCCCGGGTTCAGGCCGGCGAGCACCGCGTCCTGGCCGCTCAGGTCCGTCTTGAAGAACTCGCTGTCGTCGAAGCGCCGCCAGACGCCGGGATCGGACTTGAGCGCCGCGAAGAAGTCGGGGTGCTTCATGTGCAGGGCGAGGAGGGTGCCCGCGTGCAGGAGCAGTCTGCGCGAGGGCGGGTCCGTGGGGTTCATGCGCAGGGTCATGGCCGTCAGGTTCAGGCCGTTGACGAAGCGGCGGACGCGGCGCGGGTTGGCCTCGAAGGCGACCTCGACCAGCTCCCACAGCTCCCGGGAGCCCGCGATCTGGGTGTCGGTGATCTTGTCCTGGAGGTGCCGGACGATGGCCTCGAAGGAGACTCCCGGCAGGTGGTACGGGAAGTGGATGAGCTTCTCCAGATACTGCCGGCCCCGGGCCTCGTCCGGGTCCTCGCGGTGGAACCGCCGGGCGGCCGCCTTCGCGACGACCTGGTAGTCCATGGCGAGCACGAACACGCAGGAGCCTTCGCCGAGGAACAGCTTGAGGGAGTCGAGGACGGTGATCGCCGCGTCCGGGCTGCACCGGTCCAGGTCGTCGATGAAGAGGACCAGACGCCCGCCGTCGGTGTAGGTGTGGACGACCTCCTTGAAGTCCTGCTCGAAGCGGTTGACGTGCAGATAGGTCTCCGTGCCCGGTTCGGTGAGCGCGGTCTGCGCGGCGTTCACGTCGTCGGCGGTGAGGACGCCTCCGGTCAGCGGGCCCGCGGCGCGGCGGGCGAGGAGCCAGGCGGCGGCCTGGCTGAGCCGCCGGATGGTCTCCAGGGCGCCCGCCATCCGCTCGCGCAGGGCCAGGTCGCCCTTCAGGCGTCGCTCCTCCAGGTCCTGGGCGATCTCGGTGAGCACGCTCTGGATCAGGGCGTGCCAGATCTCGTCCTTCTGGTCGTACTTCCACGGGTTGAACCACACGGTCGGAATGTCGTGCTGGTCCAGCAGGTCCTGGCAGACCTTCATGAAGCTGGACTTGCCCATGCCCCAGGGTCCGAAGACCCCGACGGTCAGCGGCAGGTCCTCCGTGGCGGTGAGCGCCGCGCAGAGCACGGCGGCGTGGGTCCGGAATCCGAAGTGGTCCCCGTCCGCGTCCGGGATCGGGTTGTCGGTCAGCAGCATGAGCCCCCCCCATGCGCCGCGACGAATCAGCCACCGTGACCGATTGCCAGCGGCATACCAGTCATGGTGCCCGAATCGGCCCTTCTGGGAGCGAAGTTCGCCGAAGTGCCCGTAAATGACGGCACACCGTTCCGGTGTCGGGATGCCTGGGAAATAGTCGGCGGGATTCCCCATTGGTACGGACTTTTATGGCGCGCGTGAGGTCGCCGCGCCGCGTGCTCCAGCGGCTCCCGGTGCCGTGCCCGAATACCCCCGAGGGGCGCCGCGATACGTGTATCCGAACCGGAGATGCGGCCGGTCTCCGCGAGGTCTCAACTCGGAAAAGCCTGCAGTCCAAACCTGCATTCGATCTTGCTTGGCCGACCGTGAGTGGACTATACCTGTCGGCGTCCGAGTTCCCCCGGCCCGCCCCGGACCGACCGGTCACGGCGGCCGTTCCACCGGCATCGGACGCATCCCGCACATCCCGCACCATCGCACAACCCCAGCTTCACAACTCCGCGGTGCCGGGGAGGATCCGGTTCACCGCCTGAGTCCTGGAAGAAGGCGAGGACTTGAGCATGGGATCCACCCCTGGAACCTCCGGCAGGCCCGAGGCGAGCGGTGTCGGCCGCCGTGACCTGATCAAGCGCGCGGCCGCACTCGGCATCATCTCCGTCCCGACGATGGGCTTCCTCTCGGCCTGCGCGTCCGGCGGCGGCGGTGACAACGACAAGGCCAAGACCGTCAAGAAGACGAAGGACAACCCCTTCGGCGTGGCCAAGGACAACGACCTCGACGTCTTCATCTTCAAGGGCGGCTACGGCGACGACTACGCCAAGGCGTGGGAGGCCTCGTACGAGAAGAAGTACGGCGGCTCGGTCGCGCACAGCGGTGAGCAGGACGTCACCGGCAAGCTCCAGCCCCGCTTCAACAAGGGCAACCCGCCGGACGTCGTCGACGACTCCGGCTCCAAGAAGATGAAGCTGGACACCCTGCACAAGGAAGGTCATCTGACCGACCTGACGCAACTGCTCGACGCGCCGTCCATCGACGACCCGAGCAAGAAGATCCGCGACATCATGCTGCCCGGCACCATCGAGCAGGGCACCTTCGGCGGCAAGTTCCACGCGCTGTTCTACGTGTACGCCACCTGGGGCCTCTGGTACTCCAACAAGCTGTTCAAGAAGCACGGTTGGGAGGTGCCCAAGACCTGGGACCAGATGCTCGACATCATGAAGGACGCCAAGTCCAAGGGCATCGGCGGCCTCGCCCACCAGGGCAAGTACCCGTACTACATGAACATCGTGATCATGGACCTGATCGCCAAGACCGGCGGCATGGACGCCGTGAAGGCGATCGACAACCTCGACAAGAAGGCCTTCGTCGGCAACCCCGCCGCCGAGCGCGCCATCGAGGCGGTGTACGAGATCGTGGAGAAGGGCCTGCTGATGCCGGGCACCAACTCCCTGGAGCACACCGAGGCCCAGACCAAGTGGAACGAGTACAAGGCCGTCTTCATCCCCTCGGGCTCCTGGCTGGAGAACGAGCAGGCCAAGCAGACGCCGGACGACTTCGAGATGACGTTCCTGCCGCTGCCCCTGCTGCCCGACTCCAAGATGAAGCTGCACGCCGTGCGCACCGGCGCCGACGAGCCCTTCATCGTGCCGTCCAAGGCGAAGAACGTTCCCGGCGGCCTTGAGTTCCTGCGCCGCATGCTCTCCAAGGAGGGCGCCACCGCCTTCGCCAAGGAGGCCAGTTCGCTGTCCGTGATCGGCCCCGAGTACGTCGACAAGAGCGTGCAGCTGCGCCCGGGCATCAAGACCGCGCTCGCCGCCGTCGACGCCTGTCCGGTCGACGAGCGCTTCAACTTCCGCTACTCGGAGTGGTACGGCGAGATGGACGTCTCGATCCAGAACGCCACCGGTGAGCTGATGGCCAAGCGCATCACGCCCAAGAAGTGGCTCGAGCGCTGCCAGGCGGCGGTCGACAAGGAAGCAGAGAAGAACCCGGACACGAAGCGGAAGTAGTCGTCAGCCGCCGGCCGGGGCCGCGCGACACGGCCGGGCCGGGTGCCGCCCACGGCCCGGCCGTGGGCGCGGCGCCGCCTCGGCACGGCCACGGCAAGGCCAGGAGCAGGGTGTTATGCATCGGAAAAAGTATCCGTTCATCGCGGGATTCCTCGTTCTCCCCGTCGGGCTCTATGTATTGCTGGTGATCTGGCCCTATCTCCAGACCATCAGTTACTCCTTCACCGACTGGAGCGGCGCCTCCCAGAACTTCAATTTCGTCGGCCTCGACAACTACAAGGACCTCGCGAACGACGACGTCTTCATCAAGGCGCTGCAGCACAATGCCCTGCTCCTTGTCCTGGTGCCGACCCTGACGATTCTGCTCTCGCTGTTCTTCGCCTTCATGGTGAACGTCGGCGGGCGCGGCGGAGCCGGCGGTGTGTCCGGCGTCAAGGGCTCCGCCTTCTACCGCGTCATCTTCTTCTTCCCGCAGGTCCTGTCCATCGCGATCCTCGCCATCCTGTTCAAGGCGGTCTACCGCGGCGACGACTCGGGCCTCATCAACGGCACGCTGCAGGCCGTCGGCCTCGGCGACAAGAACAACCCCACGGAGTGGCTGAACGACCCCGACCTGGTGCTCTGGTGCATCGTCTTCGTGATGATCTGGGCCGGGGCGGGCTTCTACATGGTGCTGTTCTCGGCCGCCATGCAGTCCATCCCCAAGGACATCTACGAGGCGGCGCTGCTGGACGGCGCCGGGCGGTTCCAGACCTTCTTCCGGGTCACGCTGCCGCTGCTCTGGGAGACCATCCAGACGGCCTGGGTCTTCCTCGCCATCCTGTCCATGGACGCGTTCCTGCTCATCTCCACGCTCACGTCGCAGGACTTCGGCGGTGGTCCCGACCACAGCAGTGAGGTCATCTCGACGTACCTCATGCGCAACTTCCAGACGTACAGCAAGAGCGGGTACGCCTGCGCCATGGGTGTGGTGATGCTGCTGCTCACCCTGATCGTGTCCATCGTCACGCTGCGGCTCAGCCGCCGTGACCGCATCGAGTTCTAAGGAGGCGCGAGCGATGACGGCTCCTGCGACTCAGCCACCGGTCACCAAGGCCAAGGTGCCGAGCCAGCGCGGCTCCGGCTCCGGACCCGGCAGGGACGGCATGGAGGGCAGGACCCTCAACGCCTTCTCGCACGGCTTCCTGGTGCTGTGGGCGGTCATGATCGTCCTGCCGCTGTTCTGGATCCTGCTCGGCAACTTCAAGACCGACTCCCAGATCAAGTCCAGCGCCTGGACCTGGCCCACCGAGTGGACCTTCGACGCCTTCCAGCGCGGCTGGGAGAAGGGCGTCGGCGACTATCTGCTCAATACCCTGATCGTCATGATCGTCTCGGTGCCCCTGACGATGCTGCTCGGCGCGATGGCGGCCTATGTGCTCGCCCGCTACGACTTCGTGGGCAACCGGTTCGTGTACTACTTCTTCGTCGCCGGATCGATGTTCCCGGTCTTCCTGGCGCTCGTACCGCTGTACTTCATGGTCGACCGGCTCGGCATGCTCAACACGTACCAAGGACTGATCCTGGTGTACGTCGCCTACTCGCTGCCGTTCACCGTGTTCTACCTGCACTCGTTCTTCCGCACCCTGCCGACGGCCGTGCACGAGGCCGCCGTGATCGACGGCGCCTCGCACACCCGGGTGTTCTTCCAGATCATGGTCCCGATGGCGAAGCCCGGACTGATCAGCGTCGGGATCTTCAACGTCCTCGGGCAGTGGAACCAGTACATCCTGCCGCTGACCCTGATGCAGAAGCAGAGCGGCGGCGACGAGGACCGCTCCATGCTCGCCCAGGGCCTGGTCAGCCTGATGAACCAGGGCAACTACGAGACCGACCTGCCCGCCCTGTACGCGGGCATGACCATCTCCATGATCCCGGTCCTCGTGGTCTACCTGTCCTTCCAGCGGCAGGTGCAGTCCGGCCTCACGGCGGCCACGATCAAGTAGTCGAACGCGATCACACACAGGAAACGCCCCGTACGCGGGGCGTTTCGTGTGCGGCGTGTGACCTACTGGATTTTCGTCAAGGACTTGACTGCGGTAACCCGTTCAGAAGAGCTTGGAGTTCACAACTTGTACGGGCGGCGTCAGCGCCGTCCGCCATAGGCGGGAGTGGATGAGTCGATGGAGACTCCGGGGTCGCAGTCGTCACTGCACCGAGCAAATCTCGAGCGGGTCGTACGCGCGGTACGGCTCGCGGGATCGCTCACGCAGGCGGAGATCGCCAGGACGACGGGCCTGTCCGCCGCGACGGTGTCGAACATCGTCCGGGAGCTGAAGGACGGCGGCACCGTCGAGGTCACCCCCACCTCGGCGGGCGGCCGCCGCGCCCGCAGCGTCTCCCTCAGCGGCGACGCGGGCATGGTCATCGGCATCGACTTCGGCCACACCCACCTGCGCGTGGCCCTCGGCAACCTCGCCCACAAGGTGCTCGCCGAGGAGGCCGAGCCGCTGGACGTGGACGCCTCCGCCGCGCAGGGCTTCGACCGGGCCGAGCGGCTCGTCGGCAAGCTGATCGAGGCGACGGGCGTGGACCGCGCCAAGGTCGCGGGCGTCGGCCTCGGCGTGCCCGGGCCCATCGACGTGGAGTCCGGCACGCTCGGCTCCACCGCGATCCTGCCGGGGTGGGCGGGCACCAAGCCCGCCGAGGAGCTCAAGGAGCGCCTCGGGGTGCCCGTGCACGTCGACAACGACGCCAACCTGGGCGCGCTCGGCGAGCTGGTGTGGGGCGGCGGCCGCGGGGTCAAGGACCTCGCGTACATCAAGGTCGCGAGCGGTGTCGGCGCCGGTCTGGTGATCAGCGGCCGGATCTACCGCGGGCCCGGCGGCACAGCGGGAGAAATCGGGCATATCACCCTGGATGAGTCCGGCCCCGTCTGCCGCTGCGGCAACCGCGGCTGCCTGGAGACCTTCACCGCCGCCCGGTACGTCCTGCCGCTGCTCCAGTCCAGCCACGGCACCGATCTGACCATGGAGCGCGTGGTCGCCCTCGCGCGCGACGGGGACCCGGGCTGCCGCCGGGTGATCTCCGACGTCGGCCGGCACATCGGCAGCGGTGTCGCGAACCTGTGCAACCTCCTCAACCCCAGCAGGGTCGTCCTCGGTGGTGCCCTCGCCGAGGCCGGGGAGCTGGTCCTCGCGCCGATCAGGGAGTCCGTGGGGCGCTACGCCATCCCCAGCGCGGCCCGTCAACTCTCCGTGCTTCCGGGGGCACTTGGCTCGCGTGCCGAGGTCCTGGGGGCGCTCGCCCTCGCGCTCAGCGAGATGGGGGATTCAACCCTTTTGGACGAGACCCTCCCCACCGCCGCACCCGCCTTCACTTAGATAACGCATGGCACCGTTGTCATCTCGTTAAGGATTTACTCCTTGACGCGTGTCGGGCGGCCGAGTTGACTTCGAGCCACCTCGGCCGCAGCGACGCGGCCACGTCAGGGAGGCACCCCCAAATGAACGCATTGACGCGCCGCGTCGGCATAGGCACCGTCACCGTTTCCATGGCGCTGGCCTTGGCCGCGTGCGGCGAGGCCGGTGACGGCGACGACAAGGGCAGCGGCGGCGACGGCAAGACCATCGGCCTGCTCCTGCCGGAGAACAAGACCACCCGCTACGAGACCTTCGACCGCCCCATCATGGAGTCGAAGATCAAGTCGCTGTGCGGCGACTGCGAGGTCAAGTACAACAACGCCGCGCAGGACATCGAGACCCAGAAGAAGCAGTTCGACGCGCTGATCACGCAGGGTGTCAAGGTGATCATCCTGGACGCCGTGGACTACAAGTCCACCAAGGGCTGGGTCGAGCGCGCCAAGAAGGAAGGCGTCGAGGTCGTCGCGTACGACCGGCTCGCCGAGGGTCCGCTGTCCGCCTACGTCAGCTACGACAACGAGAAGATCGGCCGCCTCCAGGGCGGCGCGCTCGTCAAGGCGCTCGGCTCCGACGCCAAGGACGCCAATGTCGTCATGATCAACGGCTCCCCGACCGACCCGAACGCCCCCTTCTTCAAGAAGGGCGCCCACTCGGTGCTCGACAAGAACGTCAAGAAGGTCGCCTACGAGCAGGACATCCCGGACTGGTCCCCGGACGAGGCGAACAGGAAGATGTCCGCCGCCATCGACAAGCTCGGCAAGGACGGCATCGACGGCGTCTACTCCGCCAACGACGGCATGGCGGGCGGCATCATCACCGCCCTCAAGCAGCGCGGCATCGACGTCCCCGTCGGCGGCCAGGACGCGGAGCTCGCCGGCGTCCAGCGCCTGCTGAGCGGCGACCAGGCCTTCACGATCTACAAGCAGATCAAGCCGGAGGCCGAGACCACCGCCGAGATCGCGGTGCGCCTGCTCAAGGGCAAGAAGATCGACGACCTGACCGACCGCAAGGTCAACTCGCTCAGCGGCGACTACAAGGGCATCCCCGCCAAGCTGTACGACGCCCAGGCGATCACCAAGGACGAGGTGGCGGACACCATCGTCAAGGACAAGGTCTACAAGGCCAGCGAGATCTGCACCAAGCAGTTCAAGAAGGCCTGCGACGAGGCCGGGATCAAGTAACTCCCGGTCAGGTCATGGGTGTTGACGCGGCCCGCGCGCCGCGAGACACCTTCCCCAGCGGTCCGGTGCCCGCCCACTACCTCCCGCCCCGCAGCCGGAGGGCGGGCACCGGGCACCTTGTCCTGCGTGCCGCACGCGCCCGTGTCCCCGCACACGCGGCCCGTGCCGCCCGCGCGCACCACCATCCCCGCCCTCCAAGGCGGCGAAGGAGATGATTCACGTGTCCGCTACGCCCGTGCTGGCGTTGCGCGGGGTCTCCAAGCGGTTCGGCGCCGTCCAGGCGCTCACGGACGTAGACCTGGAGATCCACGCCGGTGAGGTGGTCGCCCTCGTCGGCGACAACGGCGCCGGCAAGTCCACGCTCGTCAAGACCATTTCCGGGGTCCACCCCATCGACGAGGGCGCCATCGAGTGGGAGGGCAGGGAGGTCCGCATCGGCCGGCCCCACGACGCCCAGCACCTCGGCGTGGCCACCGTCTACCAGGACCTCGCCCTCTGCGACAACCTCGACGTCGTCGCCAACCTCTTCCTCGGCAGCGAGCTGAAGAGCGCCAGCGTCCTGGACGAGATCAAGATGGAGAAGCGCGCCCGGGTGCTCCTGGACACGCTCTCCATCCGCATCCCCAGCGTCCGCATCCCCGTCGCCGCCCTCTCCGGCGGCCAGCGGCAGGTCGTCGCCATCGCCCGCGCCCTGGTCGGCGACCCCAAGGTGGTCATCCTCGACGAGCCCACCGCCGCCCTCGGCGTCGAGCAGACCGCCCAGGTCCTCGACCTGGTGGAGCGGCTGCGCGAGCGCGGCCACGGCGTGATCCTCATCAGCCACAACATGGCCGACGTCCAGGCCGTCGCCGACCGGGTCGCGGTCCTTCGGCTCGGCCGCAACAACGGCGTCTTCCGGGTCGCCGACACCTCGCCCGAGGAAGTCATCGCCGCCATCACCGGCGCCACGGACAACGCCGTCACCCGCCGCAGGGCGCGCACGGCCACGGCAGCGAAGGAGGGCGCGAAGTGAGCGACCTCGCCAAGACCCCCGACACCGACAAGGTCCAGACGGCCACCGGCACCGCCGTGGACGCCGAGCCGTCCGCGACCCCCGCCGCGGCCGTCGACCCGCGCCTGCTCGTGCGCGAGCAGGGCTTCGCCGGGTACTGGACGGAGTTCGTCCGCAAGGTCCGCGGCGGTGAGCTCGGCTCGCTGCCCGTCGTCGTCGGCCTCATCGTCATCGCCCTGGTCTTCCAGCTCCAGAACGACAAGTTCCTGTCGGCCTCCAGCCTCGCCAACATCGCGGTGTTCACCTCCGGCGTCGGCATCATGTCGGTCGGCATCGTCTTCGTGCTGCTGCTGGGCGAGATCGACCTGTCCGTCGGCTCCGTCGCCGGTGTGGGTGCCGCCGTCTGGGCGGTCATGAGCGTGACCCACGGGTGGGGCGACTGGATCTCGGTGTTCGTGGCCATCGCCTCCGGCCTGGTGATCGGCGCGCTGCACGGCTTCTTCTTCGCCAAGATCGGCGTACCGGCCTTCGTGGTCACCCTGGCGGGCTTCCTCGGCTGGAGCGGTCTGCAGATCTGGCTGATGGGCAAGGAGGGCAGCATCAACACGCCCACCGGCTCCGTCGTCGAGGACCTGACCACGCACTTCTTCGCCGACAAGGCCGCCGCGTACGGCCTCGCGCTGATCGCCGTGCTCGCCTACGGGGCCTCCCAGTACCTGGACGCCCGCCGCCGCAAGAACGCCGAGCTGCCCTCGCGGCCGCTCAGCGAGATCCTGCTGCGCACCGGCCTGCTCGCGGTCCTCGCGTTCGTCGCCGCGTACTTCCTGAACGAGCCGGAGGGCGCCCGCGGCCTGCCGCTCGCCCTGGTGCTCTTCCTCGCCGTGCTCGTCGTCGCGGACTTCGTGGCCCGCCGCACCACCTTCGGCCGCCAGGTCTTCGCGGTCGGCGGCAACGCGGAAGCGGCGCGTCGCGCGGGCATCAACGTGGACCGGGTGCGGATCACCGTGTTCGCGATCTCCGGCATGCTCGCCGCCTTCGGCGGGCTCTTCATCGCGAGCCTCTCCGGCGGTGCGACCAAGAGCCTCGGTGCCGGGAACACCCTGATGATGGTGATCGCGGCGGCCGTCATCGGCGGCACCAGCCTCTTCGGCGGCCGCGGCAAGATCTGGTCGGCCATGCTCGGCATGCTCGTGATCCAGTCGATCCAGCAGGGCCTGAACCTGGAGGGCATGCCCAACGAGATCCAGTACATGATCACCGGCGCGGTCCTGCTCGCCGCCGTCGTGATCGACTCGGTCTCGCGCAAGACCCAGAAGTCCGCGGGTCGCGCCTGATCCCGCAGGTCCGCGCTTGATCACGCGCGTCCGTGCCCGGTACCGGACATTCCGGTACCGGGCACGGGTGTGCCACCGAATAGGAACATCTGTTCCTGTGTCGAGGGCCGGATTCCCGGGCCGCCCCCGGTCGTACCAGTCGATTTACAGCCGATCGCGTGACGCCGGACCCCAGGCCTGGACTACGCCGTCAGCGGCGGAACATTAGACTCGACAGGCCCGGCAATGCTCGAACAGCGCTACACGCTCTACTGCAAGGAGGCACGGGTGCCGCTGCTGACCCGCATCACGGGACCGCGCGATCTGGACCTGCTCGGTCCGGAACAGCTCAACCAGCTGGCGAACGAGATCCGCGGCTTCCTCGTCGACGCTGTCTCCAAGACCGGCGGTCACCTCGGCCCCAACCTCGGTGTCGTCGAGCTGACCATCGCCCTGCACCGCGTCTTCGAGTCGCCGAAGGACAAGGTCCTGTGGGACACCGGCCACCAGGCCTACGTCCACAAGCTGCTCACCGGACGCCAGGACTTCACCAAGCTGCGCGCCAAGGGCGGCCTGTCCGGCTACCCCTCGCGCGCCGAGTCCGAGCACGACGTCATCGAGAACAGCCACGCCTCCACCGTCCTCGGCTGGGCCGACGGCCTCGCCAAGGCCAACGAGGTGCGCGGCAAGGACGACCACGTGGTCGCCGTCATCGGCGACGGCGCCCTCACCGGCGGCATGGCCTGGGAAGCGCTGAACAACATCGCGGCCGCCAAGGACCGCCCGCTCGTCATCGTCGTCAACGACAACGAGCGCTCCTACGCCCCCACCATCGGCGGTCTCGCCAACCACCTCGCCACCCTGCGCACCACCGACGGCTACGAACGCTTCCTGGCCCGCGGCAAGGACCTCCTGGAGCGCACACCGGTCGTCGGCAAGCCGCTGTACGAGACGCTGCACGGCGCCAAGAAGGGCCTGAAGGACTTCATCGCCCCGCAGGGCATGTTCGAGGACCTCGGCCTGAAGTACGTCGGCCCCATCGACGGCCACGACATCGAGGCCCTGGAGTCCGCCCTGCAGCGCGCCAAGCGCTTCAACGGCCCCGTCATCGTGCACTGCATCACGGAGAAGGGCCGCGGCTACAAGCCCGCGGAGGAGGACGAGGCCGACCACTTCCACGGCATCGGCCCGATCCACCCCGACACCGGCCTTCCGATCGCCGCGGGCGGCATGGACTGGACGTCCGTCTTCGGCGAGGAGATGGTCAAGCTCGGCCACGAGCGCGACGACATCGTCGCCATCACCGCGGCCATGCTCCAGCCCGTCGGCCTGCAGAAGTTCGCCAAGGCCTTCCCCGACCGGGTCTACGACGTCGGCATCGCCGAGCAGCACGCCGCCGTCAGCGCCGCGGGCCTCGCCTCCGGCGGCGTACACCCCGTCTTCGCCGTGTACGCGACCTTCCTCAACCGCGCCTTCGACCAGCTCCTGATGGACGTGGCCCTGCACAAGTGCGGCGTCACCTTCGTCCTGGACCGCGCGGGCGTCACCGGCACGGACGGCGCCTCGCACAACGGCATGTGGGACATGTCGATCCTCCAGTGCGTGCCGACCCTGCGCATCGCCGCGCCCCGCGACGCCGACCAGGTCCGCCTCCAGCTCCGCGAGGCCGTCGAGGTCGACGACGCGCCGACCGTCGTGCGCTACTCCAAGGGCGCCGTCGGCCCCGCGGTGCAGGCCGTCGGCAAGGTCGGCGGCATGGACGTGCTGCGCAAGGCGGGCACGGACCGGCCCGACGTGCTCCTCGTCTCCGTGGGCGCGCTCGCGCCGATGTGCCTGGAGATCGCCGACCTGCTCGACAAGCAGGGCATCTCCACCACCGTCGTCGACCCCCGCTGGGTCAAGCCGGTCGACGAGGCGATGGCGCCGCTCGCCGAGCAGCACCGCGTCGTCGTCACCGTCGAGGACAACTCCCGCGCGGGCGGCGTCGGCTCGGCCATCGCCCAGGCCCTCAGGGACGCGGGCGTGGACGTGCCGCTGCGTGACTTCGGCATCCCGCCGCGCTTCCTCGACCACGCCTCCCGCAAGGAGGTCATGGCGGAGATCGGCCTCACCGCTCCGGACATCGCCCGCCAGGTGACCGGTCTGGTCGCCAAGCTGGACGGCCGGTTCGAGCGGGCGGGCGCCGCGGTGGACTCCGTGGAGCCCGCGCGCGACTGACGTACGCGGCTGCCGCGCGCGACAGCCGTACGGGACCGACGTAAACGACCGTTGTGTCCGGATGGGCCGGTTTCACCACCGTGAAGAGTGGTGAAACCGGCCCATTTGCGTGAATCCACCCGCGTCGGGGCATACGCAGTACGTGCCCTCTCGATCATGTCGAGGACGACAAGCGTGGGAGGTACGCCGTGAGCAGCACCCTCTTCCGGACGAAGAAGGTCGAGCAGTCCATCCTCGACACCGAGGAACCAGAACACGCGCTCAAGAAATCCTTGTCCGCGCTGGATCTGACCGTCTTCGGCGTCGGTGTCATCATCGGCACCGGCATCTTCGTCCTCACTGGTACGGTCGCCAAGAACAACGCCGGGCCCTCCGTGGCCCTGGCCTTCGTGGTGGCGGGCGTCGTCTGCGCCCTCGCTGCCCTCTGCTACGCCGAGTTCGCCTCCACCCTCCCGGTGGCCGGCTCCGCGTACACGTTCTCGTACGCCTCACTCGGCGAGCTGCCCGCCTGGATCATCGGCTGGGACCTCGTCCTGGAGTTCGCGCTCGGCACGGCGGTGGTCGCCGTCGGCTGGTCCGGCTACATCGCATCCCTGCTCGACAACGCGGGCTGGCAGCTGCCGGAGGCGCTCAGCGGCCGGGACGGCGCCGACGGCTTCGGCTTCGACATCCTGGCCGCCGCCCTGGTCCTGGTGCTCACCGGCATCCTCGTCCTCGGCATGAAGCTCTCCGCGCGGATCACCTCCCTCGTCGTCGCGATCAAGGTGGCGGTCGTCCTGGTCGTGATCATCGCGGGCGCCTTCTTCATCAAGGCCGACAACTACGACCCGTTCATCCCGAAGGCCCAGGAGGTGGAGGCGGGCAGCGGACTGCACTCCCCGCTGATCCAGCTGATGTTCGGCTGGGCCCCCGCGAACTTCGGCGTGATGGGCATCTTCACCGCCGCCTCGGTCGTCTTCTTCGCCTTCATCGGCTTCGACATCGTCGCCACCGCCGCCGAGGAGACCAAGAACCCGCAGCGGGACATGCCCCGCGGCATCCTCGGCTCCCTGCTGATCTGCACCACGCTCTACGTGGCCGTGTCGATCGTCGTCACCGGCATGCAGCACTACTCGCAGCTCTCCGTGGACGCCCCGCTCGCCGACGCCTTCAAGGCCACCGGACACCCCTGGTACGCGGGCTTCATCAGCTTCGGCGCCGCCGTCGGCCTCACCACCGTCTGCATGATCCTGCTCCTCGGCCAGACCCGGGTGTTCTTCGCGATGAGCCGCGACGGCCTGCTGCCGCGCTTCTTCTCCCGCGTCCACCCGCGCTTCAAGACCCCGCACCGGCCGACCATCCTGCTCGGTGTGATCATCGCGGTCGTCGCCGGGTTCACGCCGCTGAGCGAACTCGCCGAGCTGGTGAACATCGGCACCCTGTTCGCCTTCGTGATCGTCGCGATCAGCGTGATCATCCTCCGCAGGACGCGCCCCGACCTGCACCGCTCCTTCCGTACCCCGTGGGTGCCTTTCCTGCCGATCCTGTCCGTCGCCGCCTCGCTGTGGCTGATGCTCAACCTGCCCGCCGAGACCTGGGTCCGGTTCGCCGGGTGGATGGCGCTCGGCGTCGTCGTGTACTTCCTCTACGGCCGCTCGCACAGCCGCCTGGGACGGCAGGAGGAGACGTCGGTGGGGGAAGTGCTGCGCCCGCCGGGCCGCGACGGCAAGTAGTCCCGGACCGCCCTTCCGGGCACAGTCGCGCTGCAAATCCTGCCCCTGGGGCGCCCGGCGGGGGCAGCCGCCGACCGGCTACGGGCCCCGGGGCCGGTGGTGGCGGTGGGCGGGGCGGCGGAGTGCGTACGGGGAGCCGCGAGGGGGCTCGGCACAGGGGGCGCGGCCCGGGTGCCCCGGAGGTCGGCGCGGGTGCCCCTTGGTGCCCCTCGGGGGTGCCCCTCGGGCCTTCGAGGGGCACCCCCGGACCGCGTCGTCCGGTCGCCTCCGCCCGCCCCGGACACATCCGGTTGCGTTCGGTCGACCGCGACCGGCTACATCCGCGGACCGCGACCGGCTACATCCGCCGCCAGTCCCGCGTCACCGACGCCATCGCCGACACCGCGGCCCGCAGGTGCCGTTCGCGGTCGCGGATCCGGGCGCCGAACTCGACGTGCAGGAACTCCGTGTCCTGTGCGGTGGCGTTGCGGCCCTGGACGTTCTTCCTGCCTTCGAGGGGGCAGGAGCGGGCCCAGGCGCGGCACACGTCGTAGCCGCGCCGGCGCAGCGCGTTCGCCAGGTCCCGGCCCTCGGAGACCGCCTCGCGACCCTTGCCCGTGGAGGCGACCACGTCGTACTTGGGGGCCGAGTCGTCCGCCATCCCGTGCACCTGGATCCCGGGCACGCCGCGCTTCGCCAACTCGTCGCAGATGGCGTGGAACACGCTCTTCCGCCGGTGCGCCACATCCGCCTCGTCGTCGCGCCCAGCTTTGCGATGTGCCCCCGCAATGACCATGACGCCACCGGGGGAGCGGCTCAGAAGAGCGGCGCCGAGCCGTTCGGTGTGACGGTCGGCCACGGGGTGGGGGACCTGCACGGACCAGCGGATCGGGGCGTCCAGGTCCACATAGACGCGGCCCCAGCCGCGCGGCGCCGAGGAGTCCTCGGAGAGGTCGGACACCTCGGCGTAGCGCCGCCCGGACTCGGTGTCGGTGACCGTGCGCACCCGGAAGTCGATGTCGGCCAGGCGGCGTTCGGCCCGGGAGCGGTGCCGGTCCAGGAGGAGGGCCACGCCCGCGGCGACGGTGCGCCGGTCCCTGGCCGAGGGGCGGCGGTAGCCGCTGTCCTCGGAGAAGCCCGAGGCGTACGCGGTGACCCGGCGCTCCAGGTCGGCCCGGACGCGACCGCGGGACGGCGGCGACGGCGGCGACGACGGGGTGGCCGAGGGGGACGCCTTCCCCGACGGTTCCTCGCCCTCCGGGGAACGGTCGGTCCCGCGCCGGTCCGGCGAGCGCTCGGCCCACCCGGAGCGCGGCTTCTCGCTGTCCGACGCCGAGGAGCACTGTGTGAGGCACAACACGCTCGCCAGGACGATGGCAAGCGCCACAAGACCCTTGCGCCGCTTTGCTTTTGTTATCGACCGAATTGGAGGGTGAGTCATGGTTGTATAAAGATAGCCTCGTGATGACACGTCCTTCTCGCAGGCTCATAGCGACCTGCGCCGCCTCGCTCGTCCTGCTCGCGGGCACCGCC
The DNA here is from genome assembly GCF_030388665.1 of Streptomyces flavofungini. Lineage (NCBI taxonomy): Bacteria > Bacillati > Actinomycetota > Actinomycetes > Kitasatosporales > Streptomycetaceae > Streptomyces > Streptomyces flavofungini. The sequence continues at coordinate 2,162,287 of NZ_CP128846.1, read as the reverse complement.
TGCGGCCCTTTCGGCGACGACGGCGACTCCGCCGCCGGCGACCCCGCCTTCACCGTCGCCGCCGCGGGCGACATCCTCATCCATCCCGAACTCACCGAGCAGGCCCGCAAGGACGGCAAGGCGACGGGCAAGGGTGAGAAGGGCATCGACTTCGGCCCGATGATGGCCGGCATCAAGCCCGTGATCAGCAAGGCCGACCTCGGCATCTGCCACTTCGAGCCGGTCGTCGGCGCACCGGGCGGGCCGTTCCAGGGCTTCCCGGACTTCGTGGTCCCGCCGCAGATCACCACCGCCGTCAAGGCCGTCGGCTACGACCAGTGCTCCAGCGTCTCCAACCACAGCCTCGACCACGGCCCCGAGGGCGTCACGCGCACCCTGAACGCCCTCGACAAGGCGGGCCTGCGGCACACCGGAACGGCACGGAACCAGGCAGAGGCAGACAAACCGCTCATCACCAAGGTGAAGGGCGTCAAGGTGGGCCAGATCGCCTTCGCGCTCGGCTTCAACGGGCGTGAGGTCCCCAAGGACAAGCCCTGGCTCGCCAATCTGACCGACTTCGACCGGATCGCCGCCGCCGAGAAGAAGGCCCGCGCCGCGGGCGCCGAGGTCGTGATCCTGAGCATCCACTGGGGCAAGGAGCACCAGCCCAACGCCGCCGCCCAGCAGGTCGAACTCGGCCGCAGGATCGCCAAGGAGACCGGGATCAACCTCGTGATCGGCCACCACGCGCACGTCGTGCAGCCGATGGAGAAGGTCGACGGGACCTGGATCGCGTACGGACTCGGCAACCAGATCGCCCGGCACGACGCGCCCAGCGGGCTGACCGAGGAGGGCGTCATCGGCTGGTTCGAGTTCCGCAAGGACGGCGACGACTGGGACGTCAAGGCCAAGTACGCGCCCACCTTCACGGAGATCCCGCCGGAGCCCGACGAGGACGGCGCCGCGCTGCCCAAGGACGCGGTCAAGGACCACCGGCTGCTCGACGTGGTCACCGCGCTGCGCAACGGCGACAAGCTCACCACCCAGCAACGGGCCCGCTACCGCCTCGCGTTCGAGCGTACGCAGGGCACTCTGCTCAACCGCGGCGCCGGCAAGGACGGCCTCGAGCCCCTGGAGAAGCTGCCGGACTGAGACATTCCGAAGAACTCCGGATGAACGGCCCGGTGGCCCTGTGAAGGGTGCCGGGAGTGGATCTTTGATGTAGCTCACATCTCGCTACGTTCGTACATCCATCCGGGCCCGTCATGGGTCATGACATTCCGATCGCACCCGCGTGCCCGCGCGCCGCGGCGCGACATTCACACCCCGTGTCACATCAGCGTCACTCAGTGTGTCACTCCAGGAGAGGAGCACCCCCTTGGCCGCTTCGCCCACGAAGCGGCGGCACAAGGTCCGCCGAAGGACCGACATGTCGCTGATCGGAGGCATCCGCCCGCCGATCGCCGCCCTGTCGGTCCTGCTCCTTGCCCTGGCGGGCGTCACCGCCCTCACTCTTGGCCGCATCGGCCAGGAAGCCGTCCCCGAGGCGGTCAAGACGTCCCAGCAGCACTTCGCCGAGGACGGCGCCATCGCCCTGCGCGCCTCGATCGACGAGAGCGTCACCGACCTCACCCGGACCGCGGACCTGTTCAACGCGTCCGACCCGGTGCCGGCCGACGCCGTGCTCGACAAGATCAGCAGCGTGTACCAGAAGTGGATGGGCACCGCCGTCGTCGAGATCCGCTCGGGCAAGCTCCTCGCCGCCCGCGGCGAGAACGTGCCGCTGGCCGCGATCGACCGCTCGAAGCTCTCCGACGACGACGGCCTCGCGCCCCGCATGGTGCGCCTGGAGAGCGGCGAGACCCGGCTGCTCACCTTCGCCGTCCTCGCCTGGAAGGGACAGCCGCAGCAGCTCCTCGTCGCATCGAGCAGCCTGCGCTTCCCCGGCATCAGCCTCGGCAACTTCCGCTCCATCGCCGTCGTCGGCAACGACGGCAAGGTCCTGAGCACCGACGGCATCCCCGAGCCCGAGCAGGTCAGCACCGACCAGGAGCGCGAGGAGGTCAAGGCCTCCGAGAAGCAGCTCAAGGCCTTCGCCGAGACCTCCGCGAAGAAGTCCCGCAGCCACCCGATCCTGGCCAAGGAGCCCGGCTCCGGCGGCTATCTCGGCGTCAGCGGCCACCTGGTCGGCGACCGCCACCTCGGTGAGCGGTCCATCGCCGGCTACGCCTCGCTCGCCGCGCCGGAGGCGGGCGAGTCCACCGTGGCCACCCGCCTCGGCCTCAGCGTCGTCTCCATGGTCCCGGTCGCCGAGGACACCAAGCGCACCAAGGGCTCCGCCCTCGGCCTGTTCGCCGCGGGCGCGCTCCTCGTCATCGGCGGCCTGACGGTCTTCCTGCTCCTGCGCACCGTGCAGCGCCCGCTCATCCGGCTGTTCCTGGAGAGCCGCAGGCTCACCCGCGGCGACCTCAGCCGCCCGGTGTCCGTGCCCAAGTACGGCGAGGCCGCCCGCATCGGCGGCGCCCTGGAACGGCTGCGCCGCCAGCTCAACGGCGAACCGGCCGCCAAGGCGACCCCGGCCAGGCGCAAGGGGCTCGGCAGCCGGACCCTGCTCGCCGTCGCCGGTGTGCTGCTGCTCGTCTGGTCGGCGCCGCTGCTGCTGCTCATCAACCGCGCCGGGGACACCGTCCGCGTGCCGCAGCAGATGGTCAACGACCAGCGCGAGCGCACCGACACCCTCTCCGACCGGGTCCGCCGCGCGCTCAACGAGGGCCACGCCGACCTCACCTCGCTCGCGTCCCTCATCGGTGCCCGCACCGACCCGTCGGACATGGACAAGGTCCTGGAGAGCACCCGCAACCAGCACTCCCGCTACCGCTCGCTGTACGTCCTCGACAAGGACGGCAAGGTCCTCTCCAAGTCGGGCGACGACCCGCGCAGCCCCTCCGGCGAGAAGCCGTCCGACGACCCGGTCCGGGTGATCGACGACGACGGCAAGGAGCCGGTGATCATCGGCACCGCCGAGGTGCCGGGCCGCCAGGGCGCCGCCGTGGTGGGCGAGTTCCGCATCGAGTTCCTGAACTCGCTGCTCAAGCGCCCCGGCCTCGGCGAGGTCCGGGTGGTCGACGCCAAGCGCCGGGTGCTCGGCGGCAACGACGGCTACCGCGAGTTCCAGGGGCTGCCCAGCGGCCGCCTCAACGGGCTCGTCGAGGGCACGGGGCAGAAGGTCGGCGGCAAGCCGCGCCCGAGCGGCGTGCTGTACCGCGACGGCGGCGACATCCAGATCGCGGCCGCCGCCCCGTTCGCCGGCGGCGGCGCGGCCGAGCAGCTCGGCTGGTCCGTGGTCACCTGGCAGCCCGCGTCGAACCTCGAGATCCCCGAGTACACCCTGCAGAACCGCACGGTCCTCGCGGGCATGCTCGGCCTCACGGCGGCCGCGGCCTGCCTCGGCTGGCTGCACATCATCGTGGTGCGGCCGCTGCGCAAGCTCGCCGACCAGGCCGAGGCACTGGCCGACGGCGACCGCAAGACCGTCCTCTACCCGGTCCACCACGACGAGGTGGGTGCCGTCACGCGCAGCCTCGAACTGATCAGGCAGCAGCTGCCGTCGGGCACGCAGCGAAAGCGGGACGGCGCGAGCGCCGGCCTCGCCGGAAGGAACTGAACCGCCGTGCTCTTCCTCTACACCGTCCTGGTGGTGTGCTGCGCCGTCCTGCTGGTCGCGGGCGTGATCGAGCAGCGACGGCACTTCACCAACCTGGAACACATACCGTCGCGGGTGCTGGTCAACGGCATCCGCGGCAAGAGCTCCATCACCCGCCTGTGCGCGGGCGCCCTGCGCGGCGGCGACCTGACCACGGTCGCCAAGACCACCGGCACCGCGGCCCGGTTCATCCACCCGGACGCCACCGAGGAGCCGGTCTACCGCAAGTTCGGCATCGCCAACGTCGTCGAGCAGATCGGCATCGTGCGGCGCGCCGCCGCGTACAACCCGGACGCGCTGGTCATCGAGTGCATGGCGGTCATGCCCGCGCTCCAGGAGATCAACCAGTCCAAGCTGATCCGCTCCACCATCGGCGTGCTCTGCAACGTCCGTGAGGACCACCTCGCCGAGATGGGCCCGACCCTCGACGACGTGGCCCGCTCGCTCTCCCGCTCCATGCCGGAGAACGGCATCTGCGTGACCGCCGAGAAGGACCGCTTCGACATCCTCAAGGAGGAGGCCGACGCCCGGAACTGCGAGCTGATCTACGCGGACCCGGAGACGGTCACCGACGAGGAGCTGCGCGGCTTCAGCTGGTTCACCTTCAAGGAGAACGTGTCGATCGCGCTGAAGGTCGCCGAACTCCTCGGCGTCGGCCGCGAGGTCGCCCTCCAGGGCATGTACGACGCGCCGCCGGACCCCGGTGTCCTCTCCGTCGAGCGGTACGTCACCGAGGAGGGCAAGAAGCTCCGCTTCGCCAACGTCTTCGCGGCCAACGACCCCGAGTCGACGCTGATGAACATCAACCAGCTGCTCGACCTCGGCGCCATCCACCGGCCCCTGAACGTCGTCATCAACTGCCGCCCCGACCGCGTCGAGCGCAACGGCCAGATGGGCGAGATCATCCCGGACCTGCAGCCGGACAAGGTCTTCGTCATCGGCCACCCCGCCAAGTCCGCCATCGACGCGATCCCCGCCGACTGGCGTTCGCGCGCGGTGGACCTCGGCGGCGACCGGCGCGACCCGGAGGAGTTCATGGGCCAGCTGCTCGGGCAGCTCGGCGCCGACTCCTCGCTCGTGGCCATCGGCAACATCCACGGCCAGGGCGAACTGCTCCTGGAGCACCTCGCCGAACTGCCCGCCGACGAGAGCGAGGACCCGACGCCCGCGGCCGCCCCGGCCGGTGCCTCGGCGTCCGAGACCACGGGCGGCCACCACCTGTACGAGCCGCACATCGACCCCTACCAGCACTACCCGGAGGCGTACGAGTCGCGGTACACGAACACCGGGTCGCTCCAGGTGGTCCCGGCGCCCCAGGTGCCGGTGCAGCGCACCGCCCAGCAGCCCTATCCGCCGCAGTACGACGGCCGGGCCGCCCAGGACCCCTACGCGGGGCAGGGCGCGTACCAGCAGGGCCAGGGACAGTACGCGGCGCAGGAACCGTACGCGGCGCAGCAGGCGTCGTACGACACGTCGGTCCCGTACGACGCGTACGGCCAGCAGCACCAGCAGGCCCCGCACGCGCACCACGGACAGCAGGGCCAGCACGGCCAGCACCCGCAGTACGACCAGCAGGCCGCGCACCCGCACCACGGCCAGCACCACCAGCACGCCCCGCACCAGCCCCAGGGCGCGCACGATCAGTACGCGCCGCACGAGTCCTACCGGGCGCCGCACGCCGCGCCCCCGCAGGACCCGTCCCACCCTCCCGCCCCCCGCGGCCTGTTCGAGCCGCGCGTCCCGCCCGCCCCGCCCGCCGCGGATGAAACCCAGCAGTGGCACAGCCCAGGAGAGCAGCGTTGATCCCGTCCGTCCTCACCCCCGAGATCGCCGCGGTCGGCATCGCGCTCGGGCTGCTGTTCTCGCTCGTCTGCTATCTGACGACCAACCTGTCGCCCGGCGGCATGATCACGCCCGGCTGGCTCGCGCTGACCCTCGTCGAGGACCTCCAGCGCGCCGCCATGGTGGTCGGCGTCACCGTCCTGACGTACGTCTGCACCCTGCTGATGCAGAAGTTCGTGATCCTCTACGGCAAGCGCCTGTTCGCCGCGGTCGTGCTCACCGGCGTGGTGCTCCAGGCCACCGTGATGATCGTGCTCTCGATCGAGTTCCCGCTGATGTACAGCAACCAGACCCTCGGCTTCATCGTGCCGGGTCTGATCGCCTACCAGCTGGTCCGTCAGCCCAAGGGCCCCACCCTGCTCGCCACGGGATCGGTGACCCTCATGGCCTACGTCGTCCTCACGGCCGGGATCCTCCTCGGCTTCATGCCCTCCGCCTGACCTATCGGAGCCACACATGCCGCCCAAGAAGAAGCGCCCCGCAGTCCACGCCGTCACCGTCCTCGCCCTGCTCGCGGGCAGCACCTACCTGACCGTCGAGCTGCGCAAGGACGAGCAGGACAAGGCGCCGAAGGTGCAGTCCGTCACCGACACCCCGGACCTGACCAACGGCACCGGCCAGGCCGACGGGAAGCAGAAGTGGGAGCGGCTGCGCAACCCTGACCGCTCCGTCCTGCGCACCGAGGACGGCAAGGTCCTCGCCTCGTTCACCGACGGTGCCCGCACGGCGACCCTCTCCGGGCCGAGCCGCACCTTCGCCGAGCCCAGCAACACCAAGTCGAAGGTCGTCACCAACAACTGGGTGCGGCTGATGCCCGAGGTGTGGCGCAAGGGCGCGGAGAAGGAGAAGTGGTTCAAGGACTGGTTCAAGGAGTTCGCCGGCAGCGAGGAGGACGACATCTTCGCGATGGCGTTCCAGTACGTCGAGGGCGCGCCCGTCAAGAAGGACGACGAGGGCATCGCCTACGCCGGTGACGCCAGCTTCGGACCGCTGAACCCCGACGGCAGCGAGGGCAACGACCTGCGCCTGGAGCAGTCCGACTTCTACGACTACCTCGGCATCCCGTACACCTTCCGCGACGGCACCACGATCCAGCCCGAGGCCAAGCGGGCCCGCGCCATCGACTGCTCCGGCTTCATCCGGACCGTCTTCGGCTACCGCGCCCGGTTCCCGCTGATGGCCAACGACACCACTGGCGACGGTCTGCCCCGCACCGCCAACGGCATGGCCCGCGGCAAGCTCGGCGCCCCCGTCATCCCGCTCAAGGGCGTCGGCGCCGCGGACCGACCGAAGACGATCGACGTGGTCCAGCCCGGCGACCTGGTGTTCTTCAAGCTCGACGCCCGCACCAAGGAGCGCCTCGACCACGTGGGGATCTTCCTCGGCCACGACGCCGAGGGCCACAAGATATTCATCTCCAGCCGCGAAGAGGTCAACGGCCCCACCATCGGCGACAAGGGCGGCACGTCCCGCCTCGACGGCAACGGCTACTACGCCAAGGCGCTGCGCAGCGCCAAGCGCCTCTAGCCGCCGGGCTCCCGCGCGCCCGGACAGGTCCGCGCGGGAGCGCCGCCCCCTCCTCACCCCCTACCTGGCGAGAACGCCACCCGTGACAGGAGCGAAAGCCCCTATCGCTGATGACAAGCCGCGCGAGGCCGTGCTTGGCTGGGCCGCCTGATCGTCGACGGCCCCCAACACGGGCCGCAGAAGGGGGAGTTCATGAAGTTCGCCAAGGTGCCCGCGCGCGTCCTGCTGCCGCTCGCCGGAGCCGCCCTCGCCACCACGGCCCTCGCCGCCCCCGCCACGGCCGCCCCCGAGCACTGGGCCGACGGCGAGGTCCACTACGCCGAATCCCGCTCGTTCGTCACCCCGTACGACGGCACCCAGGGCGCCCGCGCCGTCCTCCGCGTGGACTGGGAGACCGGCAAGGGTGGTGTCTACGGAAACACGTGGGACCTGAAGAAGGACGGCAACGACGCCGTCCTGCAGGCCGGCTACTCCTGGCTCGACGGCTCCACCTGGAAGCCCGTGACGCGCACCCTCAACACGGTCGAGGACGCCAGCGACAGCGGCCGCCACACCAGCCTGCACACCGACCCGGCGGTCAAGATCAAGGACCTGAAGGTCAGGGTCTGCACGGTCGACGGCGCGGGCGCGCGGGTGTGGTGCGGGGACTGGCACTGAGCGCCGTGGCGGGCTAGTTCCGGACCGTTCGCGGGCCCACGCACTCCGCCCCCAGCTCGCCCACGCGGCGGCGCAGTTCGCGGTCCGCGGTCACCACCACGCAGGGACCCGGGACCTGGGCCACCAGCTCCACGATGCGGTCGTCGCCACTGGCGGGGGCGGAGTCGACACGCACGCCCGGGACGGACCCGACGCCGCGGGCCCGGCCCTCCACGACGAGGACGACCTCGAGGGGGCCCGGCAGTTCGGGCAGGCCCGCCGCGGCGAGCGGCACCAGACGGTCCCGCAGCCGCTCCGCCGCGCCCCGCCGGTCCCGCCACCAGCCGTCCGGCACGGAGCCCACGACATTGGCGGCGTCCACGACGAGGGTCACGGTGTCCATGTCCATGCGGCTGTCCATGCGGCCAAGCCTCGCACGCCCGGGTGCACCCACCCCCACCTCGCCCATTAGAGTTGCTGTGACCCGACGTCCCTGGCCACGGAAACCGCCGCATGCCCCCAGCCCCCACCCCACCGACCGTGAACGGCGACTGGCTCATACGCGCACGCGACGGCAGGCTCGCCGTCTACGCCTGCGAGAGCGACGCCGTGGTCTGCCGCACCCAGCGCCACCCGGGCGAGCCCTGGACCGCGCCCCGCGTCGTCGGCGGCGACCAGCGCGTCCATCCCGTCCTCGCCGTCGCCCAGGGCGCCGACACCTACGTCCACCTGGTGTCGTGGCGGCCCACGGTCTCCGGCGAGTCGGGCCTCGTGCACTCCACCCACTTCCAGCCGCACCTCGCCGCCCTCGACTGGAACCCCCTCGGCCACCCCAACAAGAAGGGGCAGAGCACCGGCGTCCCCGCCGTCACCGTCGACGCCCAGGGCCGCGCCCATGTGTTCGTGCCCAACCGGGGCGGCGGGGTCAGCATGCGCGGCCAGAAGGAGAAGGGCGGCTGGGGTCCCTGGCGCGACCTCAAGGGCCAAGGGGTGCGCGGCCCGCTCGCCGTCGCGACGGGCGAGTCCGGCCTGGTCACGGCGTACGCGGCCACCTCGGACAGCATCCTGCGCTGGCGCCAGGCCTCGCCGGGCGCCGTCCCCGCCCTCGACGAGGAGCCGCTGCGCGTCACGGCCCGCCCCGGCACCCTGCGCGCCCTCGCCACCTCCGCCGAGCACATCACCCTGTTCTTCACGGACGCGGACGGCGAGCTGCGCGCCTGGCGCGGCACCGCGGACGACGAGCCGGTACGCCTCCTCACGGCCGCGGGCCCCGGCCCGGTCTCGGCCGTGCGCTGCGAACTCGAAGGACACGACTGCACCCTGCTGGCCCAGCGCGCCGAGAGCGGCCGCGTCGCCTTCGCCGCCTACCCGACCGAGCTGGAGTCCGCGGGCGCCTGGTGGACCGAGTCGGGCCCCGCCCTGCCGGTGGACGCCCGGGTCGCCCTCGCCACCGACGCCGCGGGCCGGGTGATCGCGGCGACCTTCGTGCCCGGCACCGGAGCGCTGCGCCTGACCCACCGCAAGGACGAGCCGGGCCTCGCCCTCAAGGCCTGGGAGCAGGCGGCCTCGATCTAGGCCGCGCCTCCTGGTCCGGTCCCGCCGAAGTCCCGGCTGCCCGCGACGCCTTGAGGGCCCGGACGACGACAGTGCCCGGCACGCCAGTCGGCGTACCGGGCACTGGGGAGTCCTCGTTACGCGGGGACGCTCGCGAGCCCCTGCTCCAGGAACCGCTTGCCGTTCACCCGCTCGCTGACACCCTCACGGTCCAGGTACGGCGTGATGCCGCCCAGGTGGAAGGGCCAGCCCGCGCCGGTGATCAGGCACAGGTCGATGTCCTGCGCCTCGGCGACGACGCCCTCGTCGAGCATGAGCCCGATCTCCTGGGCGACGGCGTCGAGCACGCGGGCCCGCACCTGCTCCTCGGTCAGGACGGAGTCGCCCTGCTTCAGGAGCGCGGCGACCTCCGGGTCCAGCTCCGGCTTGCCGCTGTCGTACACGTAGAAGCCGCGCTTGCCCGCCTCCACGACCGCCTTCAGGTTCGGCGACACGGTGAAGCGGTCCGGGAAGGCGCGGTTCAGCGTCTCCGAGACGTGCAGGCCGATGGCCGGGCCGACCAGCTCCAGGAGGACCAGCGGCGACATCGGCAGGCCGAGCGGCTCGACGGCCTTCTCGGCGACCGGCACCGGGGTGCCCTCGTCGATGACGTTCTGGATCTCGCCCATGAAGCGGGTGAGGATGCGGTTCACGACGAACGCCGGGGCGTCCTTCACCAGGACCGCGGTCTTCTTCAGCTTCTTGGCGACGCCGAAGGCCGTGGCCAGGGACGCGTCGTCGGTCTGCTCGCCGCGCACGATCTCCAGGAGGGGGAGGATCGCGACCGGGTTGAAGAAGTGGAAGCCGACGACCCGCTCGGGGTGCTTCAGCTTGGAGGCCATCTCCGTCACCGACAGCGAGGAGGTGTTGGTCGCGAGGATCGCGTGCGCCGGAGCGACCGCCTCCACCTCGGCGAACACCTGCTGCTTGACGCCGATCTCCTCGAAGACGGCCTCGATGATGAAGTCGGCGTCGGCGAAGCCCTCCGCCTTGTCCAGGACACCGGAGACGAGCGCCTTCAGGCGGTTGGCCTTGTCCTGGTTGACGCGGCCCTTGAGGAGCAGCTTGTCGATCTCCCCGTGGACGTACGAGACGCCCTTGTCGACGCGCTCCTGGTCGATGTCGGTCAGGACGACCGGCACCTCCAGGCGGCGCAGGAACAGCAGGGCGAGCTGCGAGGCCATCAGACCGGCGCCCACGACGCCGACCTTGGTGACCGGGCGCGCCAGGTTCTTGTCCGGGGCGCCCGCGGGGCGCTTGCCGCGCTTCTGGACGAGGTTGAACGCGTAGATGCCGCTGCGCAGTTCGCCGCCCATGATGAGGTCGGCGAGCGCCTTGTCCTCGGCGTCGAAGCCCGTCTGCAGGTCACTGTCCTTCGCGTCCGCGACGATCTCCAGGGCGCGATAAGCGGCCGGGGCGGCGCCGTGCACCTTGGAGTCGGCGATGGCGCGGCCGCGGGCGACGGCCGCGTCCCAGGCCTCGCCGCGGTCGATCTCCGGGCGCTCCACCTTGACGGTGCCGTTGAGGACGGAGGCCGTCCACGCCAGCGACTGCTCCAGGAAGTCCGCGCCCTCGAACAGGGCGTCCGCGATGCCGAGTTCGAAGACCTGCTTGCCCTTGAGCTGCTTGTTCTGGTTCAGCGAGTTCTCGATGATGACCGAAACGGCGCGGTCCGCGCCGATCAGGTTCGGCAGGATCGTGCAGCCGCCCCAGCCCGGGACGAGCCCCAGGAACACCTCGGGCAGGGAGAACGCGGGCAGCGCCTCGGAGACGGTGCGGTACGAGCAGTGCAGACCGACCTCGACGCCACCGCCCATGGCCGCGCCGTTGTAGTACGCGAACGTCGGGACCGCGAGGCCGGCGAGCCGCTTGAAGACGTCGTGGCCGCCCTTGCCGATGGCCAGCGCGTCCTCGTGCCGCTTCAGGATCTCGACGCCCTTGAGGTCGGCGCCGACGGCGAAGATGAACGGCTTGCCGGTGATGCCGACACCGACGATGGTGCCCTCGGCGGCTTCCTTCTCCACCTGGTCGATCGCGGCGTTCAGGTTCGCGAGCGAGCCCGGGCCGAAGGTGGTCGGCTTGGTGTGGTCGAAGCCGTTGTCGAGGGTGATGAGGGCGAACCGGCCGGCGCCCGCGGGCAGGTCGAGGTGACGTACGTGAGCCTGCGTCACGACCTCGTCGGGGAACAGCTCGGCCGCACCCTTCAACAGCTCAGTGGTGGTGGTGCTCACTTGTCGCCTCCGGCGTCCTTGTGGTGCGGGTTCTCCCAGATGACCGTCGCGCCCATGCCGAAGCCGACGCACATGGTGGTCAGGCCGTAGCGGACCTCGGGCTGCTCCTCGAACTGCCGCGCCAGCTGCGTCATCAGGCGGACGCCGGAGGAGGCGAGCGGGTGTCCGAAGGCGATGGCGCCGCCGTACTGGTTGACGCGGGCGTCGTCGTCGGCGATGCCGTAGTGCTCGAGGAACGCGAGGACCTGGACGGCGAAGGCCTCGTTGATCTCGAAGAGGCCGATGTCGGAGATGCTCAGGCCCGCCTGGGCGAGAGCCTTCTCGGTCGCCGGGATCGGGCCGTAGCCCATGACCTCGGGCTCCACACCCGCGAAGGAGTACGACACGAGGCGCATCTTGACGGGGAGGCCGTTCTCCCGGGCGAAGTCCTCGGAAGCGATGATCGAGGCGGTGGCGCCGTCGTTGAGACCGGCGGCGTTGCCCGCGGTGACGCGGCCGTGCGTACGGAACGGGGTCTTCAGGCCGGACAGGTTCTCCAGCGTCGTGCCGGGGCGCATCGGCTCGTCCTGGGTGGCCAGGCCCCAACCGGTCTCGCCCGCCTCCTCGTTGGTGCGGCGTACGGAGATCGGCACCAGGTCCTGCTGGATCTTGCCGTTGGCGTACGCCTTGGCGGCCTTCTCCTGCGAGCGCACGGCGTACTCGTCGGCGCGCCGCTTGGTGATGCTCGGGTAGCGGTCGTGCAGGTTCTCCGCCGTCATGCCCATGAACAGGGCGGACTCGTCGACCAGCTTCTCGCTCACGAACCGGGGGTTCGGGTCGACGCCCTCGCCCATGGGGTGGCGGCCCATGTGCTCGACACCGCCGGCGATCACCGCGTCGTACGCGCCGAAGGCGATGGAGCCCGCGGTGGTGGTGACGGCGGTGAGCGCGCCCGCGCACATGCGGTCGATCGAGTAGCCCGGAACGGACTGCGGGAGCCCCGCGAGGATGCCCGCCGTGCGGCCGATCGTGAGCCCCTGGTCACCGATCTGCGTGGTGGCGGCCACCGCGACCTCGTCGATCTTGGCCGGGTCCAGGGCCGGGTTGCGGCGCAGCAGTTCCCGGATGGCCTTGACGATGAGGTCGTCGGCGCGGGTCTCGTGGTAGATGCCCTTGGGGCCCGCCTTGCCGAACGGGGTGCGGACGCCGTCGACGAAGACGACGTCCCTGACGGTACGAGGCACGATGGCTCTCCTCCAGGGTGCGGTGCGCCTGCGGCGCGCTTCCTCGACCCATGCTACTTGTCGGTAACTACGAGGCCAAGGGCTGGTCCGGGGAGGCGCACGTCACATGCGGGCCGCAGTCCGCCGCCTGCCTCCGCCCGCCCCGAACTCTGGTCCCGGCCGCGCCCCGGGGAGGGTGGCCCTCTGGGCCGCGGTCGCCGCGGTACGTCGGCCCGCAGGGCGCCTTCCGGTTGATGGGGTGGGCGGGTGGGCGGTCCGGGCAGGAGTGAGGCGCCCTCGGGGGTGAGGGCGCCTCGGGTGGTGCGGGACTGCGGGGCGGGTGGGTGCGGGCGGGCTACGGGGCCGGGGTGGTGAGGGCTGCGGTGAGGGCGGGGGTCACCTGGGTGATCTGCCAGGGGCGGGCGCCGTGGGTGGTGAGGGCCGCGGCGACCGCGTCGTGGGTGAGCTCGGACGGGGGCTCCCAGCAGACGCGGCGGACCGTGTCGGGCGTGATCAGGTTCTCCTGGGGCATGTTCAGGCGCTCGGCGAGCGCGGAGACGGCCGCCCGGGCCGCGGAGAGGCGCGCGGCGGCGGCCGGATCCCGGTCGGCCCAGGACCGGGGCGGCGGCGGCCCCGCCACCGCCTGCCCGGGCTGCGGAAGCTCGACGTCCGGCAGGGCCCGGGCACGGTCGACCCCGGCCTGCCACTGCTCCAGCTGCCGCCGCCCCATCCGGTGCCCGAACCCGGGCAGCGCCGTGAGCGCGTGCACGTTCGGGGGCAGGGCCAGCGCCGCCTCGACGATCGCGCCGTCGCTGAGGACCTTGCCGGGCGAGACGTCACGCCGCTGCGCGATCCGGTCCCGGGTCACCCACAGTTCCCGTACGACGGCCATCTGCCGCCGTCGCCGGACCTTGTGCATCCCCGACGTGCGCCGCCAGGGGTCCTTGCGGGGCGGCGCGGGCGGCGCGGAGGCGATGGCGTCGAACTCCTCGCGGGCCCACTCCAGCTTCCCCTGCCGGTCCAGCTCCTTCTCGAGGGCGTCACGCAGGTCGACGAGCAGTTCCACGTCCAGCGCGGCGTAGCGCAGCCAGGGCTCGGGGAGGGGGCGGGTCGACCAGTCGACGGCGGAGTGGCCCTTCTCCAGGACGTACCCGAGGACGCTCTCGACCATGGCGCCGAGTCCGACCCGGGGGAATCCGGCGAGCCGCCCGGCGAGCTCGGTGTCGAAGATGCCGGCCGGGACCATGCCTATTTCCCGCAGGCACGGCAGATCCTGGGTGGCGGCGTGCAGCACCCACTCGGTGTCGGCGAGCGCCTCGCCGAGCTCGGACAGGTCGGGGCAGGCGACGGGGTCGATCAGCGCGGTGCCCGCGCCCTCGCGGCGGAGCTGGACCAGGTAGGCGCGCTGGCCGTAGCGGTAGCCGGACGCCCGCTCGGCGTCCACGGCCACCGGTCCCGTACCGGCGGCAAATGCCGCGATGACCTGCGCGAGCGTCGCGGAGTCGGCCACGACGGGCGGAATGCCGTCTCGCGGTTCGAGGAGCGGGGTGGGAGTCCCTTCGACGGAGACGCCTGTGACGCCTTCGTCCGGAGGAGCGCCTCCGGTGGTTCGCAGTGAACTGTCTGCTGCGGTCTCTTGGGCGTCGGTCACCTGTCAAGGGTATCTGTGAACGCACGGCGCCCGTCGACGGAACGTTACGTCGACGGGCGGCCGGGGGGTGTAAATCGGTCAGTGGATGATTCCCGTGCGCAGGGCCACTGCGACCATTCCCGCCCGGTCGCCGGTGCCGAGCTTGCGGGCGATGCGGGCGAGGTGGCTCTTGACGGTCAGTGCGGACAGGCCCATCGAGACGCCGATGGCCTTGTTGGACTGCCCCTCGGCCACCAGGCGGAGAACCTCCACCTCGCGGCCGGACAGTTCGCGGTAGCCGCCCGGGTGGCTCGGGGTGCCCGGCGGGCGCCGGTGCATACGGGCGGCGGCGGAGCCGATGGGGGCGGCGCCGGGACGGGTGGGCAGGCCCACGTTGGTTCGGGTGCCGGTGACGACGTAGCCCTTGACGCCGCCCGCGAGGGCGTTGCGCACGGCGCCGATGTCGTCGGCGGCGGAGAGCGCGAGTCCGTTGGGCCAGCCCGCGGCGCGGGTCTCGGACAGGAGGGTGAGGCCGGAGCCGTCGGGAAGGTGGACGTCGGCGACGCAGATGTCGCGGGGGTTGCCGATGCGGGGACGAGCCTCCGCGATGGACGAGGCCTCGATGACGTCACGTACACCGAGGGCCCACAGGTGGCGGGTCACGGTGGAGCGGACGCGGGGGTCGGCCACGACGACCATGGCGGTCGGCTTGTTCGGGCGGTAGGCGACCAGGCTTGCGGGCTGCTCGAGGAGAACGGACACCAGGCCTCCTGGGGTGGCGGGTCGGAACCGGCTCGGGGATGAAGCCGGGACGAACCGTACGTTTCAAGGTCACAGACCTCTTCGGCACCAATGGCACCCGCCTTTAGGGGATGATCACGATTTGGTGAGTAACAAATTCGGGCGATTCGGACACGTGATCGATCATCCGACGATCAACCCCTCTCACCAGGCGTGCCGTTCCCGTCGCCCGCGCTCAATCCCCGGCCACGTCAACGCGGTGGGTCATCGCCGCGACCCCCGGGGCACCGCCGTGACCGCCGGGGGCACCGCCGTGCCGCGCCCTCAGGTGGAGCGGGGCCCCCGGCGCTGCGGCAGCGACACCACCGAGCCGTCGGCCGCCGCGACCGGCGGCAGCCCCGCGATCTGGCACAGCAGGTCGCACCACGCCGCCAGGTGCGCCGCCGTGTCCGGCACCCCGGTGGCCGACTCGCGCGGTGTCCAGGACGCGCGGATCTCGATCTGGGAGGCGGGCGGGCGCTCGGCGAGCCCGCCGAAGTAGTGCGAGCCCGCCCGCGTCACCGTCCCGCTGGGCTCCCCGCACGCCAGGCCCCGGGCGGCGAGCGCCCCCGTCAGCCAGGTCCAGCACACCTCGGGGAGCAGCGGGTCCGCCGCCATCTCCGGCTCCAGCTCCGCCCGCACCAGCGTCACGAGCCGGAACGTCCCCTGCCAGGCGTCGTGCCCGTCCGGGTCGTGCAGCAGCACCAGCCTGCCGTCCGCCAGGTCCTCGTCACCGTCCACGACGGCCGCCTCCAGCGCGTACGCGTAGGGGGCGAGCCGCTTCGGCGACCGGGTCTGTTCGACCTCGATCTGCGGCCGCAGCCGTGCCCCGCGCAGGGCGTCGACCGCAGCACGGAACGGCGGCGGACCCGCGTCCGCCACCACCCCCTGCGCGCCGTCCATCTCGCCCGCGTCGTCCGACCGTTGTCCTTGAGCCGCAGCCATGCGGGGAAGATTAAGGGGAACGGCGCCTCCGTGCAGGGAGGCGCCCCTCTCGGGGCGCGCTTTGCTCACTCCTTGCCCCGGGCCCGGGTGGTCTTCGGGTGTCGCGCTCGCTCGCTTGTCCTCAAGCGCCGGACGGGCTGGTCCCTCCTGGTTGCGGTCTTTGCTCCGGCGCCGGACGGGCTGAGTCTGTCTCCGGGTGGGCTGAGTCGGTTGCCGGGCGGGGTGAGTTCGCTCGGGCGTGGGTGGGTTTCGTCCGGTTGACCCGGCGTCCCGTGCCGTGGGGCGCGTGCGAGACTTTGCGGGTGAGTGTCAATGACGAGGCCACGGGCCGGCGAAACGCAGCTACGTACGACTCCGCATTCCTGAAGGCGTGCAGGCGCGAGCCGGTGCCGCACACGCCGGTGTGGTTCATGCGGCAGGCGGGGCGCTCACTGCCCGAGTACCGCAAGGTCCGTGAGGGCACGGCCATGCTGGAGTCCTGCATGATGCCGGAGCTGGTCACGGAGATCACGCTGCAGCCGGTGCGCCGCCACGGCGTGGACGCGGCGATCTACTTCAGCGACATCGTCGTCCCCCTCAAGGCCATCGGCATCGACCTCGACATCAAGCCCGGCGTCGGGCCCGTCGTCGAGCAGCCCATCCGCTCCCGCGCCGACCTCGCGCGGCTGCGGGACCTCACGCCCGAGGACGTCTCGTACGTCACCGAGGCCATCGGGATGCTCACCCGCGAACTGGGCGAGACGCCGCTCATCGGATTCGCCGGTGCGCCTTTCACCCTCGCGAGTTACCTCGTCGAGGGCGGTCCGAGCCGTAACCACGAGCACACCAAGGCCATGATGTACGGCGACCCGCAGCTGTGGGCCGACCTGCTCGACCGGCTCGCGGAGATCACCGGCGCCTTCCTGAAGGTGCAGATCGAGGCCGGCGCCAGCGCCGTGCAGCTCTTCGACTCCTGGGTGGGCGCCCTGGCCCCCGCCGACTACCGCCGCTCCGTGATGCCCGCGTCCACCAAGGTCTTCGACGCCGTCGCCGGGTACGGCGTGCCGCGCATCCACTTCGGCGTCGGCACCGGCGAACTGCTCGGGCTGCTCGGCGAGGCCGGGGCCGACGTGGTCGGCGTCGACTGGCGGGTGCCGCTGGACGAGGCCGCCCGGCGGGTGGGCCCCGGCAAGGCGCTCCAGGGCAACATCGACCCCGCCGTCCTCTTCTCCTCCCGCGAGGCCGTCGAGGCGAAGGCCGACGAGGTGCTCGCCGCGGCCGCCGGTCTCGAGGGCCACGTCTTCAACCTCGGCCACGGCGTGCTGCCCAGCACCGACCCCGACGCCCTCACCCGGCTCGTGGAGTACGTCCACACGCGTACCGCCTGAGGGACGAGCACAGCGCGAGCCGCTGCCCCGGCCCCCTCCTGGCGGAGGCCGGAGCGGCGGCTCGCGTGCGTCCCTCCCCGGGCCCGACGCCGTACGACGCCCCCCTGGGCCCGGGAGGGAGCCCCCCCATCCGCCTGCCGGACTCCCACCCGCCCCCCGACGGGTGGGAGTCCGGCCCGTGGCGGCTCCCCCCCCACGGTGAATCGAACGCATGTTGCCGTGCGTGTTCGTTCCACTCTGACGCGTCACATGGTGCGGCTCGGCTGTGAGGCCCGTGCCGATTCTGTGAAAAGTGGCGGAAAAGAGCGGGTAGCTGATGAGAGGTGCGACATGGGGCGGATGGGGTCGATAGGGGTGGGCGTGGTGTCGCCGGGTGTCCGATGGTGAGGACCGCGTGGCCGCTCAGCGGGGTTCGGGCTGCCTCGGAGCCGTAGTGCGTGGCATGTGCATGTATGGGGCGTGCGCCCGGTGTGTTCGGCTTTTTTCAGTGGACCGGACCAATGACGGGAATCGGCCACGCCCCAGGGGTTGCCGGATGCCGCGTCGGAATGGAGGAAAGCGCGTTCTGACCTGCGAGAGAGTCGCGTTCCGGGGGAGCGGTGGGCGGGGGGTATCCGGCCCCGCGTCCCATCGCGCGCCGCGTCGGCCGGGCGTGCCCCCGGGACCCGCCGCCGCAAGGGTGCGGACCGCGCCACCCCCCGGGGCCGGTCCCGCCGCCCCTCAGGCCCCGCCGGCCCGCACCGCCGCCACCGCCTTGCGCGCCGCCACCAGGACCGGGTCCCACACGGGTGAGAACGGCGGCGCGTACCCGAGGTCGAGCGCCGTCATCTGCTCGACCGTCATGCCCGCCGTCAGCGCCACGGCCGCCACGTCGACCCGCTTGGCCGCGCCCTCACGGCCCACGATCTGGACGCCGAGCAGTCGGCCCGTGCGCCGCTCGGCCAGCATCTTCACCGTCATCAGGGCCGCCCCGGGGTAGTACCCGGCCCGGCTCGTCGACTCGATGGTCACCGTCACGTACTGCAGGCCCACCGCCCCTGCGTCCTTCTCGCGCAGGCCCGTGCGGGCGATCTCCAGGTCGCAGACCTTGCTCACGGCGGTGCCGACGACGCCGGGGAACGTGGCGTACCCGCCGCCGACGTTCGCCCCGATGACCTGCCCGTGCTTGTTCGCGTGCGTGCCGAGCGCGATGTGCCGCTGTCGGCCCGAGACCAGGTCCAGGACCTCCACGCAGTCGCCGCCCGCCCAGATCGTCCCGTCCGCGACCGGCCCGCGCACCCGCATCGCCGGGTCGGTGAGCAGCCCGCCGTGCTCCCCGAGGGGCAGGCCCGCGGCGCGCGCGAGCGCCGTCTCGGGGCGTACGCCGATCCCGAGCACCACCACGTCCGCGGGGAACTCGCGGTCCTCGGTGGCCACGGCCCTGGCGCGCCCGTCGTCCCCGGTGAGGATCTTGGTGACCTCGGCGTCGTTCACCATCGTGATGCCCATGCCGGTCATCGCCTCGTGCACCAGGCGGCCCATGTCCGGGTCGAGCGTGGACATCGGCTCCTGGCCGCGGTTGACCACTGTGACCTCGTAGCCGCGGCGGAGCAGGGCCTCCGCCATCTCGACGCCGATGTAGCCCGCGCCGATCACGACGGCACGGCGGCCCTCCGTCCGCGTGAGGGCGTCGAGCAGCGCCTGGCCGTCGTCCAGGGTCTGCACGCCGTGCACGCCCGGCGCGTCGATGCCGGGCAGGTCCGGGCGCAGCGGCCGGGCGCCGGTGGCGATCACGAGCTTGTCGTACGCGGTCCACTCCTCGGCGCCCGAGGTGAGGTCCCGCGACCACACCCGCCGCTCCCGCGCGTCGATCTCGACGACCTCGGTGCGCATCCGCAGGTCGATCGCGCGTTCCCGGTGCTCCGCGGGCGTCCGCGCGATCAGGTCGTCCCGCTCGGCGACCTCGCCGCCCACCCAGTAGGGGATCCCGCACGCCGAGAACGAGGTGAAGTTGCCCCGCTCGAACGCGACGATCTCCAGCTCCTGCGGCGACTTCAGCCTGCGCGCCTGCGACGCGGCCGACATCCCGGCCGCGTCCCCTCCGATGACCACCAGTCGTTCACTCATGCGGACACGCTACGGGGCGGGGTCAGTTCGGGCCCCGGCGCCGCCCCCGGCACGGCACCGGGACCCTGCACCGCCCCCGCGTCGGTCACGAACCGCCCGGGGCCTTCGGGGCCTTGGGGGCCTCGGGGCCGCTCGCGCCGCCGCTGCCCGGACCGGTCCCGGCGGTGCCGCCGCCGCTGCCGGAGCCGCCCGTGCCGTCGGCACCAGAGGCCCCCGTGCCTCCCGGCCCGGCGGGAGGTGCCGTCCCGCCCGAGCCCGCGGCCACCCCCGTGCCCGGCCCCGCGGGCACCGCCACCGCCCGCCGCGCCGCCCTCGGCCGCACCACCCTCAGCCACAGCAGCACCAGCAGCGCCGCGACCGCCGCGAACGGCAGGGCCGCCGCCAGGGCGACCGCCAGCCAGCCCAGCATGGTCACGAACGCGCCCCAGCCGCCGGACAGCGCGCCCGCGAACGTCGGGCCCTCGTCGTCCTCACTGTCCCTGCCGCTCAGGGGCGACTCGGTGAGCGTGAGCGTGATGGTGGCCATCGTCGTACGGTCCTTCAGCGAGGACTGCCGCGCGAGCAGGGCCTCCAGGTCCGCCTGACGGCCGCTCAGCTCGCCCTCCAGCGAGACGATGTCGCTGATCTTCGTGGCCTTGTCCATCAGCGCCCGCACCCGCGCCACGCTCGCCCGCTGCGTCCTGATCCGGCTCTCGACGTCCACGACCTCCTCGGTGACGTCCTCGGCCTTGGCGTTGCGGCTGATCAGCTTCCCCGTGCCCGCGAGGTCGGAGAGGACCTGCTCGTAGCGGTCCTGGGGGACGCGGAGCACGACGCGGGAGCGGTCGTGGCCGCGCCGGTCGCGGTCCGTGGACTCGTCGCCGACCAGACCGCCCGCGCCCTCGGCCGCCGTCCGCGCCCGCTCCAGGGCCCGCGGCACGTCCTTGACGCGTACGGTCAGGGAGGCCGTGCGGATGATGTGGGTGTCGGCCGCCCGCAGCGGCCCGGACGGATTCCGGGCGTCGCCGCCCGCGCGCTCCTTCCCGCTCCCGGCGCGTTCGCCGTCCGCCTTGGCGCCGTCCCGCGCCCCGCTCTCGTCGGTCAGGGCGCCGCCGCCGTCGGCGGGCCCCTGGCTGGCCTGCGCCCCCGCGGCCCGGTCGCCGCCGGAGTCACTGCTCTTGTCGTCGCTGTCGCCGCCCGCGCCGCACCCCGCGAGCGCGAGCGTCACGGTGAGGAGCACCGCGGCGAGCCCGGTGAGCGGACCCCGCCGCGCGGTGCGCCCCGCCCGGCCGCGGGGCGTCGGCGCGCCCGGGGCCGGTGGCGCCCCGGCGGGCGCGGGCCCGCCGCCCGTACCGGATGACCCTGACGTGCTGGACGTGTGCATCGACGTACCCCCGAGATCGTGGTGAGTGTGCTCCTACGACGCCGGGGCCGGTCACGATGTTCGGTCCGGGTGGTCCCGATGAGGTTCCGGCGCGGTCACGGACGGGACTCGTCCGGAAGCGTGCCGGGGACCGGAGGGTGTGCGGGTGACTGGGCCGGAGGCGTTCAGGTGCCCGGAAGCACTGCGGAGGGGCTCTGAGAGAGTGGGGGCATGCGCGCAGCGGACACACGGACGAGCCAGCACCCCTCCGCCCCCGACGGCCCCCCGGGCGGCCTCGGCCACGTCGTCGTCATCGGTGGCGGCATCGCGGGTCTCGCCGCCGCGCACCGACTCCTCGACGCCGGAGCGCGCGTCACCGTCCTCGAGGCCTCCGACCGGCTCGGCGGGAAGCTGCGCGCGGGCGAGATCGCGGGCGTACACGTCGACCTCGGCGCCGAGTCCATGCTGGCCCGCAGGCCGGAGGCGGTCGGTCTGGCCCGCGAGGTGGGCCTCGGCGACCGGCTTCAGGCACCGGCGACGGCGAGCGCCGCGATCTGGACCCGCGGCGCGCTGCGGCCCATGCCCAAGGGGCACGTCATGGGCGTGCCCGGCGACGCGTCCGCCGTCGCCGGGGTGCTCTCCGACGAGGGCCTGCGCCGTATCGGGCGGGACCGCGAACTGCCGCCCACCGAGGTCGGTGACGACGTCGCGGTCGGGGAGTACGTCGCCCGCCGGGTCGGCCGCGAGGTCGTGGACCGCCTGGTGGAGCCCCTGCTCGGCGGGGTGTACGCCGGGGACGCGTACCGCATCTCGATGCGCTCCGCCGTCCCGCAGCTCTTCGAGGCCGCCCGCACCCACACCTCCCTCACCGAGGGCGTCCGCGACCTCCAGGCCCGCGCCGCCGGGAACCAGCAGCAGGGCCCCGTCTTCATGGGCATCGACGGCGGCGTCGGCCGACTGCCGCTCGCCGTCGCGGAGTCGGTGCGGGCGCGGGGCGGCGAGATCCTCCTGAAGAGCGCCGTCCACGGGCTGCGCCGGGTCGAGGACGGCTGGGAGGTGTACGTCGACGACTGGGACCTGGAGGCCGACGCCGTCGTCCTCGCCGTGCCCGCCCCGCACGCCGCCCGTCTCCTGGAGCACGACGTCCCCGGCGCCGCCGCCGAGCTGCGCGCCGTCGAGTACGCCTCCATGGCGCTGATCACCCTCGCCTACCGCAGGGCCGACGTGGGCGCGCTGCCCGAGGGGAGCGGGTTCCTGGTGCCGCCCGTGGACGGGCGGACCATCAAGGCGTCGACGTTCGCGAGCCAGAAGTGGGGGTGGATCGCGGACCAGGACCCGGAGCTGTTCGTGCTGCGCACGTCCGTGGGGCGGTACGGCGACGAGAAGGACCTGGGCCGCCCGGACGACGAGCTGGTCGACGTGTCGCGGGGGGATCTGCGCGCCGCCACCGGCCTCGACGCGGCGCCCGTCGCCTCGGCCGTCACCCGCTGGGACAGCGGCCTGCCGCAGTACCCCGTGGGCCACCACGCGCGCGTGGCCCGCGTCCGCGAGCACGTGGGGCGGATGCCGGGCCTCGCGGTCTGCGGGGCCGCGTACGACGGAGTGGGCATCCCCGCCTGCATCGCCAGCGCCAACGCGGCGGTGGACCGGCTGACGGGGGATGTCGGCGGCAAGACGGGGGATGTCGCAGGCAAGAGGGACAGCGCGCAGCGCTTCGGTTGAGGGTGGTGGTGGGCGACGGGCGGGCGTGCGCGAGCTCACCGCGAACCCGGTGCGGAGCCTGCGCGGCGGCGCGGGAGAATGGCCGCATGAGTGACGACGCCCCCGCCAAGATCCCGAACGCCGGCAAGAAGGCCAAGGACCTCAACGAGGTCATCCGCTACACCCTGTGGTCCGTCTTCAAGCTGCGCGACGTCCTGCCCGAGAGCCGCCTCGGGTACGCCGACGAGGTCCAGGAGCTGTTCGACAAGCTCGCGGCCCGTGACATCACCGTCCGCGGCACCTACGACGTGTCCGGCCTGCGCGCCGACGCCGACGTCATGATCTGGTGGCACGCGGAGACCGCCGACGAGCTCCAGGAGGCGTACAACCTCTTCCGGCGCACCAAGCTCGGCCGCGCCCTGGAGCCGGTCTGGTCGAACATGGCGCTGCACCGCCCCGCCGAGTTCAACAAGTCGCACATCCCGGCGTTCCTCGCCGACGAGACGCCCCGCGACTACGTCTCGGTGTACCCCTTCGTGCGCTCCTACGACTGGTACCTGCTGCCCGACGAGGACCGCCGCCGCATGCTCGCCGACCACGGCAAGATGGCCCGCGGCTTCCCCGACGTGCGCGCCAACACGGTCGCCTCGTTCTCCCTCGGCGACTACGAGTGGCTGCTGGCCTTCGAGGCCGACGAGCTGTACCGCATCGTCGACCTCATGCGGCACCTGCGCGCCTCCGAGGCCCGCATGCACGTCCGCGAGGAGGTCCCGTTCTTCACCGGCCGCCGCAAGTCCGTGGCGGACCTCGTGGCGGGCCTCGCCTGAGCCGAAATCCGGTTGCCGCGCCCGCCGCGCGGAGGGTTTCATCGAGAGGTCGAACCTCTGCCTGAGAGGTCGAACGACCCTTCAGTCGAACCCCTCTGATGGAAGCCGGTGTTGTATGCCCAGGGCCCTGCGGAATCTCTCGAGTTCACCCCGTTCCGCATCGCTCAGGAGTTCTCTCTCCCATGTCACGCAACACCTCGCGGCGGGCGCGCACTGAAGCTCGCGCCCAGTCCTTCCGCTGCCTGCAGTGCGGTCTCGACGTGTCGATGACCGCACCGGGCACCGACCACCGCAACCACTGCCCGAACTGCCTGTGGAGCCGTCACCTCGACGACACCCCGGGCGACCGGGCGGCGGACTGCGGAGCCAGGATGGAACCCCTCGCCATCTCCGTACGAGGAGACGGCGAGTGGGTCCTCGTCCACCGCTGCACCCACTGTGGCGTACTGCATGCCAACCGCACCGCCGGCGATGACAACGTCCTGCCGCTGACGCGGCTGGCGGTGCGTCCGTTGGCCCAGCCGCCGTTCCCGCTGGAGCGCCTGGGGGCGCTCTGACGCCTAGAGCGGCTTGGGAAGACCCGCCGCCCGTCCCGTCGACAGCGGCTTCGGTTCCGGGTGCGGCGCGCACGACGCGCGCCGCACCGGGAGCTCGCCCTCCAGGAGATACGCCTCCGTGTGGCCGTTGACGCAGGCGTTCGGGCCGCCCGCGATGCCGTGCGTGCCCGCGTCCTTCTCGGTCACGAGGACCGAACCCGCGAGCCGGTGGTGCAGTTCGAGAGCGCCCTCGTACGGCGTCGCCGCGTCCCGCTCGGCGGCCAGGATCAGGGTCGGGGGCAGCGCGCCCGGGGCGGTGCGCACGTCCAGGGGCTGCTGGCGCGGCGCGGGCCAGTAGGCGCACGGCAGGTTCATCCAGGCGTTGTCCCAGGTCTCGAACGGGGCGATGCGCGCGAGGGCGGAGTTGTCGCGGTCCCAGGTGGGGAAGTCGGTGGGCCAGGCGGCGTCGTTGCACTCGACGGCCGTGTAGACGGCGTTGCCGTTCTCGTCCTCGGCGGCCGCCGCCGGATGCGGCGCGGCCTGCTGGATCAGCGGCTGCGGGTTGCCCTTCAGATACTGTGAGAGGGCCGTCGCCCGCATCGGCCAGTAGTCGTCGTAGTACGCGGCCCGCAGGAACGCCGCCCGCAGCTGCGAGGAGCCGACCTTGCCGCCCGCGGGCTTGTGCGTCAGCTCGGCGCGGACGGTCTCGTAGGAGCGCTGCACCTCCTCGGGCGTGGTGCCCAGGCGGTACGTCTTGTGGTGCTTGGCGACCCAGGTGCGGAAGTCCGCCCAGCGTCGCTCGAAGGCGAAGGACTGGTCCAGGTTGTTGGCGTACCAGATCTGGTCCGGGGACGGGTTGACCGCCGAGTCGAAGACCATGCGGCGCACGTGCCCGGGGAACAGCGTCGCGTAGACGGAGCCGATGTAGGTGCCGTACGAGGCGCCCATGAACGTCAGCTTCCGCTCGCCGAGCGCGGCGCGGAGGACGTCCAGGTCCCGGGCGTTGTTGAGGGTGGTGTAGTGCCGCAGGTCCGGGCCCGCGTGCCGGGCGCAGCCGCGTGCGTAGGCCTTCGCCCGCGCGATGCGCTCCGCCTTGTACGAGGCGTCGGGGTGCGTCGGCGAGTTGGTGGGCGCCTTGGTGAACTGCTCGGGGTCCTGGCAGGACAGCGGCGCGGAGCGGCCCACCCCGCGCGGGGCGTAGCCGACGAGGTCGTACGCCGCCGCGATGCGCCGCCACTCCGGCATCGGGCCGACCATCGGGAAGTACATCCCGGACGCGCCCGGGCCGCCCGGGTTGAAGACGAGCGCGCCCTGCCGCGACACCACGGCCCGGCCCGACTTCCCGGTGGCCTCGACGCGGCTGACGGTGAGCCGGATCTGCTTGCCGTCGGGGTGGGCGTAGTCGAGGGGGACGGCGACCGTGCCGCACTCCACGGACGGCGGCAGGTTCTCCACCCGCGGGCAGGGGCCGAAGTCGAT
Source organism: Streptomyces flavofungini (assembly GCF_030388665.1). Classification (NCBI taxonomy): domain Bacteria; kingdom Bacillati; phylum Actinomycetota; class Actinomycetes; order Kitasatosporales; family Streptomycetaceae; genus Streptomyces; species Streptomyces flavofungini. The sequence goes on along the minus strand of NZ_CP128846.1, from coordinate 2,136,861 downwards.
GCCGGCGATCTGGGCGCGCTGGGCGGCGAGGGCGGTGCCGAGGGTCTCGGAGGAGGGGGTGGCCAAGGCGCCGGAGAGGGGGGCGGCGCTCGCGGGGGCCGCGGCGAGGGCGGTCAGGGCGAGGGAGCCGATGGTGCCGACGGCTCTGACGGCTCTGTACCGGGCGGCGGCGGTTGCTGGTGCTCTCATCGCTGTTCTGTGTCCCTTTCGCGGCGCGGGCCCAAGTGATCGCGTAAATCGCAAAATCACAACAAAAGGGATACTTAGTTCGAAGGGCGGCAAAGTCCAGCACCGGCCCGCGGGCGTCGCGAGTCGCGCCCCAATGGCCCCTCGAACCGGCCGCGCGCAGCCCTACGGCCGGGCGTCGCGGTACCCGTCGAGGTTCGGGTCCCGGTGGGAGAGCGCGGCGCGCAGCGCCGGGTCCTCCAGGGCGCGCAGGCCCCGCACGGCCACCGACGTCAGGTCGTCCCGCGAGGGCAGCGCGCCGAGCAGCCGCCGCCCCGCCGGGGACGCCCAGCGCGTGGTCGGCACCTCGAAGCGGGCGATGGCCAGGCAGCTCACGGTGAGGAAGAACGGCAGCGCGAACCAGACCGCGACCGGCAGCTCCCCCTCCCGACCCTCGGCGGGAAGCAGCGTCGCGCACGCCCCGAGGACCACGACGGCGACCGCGGCCGCCCGCACCTGCCGCGCCGCGCCCGCGATCCCCGACCACATCCCGTCCGGCACCGCGAGTCCCGCCGCGACCAGCCGGTCCGCGAGCGCCCGCACCCCGTCACCGGCCGCCGCGGCCGTGCGCACCGGCGCGATCCGCGACTGCCCGGCCGGACCTATCGCCCCGAGCACCGACCGCTCCAGGTCGTCCCCGGGCACCGGATCCACCACGGTCGCCCATCCCGTGTGCGCGAGCAGGAGCCGCCGCCCCCGCGCCATCGAGAGCAGTGCCACGTCGACGACCCGGCCGGGCCCGCCCGACAGGAACGCCGCCTCGTACAGCGTCAGACGCCGTCCCTCGTGCGCCCCGCGCGGCTCACTGGCCGCGGCCCGCACGGCCGCCACGCAGAGTCGGCCGCAGGACAGCGCGGCGAGAGCACAGGCGAGGAGCAGCAGCGGGACCCAGAACATGCCGGATTTCTATGTGAAGGAGCTGTGACGCCGCTACCGGTATTCCACGATGTGGACGCCCCCGCCGCACTGGCTGTCCCGCCGGTCCGGCCCCACCGTCCTGCCTCAGTCGCGCAGTCCGGGCGCGGGCCGTGAGACGGCGGGGGGCAGGGAGTACGTGGGAGTCGGGGACACCGGTGCCGCGGGGGGCGGGGAGTCCTGGGGGCCGGGGGGCGCGGGGGAGCGGTCCGGTGGCGGGGTCGTGGACGTGGCGGCGTCGCGGGCCAGGCCGTCGAAGTCGACGAGGCCCGTCCCCTCCAGGACCTTGATGTGGTCGAGGACCGTGGTGTTCGCGTCGTCGGCGAGTGCGCGCACCTGGGAGTTGCGGGTGGTGGCGCGGACCTCCGCCACCAGCGAGAAGACCGTGCCGTGCGCGCGCCGCAGGATGTTCGCGAACTTCACGTCGTACGCCGTGCCGCGCTCCGCGCTCAGCTCCGCGAGCCAGCGCCGCTGCTGGGCGCTGGGCTGGCTGGGCAGTTCGAGCCGCAGCGCCGCCGCCACCTCGCGCACCCGCGCGTCCAGGAACGTGTGCCCCTCGACCAGGTGCTTGCCCGCGACGTGCACGGCCCGGGTGGTGCCGCGCTCCCCGGCCTGCTGGCCCGCGGGCAGCTCCCACAGGCCCGCGAGCCGCACCTTGGTGATGAAGTCCCGGTCGAGCGCGGACAGCGGTCCGTAGTCGGTCGACACGGTCTGCGAGGTGAGCGCGTCGAGGCCGGTGCCCGAGCGGTCCTCGTACGACCACACGGGATAGACCAGCGCGGCCAGCGTGGCCACGAGCCCCGTGAGGACGAGACCGGTGCCGCTGATGATTCGGGAACGCATGACGCCTCCTGTCGCGCCACCGCACGCTAGTGCGCGGCGCGGGGGAGGCGTCCCGCATACCGGACGGAGTACGTCAACGGCTGTACGAAATGGGGCAGTTGGCTACGTCGCCGGGGCGGGGTCGGCGTCCACGCCTGCGTGGCCGGGGGTGCGCCGCCGCGCCTTGCGCAGCGCGATCCGGGCCGCCCGGGTGCGCAGCCAGCGGGTGAGGGGGCGCCCGTCGAGCGGCTTCGGGCCCGAGCGCTCCAGCCACCAGGCCGTCAGCTCGCCCCGCGCCGCCGCGTCCTCGGGCCGCCCGGCGAGCAGCAGGTGCTCGGCGAAGTCCAGCGCGTCCTGGCGGTAGCCGCCCGTCATGGGGCGGGTGCGGGCGTAGCCGAGGAAGTCCGCGCGGTACGTCTCGCCGACGATCCACGGGAGTTCGGGGGCGACCTTCGCCACCACGTCGGCCCGCTTGGCGGCCAGCGCCCGGCTCTGCACCCTCAGGCGTGCCCCGTCGAAGCCCTCCGGCGCGGGGGTGCCGGCGACGAGGGCGGAGAGCAGGGCGGCCTGGGCGAGGGCGACGCGCTGGCGGGCTTCGGGGGTGGCGGCCGGCTCGGGCGCGGGCGTGGTGGGCGCGGGTCCGGCGGCCGGGTCCGGCGCGCGGTCCGGAGCTGGGGCCGCCGCCGGAAACGCCTCCGGGAGCGCCGCCGACGCCGTGGACGCCGTGGACGTGGTCGTCGCCGTCGCCACCGTGTCCCGGATCGCCGCCAGCTCCCGCTCCAGCTCGTCGCCCTCGGGGAAGTTCTCGTCCCGCTCCAGGAGCACCCCCGGCGGCCGGGTGCGCGCGGCGAGGTCGGCGAGGATGTCGAGGACGGGCCGGGGCACGGGGTGGGCGTGGCTGTCGTGCCAGACGCCGTCCCGCTCGAAGCCGCCCGCCACGTGGACGTACGCGATGGCCTCCACCGGCAGCTCGTCCAGGGCGCGGGCCGGGTCCTCGCCCCGGTTGACGTGGTTGGTGTGCAGGTTGGCGACGTCGATGAGCAGCCGGACGCCGGTCCGCTCCACCAGCTCGTACAGGAACTGCCCCTCCGTCATCTCCTCGCCGGGCCAGGAGATGAGGGCGGCGATGTTCTCGACGGCGAGCGGTACGGGCAGCGCGTCCTGGGCGATGCGGACGTTCTCGCACAGCACGGCGAGCGCGTCGCGGGTGCGCGGCACGGGCAGCAGGTGTCCCGCTTCGAGGTGCGGCGACGCGGTGAGGGCGCCACCGGCCCGTACGAAGGCGATGTGCTCGGTGACGAGCGGTGAGCCGAGTGCCTGCGCGCGCTCCGCGAGCGCGGTGAGCCGGGCCTCGTCCGGGCGCTCCGCGCCGCCGAGGCCGAGCGAGACGCCGTGCGGCACGACGGCCACGCCGCGCTCGCGCAGCCGCAGCAGCGAGTCGGGCAGGTGGCCCGGGCACACGTTCTCGGCGACGGCCTCGACCCAGTCGATGCCGGGCATGCGCTCGACGGCGTCGGCGATCTCCGGTCGCCATCCGATGCCGGTCCCCAGTTGGGTCGTCGTTCCTCGTGCGGTTACCGCTGTCTCCTGTGCCGCTGCTGTCTCCCGTACCGCTGTCGTCCCCCGTGCGGTCATCGTCGTTCCCCCTCCTTGCCGCTGGTCCTCCCCGGACGTTCACGTAGCCGTAGTCATGACCGCGCCAGACCGGGGTGAACCTTCTGATCAGGGGTTTCAGAGCTACATTTGAGGTTCGGGCCGATCGGTGTTGACGGTGCCCGGAGGGCCGGGGGAGGGCCGCGAGGTGCCGGAGACGTCGCCGGTGGGGCTCGCGGGGGCGGGCTGCGGGGGAGTGTCGCCGTCGGGCGGCGGGGGGCCGGTGGGGCTCGCGGTGGACTTGCCCGCGGTGTCGTTCGCGATGGCGTCGAAGTCGACGTAGCCGGTGCCCTCGAGCATCGTGATGTGGTCGAGGACGGTCTGGTTGGCGTCGGAGGCGAGCTGGCGCACGAGGGAGTTGCGGGTGGTGTCCCGGACCTGGGCGATGAGGGCGAAGACCTTGCCGTGCGAGACGCGCAGCAGGTTGGCGAACTTGCGCTGGTAGTCCTCGCCGCTCGCGTCGGTCAACTCCCGTAGCCAGCCCTGCTGCTGGGCGTTGGGCTGGTTCGGCAGCTCGACGCTCAGCTGTGAGGCGACACCCCGCACCCGCTGGTCGAGGTCGGTGTGGCCGACGATCAGATGGTCGCCCGCCTCCTTGACGGCCTTGCTCGGCGCGCGTTCCACGGCCTGCTGTCCGGCGGGTATCTCCCAGAGTCCGGCGAGGCGCACCTTCACGAGGAAGTCCCGGTCGGTGGCGGACAGCGGCCCCCAACGCGTCGACACGCTCCCGGCGTTGAGGTTCGCCTCGCCCGTGCCCGAGCGGTCGGCGTAGGACCATACCGGGAAGGCGAGGGCCCCCACGGTGACGACGAGGGCCGCGATGATCAGGGCCGTGCCGTTGATACGCCCCATGTGCCTGATGCGCTGCAAAGTGCCTCCCGAGTCGCATCCCGGCCGGGGCCGGGCCACTTGGTGGTACGGGAAGGTACGGGAGGGGCGGAGGCGATGTTCAGCGACGTGAAGGTTCTGTGACGGGGGTCACGTTCCGTGGGTGTGTGGGCGGGTGGTGCGCGGCCTCGGCGTTGTCAGTGCCGTCCACTAGGGTCCGGAAGGACGCGGGCCGCACGGGGAACGGGCCATGCGGGGAACGGCCCGTGCGTGAACGGGCCGCACGGGGACACCACACGGGGAAATGGGAGGGGCCATGACGCCTGCGGAGCCGATCGACCTGATCCGCCTTGAGGGCGAGGACAACAGCGTCGTCGTCAGGATCACCGGGAAGCGTCCCGCTCCGGGACGCCCCGGAATCGACGAACTCGTCGGCGAGATCCTCGTCGACACCGCCTTCGTCCGGGGCACGCTCGCCACGTCGGTGTCGCCGGAGGACCTCACGCAGTGGCGTGAGACCCTCGACGCCCTGGACGGCGGCGACGACAGCGCCTGGCGCGAGGGTGGCCGCGCCCCCGAACTCCTCGTCGAACTCGACCCGGACGGCGAGCGCGCCCACGTCACGATCGCCGACCACACGATGTCCCTGACCACGGTCACGGCGACCGTCACGCTCACCGACGAGTGGTTCGACGAGGCGTACGACCGGCTGGACGCGACGCTGCGGGCGTGGCCGGTGGAGGGGGCGCTGCAAGGGTGAGGCGCGGGCGGCCGTGTCACGGCTCGGCCACGATGCGTGCGCACGCCACCACCGCCGTTCACACATCCTCCACAATCGGACGTCTACGCACCGTCCTTGGGGGGACTGCACATGAACGTCGAAACGGCTGACAGCGGCGCGGACGCCAGAGGTGACGCCGGAGCCGCCTCGCGCACCGGCATCGCGGTCAGGAGCACCCTGTTCGCCGCGGCCGCGGTGCTCGCGCTCGGCACCGCGCTCACCGCCTGCGGCGACGGCGACAAGCCGCGCCCCGCCGTGACGGTCACCAAGACCGTCACGGCGGACGACGCGCCCGCCGGCTCGGAGGGATCGGACTCCGAACCGTCGCCCGACGCCGAGTCCGAGCCCGGCGCGGCCACCGACTCCAAGGACGACACCCACGGGCTCACCGGCACCGCGGTCTACGAGAACAAGAACGAGGTGTCGCTGTCCGGCTTCTCCCGCGGCGTCTCGGGCCCGTACGCCTCACCGGAGCGCACTCCGTACGTCAAGTTCACCCTGAGGCTCAAGAACGGCACGGACAAGGTCATCGACATGAGCGCGCTGTCGGTCCTGTGCCAGTACGGGGACGAGGCCAAGGACGGCGAGCAGATCTTCGACAGCGAGAACGGCCTGGACGGCCCGCCCCAGACCCATCTGCGCCCCGGCCGTTCCATCACGGCGACGCTGGGCTGCGAACTGCCCAAGTCGCAGAAGTACCTGCAGATCGAGGTCACACCGGACTTCGAGACGGAGGCGGCGATCTTCGGGGGGAAGGTGAAGTAGGGCGGGGCGGAGCTCAGGCGCGCCGCAGCGCCGGGTGGTCGGCCACCACCGTGCAGGAGCCGGGGGCGATCTCCGTGAAGCCCGCGTCGCGGACCACGGGGAGGCCGCTCGTGGTCAGTTCGGGCCAACGGGCCGCGGGGGCGGTGCGGACGGACAGGGGGAAGCCGGCCTCGCGCCAGGCCGTGCGGTCCCCGGCGGAGAGGTCCCACCAGGCCAGCTGGGCGCCGTGGCCCGCCTGGGCCATCGCCTTGCCCGCCGACATGGTGATGTCGGGGTTCAGCCAGAGGACGGGCGTGGCCGGGTCGGGGTCCCGCGGGGGCTCCGGGTCGTCCAGGTCCGTGCCGGAGACCTGGAGCCGGGCCAGGTCCTTGGGCCAGCCGTCGAGCGGCACCGGCGGATACACCCGCACCTCGGCCGACTTGCCCGTCACCGTGATGCCGTCCAGCGCCTCGGCCCGCCGCCACTCCGCGCCGCGCGCCCTGCGCACCACCTTGCGGATGCGGGCGTCCTGCCAGTCCCGCATCGCCCGCGCCCACTCTCCCTCGCCGAGCGCCCGCTCGTCGCTGAGGATCGTCAGGACCGCGCGGGCCGCCGTCTCCAGCGCGTCCGTACGGGCCGGGGCCGCGGACCGCTCGATCCGGGCCACCAGGGGCAGCACGAACTGCGGGGCCTCGTCGCGCGGTGTGCGCGCGACACGGAAGGGGCTGTCGGGGGCGGCACCCTCGGCGGCCCCGGTGTCCTGGGAAGCCTGCGATTGCGGGGAGTCGTCCGGGCGGGGCGTGTTGCTGGTCACCCGTCCAGTCTGCCAGGGCGGTGATCGCGGCTCCGGTGCGGCCCGCACCCCCGGATCCGGGCCCGCGCGAGGCCGTGCGCGAGGATGAGGCGCATGACCAGCGACCCCCTGCTGCGCCTCGACGCCGTCGGCCGCCGCTACGGCCTCCGCGGCCCGTGGGTGCTCCGGGACGTCGCCCTCGACGTGCGGGCCGGCGTCCACGTCGACCACGACCCGCGCCGCCTCGCGGGGCACGCCGACGAGACGTACGCGATCACGGGGACCGCCGTGAACCAGGTGGCGGGAAAGGGGAGTTCGGCCGGGGCGGCACCCGGACCGGGGGTGTCCCGCGGTCCCGTCGTCGTCATCGAGGCCCGCGGGCCCCACGGGACGCCGCCCCCGCTCCCCGAGACGGTGACCCGCGCCGACGGCACCGTCACCCCCGGCCCGGACGGTACCACCCGCCTGGCCGTCGCCGCGGCCCACTCGGACCTCGCCCTGCGCGCGCTCCTCACGGCCCACCCGCCATGGCACGTGGTGTCGGTGAACCGGAGGAAGGAGGGCGGGGCGGTCGGGGGCGCGGCAGCGGACGGCGACGGGCGGGGCGACGTACCGGGTGCTCGACGCGTACCGGCCGCCGGGCCCGGCGGCAGAGCCGCAGCCGAGCCCAGGCCCGAGCCCGGGCACCAGCACCAGCACCAGCACCAGCACCAGCACCAGCACCTGCTCAACGACGAGGACCTGCGCCGGTGATCGCCCTGCTGCGCTACCAGACCGCTCTCCTCCTGCGCTCCCAGCGCTGGCTCGCGCCGGTCGTCCTGTACGCCGCGTTCCTCGCCGTCGGCGTCCAGGGCGGGCAGCCCGTGCTCGACCTCACCACGTTCCTCGCCACGGCCGTCCTCGGCACGGCCGTCGGAGCCCTCACCAGCCGACCGTTGCTGCGCTCGCCCGGACGGGCCGTTCCTGCTCCCGCTCCTGCTCGCGCTCAGCCCGAGCAAGCCGTCCGCTGAGCCTCCTGCCACTCGCAGACCGGGCACAGCGTGATGCCACGGTGGGACTCCGGGTACTCCGTGGGCTCCCGGCACAGCACGCACTCCGCGAACGGGGGACCGGCCGCCGGGTGGGGGCCGGTCGTGGGGGCAGGGGCGCAGTACTCGTCGTCGTCCGCCATGAGGCGAGCCTAGGTTCCGTCCGGCGGGCCGGATGACCGGGCCCGCCCATCGACGGCCTCGGGCCCACCGGACGGCCTCGGGCCCACCGGGCAGCTTCCGGGCGCCGCGTCAGCCGAGGCCGATGAGGCGGAGGAGGGTCTGCGCGGGAGGGTCTGCGCGCGCACATCGCATCGGACACCACGTCACGCCGGTGCCGCCGCCGAGGGGCCGGAAGGGTGCGGTCAGGCCTGCGGGCGACGCCCCGCCGACCCGTCGGCTGCGGCCGACCGCACCTCCCGCGCGGTGCGCGCGGCCCCGATCTGCTCCGAGACCCGGACGAAGCGGAACCCGCGCTCGCGCAGCTTCGGGACGACCGTGCGCAGGGCACGCTCCGTCGCGGGGGCCGCGCTGCGCGTGCAGTGCAGGACGACGACCGAGCCGGGCCGCACCCCGTCGAGCACCTGCCGGGCCACCGCGTCGGGGTCCGTGGCGAACGCGTCGCCGCCCACCACGTCCCACTGCACGGCGGTCACCCCGGCCGGGGCGAGCGCGCGCAGCGCCCGCTGGTCGTAACAGCCGCCCGGGAAGCGGAAGTACGGCACCGGCCGCTCCACGCCTGCCGCGCGGAAGGCGGTGAAGGCGCGCTCCACGTCGGCGCGCATGCGGTGCGGGGCGACGCTGGGCAGGCCGTAGCAGTCGGGGGTGAAGGAGTAGTGGCTGTACGAGTGGTTGGCGACCTCGAAGAGGGGGTCGCGGCCGATGGCCCTGGCCTGCGCCGGGTACTCCTGCGCCCACCGGCCCGTCAGGAAGAACGTGGCCGGGACCTTCAGGCGGCGCAGGGTGTCGACCAGGGCCGGATTGTCGAAGCGCTCGCCCGCCCGGGCACGGGGGCCCTGACCGGCCGTCATGTCGGCGTCGAAGGTGAGGGCGACGGTGGGCGCCCCCTGCCGCGCGCGGGGGGCGTTCTTGAAGACCGGGGTGAGGCCCTGGGGGCCGGGGGCGAGGGTGGGCGGGGCCGCCTTCTCGGCGGGGGAGCTGTGGTGGGGGGCGGGTCGGTGGGGGTGCGACGCGGGTGTGGGGGACGAGGAGCAGGCGCTGAGGGTGGTCAGGGTCGCCGCAGCGAGGGCGATCAGGGAGGTGCGGGCGGCCCGCTGCTGTGCACGAGTGATCATGCGGCGAAGATAACTGTGCAAATAGGATTAATCGGGTAGGCGGGGCGTGCCCGAGGCCTGCCCGGAGCCTGCGCGCGACCTGCCTCAGGGCTGCGCACGACCTGCCTCACGCCCGCGCGAGGCATGAGCGCGGCCTGCGTACTGCCTCCGTACTGCCTGCGTACGCCCTGCGTACTGACTGCGTGAGGGGACGCCCGGCGGAAATCCGTGGGAGATGAGGGGAGGCGCGGGAGACAATGCGCGCCCAGCCCGGGAGCGTACGGAAAGGACGTGCCCCATGCCCGCCTCCCTCTACAACGTCGCCTTCGACTGCGTCGACGCGTACGGACTCGCGCGGTTCTGGAGCGAGGTGGTGGGCCATCCGCTGGACGAGGAGGACCGGCCGGGCGACCCCGCCGCCGTGATCGCGCTGCCCACCGGCCTGCATCTGTACTTCGAGAACGTCCCCGAGCCCAGGACCGTGAAGAACCGCGTGCACGTGTGCCTCCAGCCGGACGGCCCGCGCGACGAGGAGGTCGAGCGGCTGAAGGGGATCGGCGCGGTCGTGCTCGCCGACCGGCGCGAGCCCGACGGCACGGGGTGGGTCGTCTTCGCGGACCCGGAGGGCAATGAGTTCTGTGTGCTGCGCAGTGCGGCGGAGCGGGACCGGGGCGAGGCCGTGACCTGCGGTGGGGCCGGGGCGGAGTGAGACGGGCGGGGCGCGGCGGCGGACGGCGTTCGCGTGGGAAGTCCGGGTTTGCCAGGGGACGGCCGCTGTGGAATCGTCCTGAGGCCCTGACTTCCCCAGACGCTTCCCGGTCGCTCCGCGGCCCCGGGCCCCGCGCACCCGCGACCACGAGGAGTTGACGAGCCGTCGATGTCCGACCACACCGACATCACCTGGACCGAGGACATCCGGCCGACCAAGGCCCGGCGGGGACGCACGGCGGACACCGGTGACGGCGACGGCCACGCCGACGGCACTCCCACCGCCCCCACGGCCCCCACCAGCCTCACCCACACCGCCCCCTGGCACTCCGAGAGCGGCCTCCCCGCCCCCCGGCGCGTCATCGTCGCCGACGACCGGATGAAGGCCGACGCCGCCTACCGCCTGGTGTGCGAGGGCACCGCGCTGCTGTGGCGCGGGGACTACCAGGGCGCGCGGCAGCTCCTGCGTGCCCTCGGGCGGCGGCTCGACCGGCGGACTCCGAAGCCCGGGGCCACCCCGGCCGAGACGTTCCACCGGCACCGGCAGGCCCGCGGCCACCGGGCCAGGATCCTCGGCATGCTCCTCGTCGTCCTGGAGGACGACCACGGGCTCGCCCTGCGCCGCGCCCCCGACGTGCGGGCCGCCTGCACCGAGGCCTACGGCCCGCCCCGGCACCGCACGGTCGTGTCGCTGCGCGAGCTGCTCGGTGTGATCGGCGCCCACGAATGGCGCCGCAAGGGCGTGCCGATCCCGGCGCTCGACGCCCGCATCCACCCGCACTACGGCGTGTTCTCCCCGGTCAGGGGCGAGTACGTCGATCTCGTCGGCGACGCACCGCTGCCCGCCGCCGCCCAGGGCGCCCCCGCGGTCGCCTTCGACCTCGGCACCGGCACCGGCGTGCTCGCCGCCGTCCTCGCCCACCGCGGCCTGGGCCGGATCGTCGCCACCGACAGCAGTCCCCGCGCGCTCGCCTGCGCGCGCGACAACGTCGAACGGCTCGGCATCGGCGACCGCGTGGACGTCACCGACAGCGGGGACCTCTACCCGGCGGGCCGCGCCGCCCTCGTCGTCTGCAACCCGCCGTGGCTCCCGGCCCGCCCCACCTCCACCGTGGAACAAGGCGTGTACGACCCGGACAGCGCCATGCTGCGCGCCTTCCTCGACGGGCTCGCCGACCACCTGGAGCCGGGCGGCGAGGGCTGGCTGATCCTCTCCGACCTCGCCGAACACCTGGGCCTGCGGACCCGCGACGAACTGCTCGGCGCCTTCGACGCGGCCGGTCTCCGCGTCGTCGACCGCCTCGACGCCAAGCCCCGCCACCCCCGCGCGAGCGACACCACGGACCCCCTGCACACGGCCCGCGCCGCCGAGGTCACCTCCCTGTGGCGGCTCGCCCCGGCGGCCTGAACTGCAGGCAGAGTTCACGTCGACGGCAGGAGAGCCCGTAGGCCGGCGGGGTCTGGCCGCACGGCCGGGGAGCGTCCTACATGTCGTCGGGCAGGAGGTGGAATGCCTCGTGCCCGGTCAGTGGCCGGATCATGCGGAAGTGACGGTCGGACGTGAACATGACGGCGGTGCCGTAGGCGGCGGCCAGGGCCACGTTCATGGCGTCCGCCAGGCCGATTCCCTTGCCGCCGTCCGCGTCTTTGCAGCCGTCGGCGACGGCGATCGCGGTGTTCAGGTGGGCGGCGACGTCGGGGACTTCGAAGCGCCGCCGTGCGGCGTTGGTCTCGACGAACCGGGCTGCTGTGAGCGCCTGCCTGGCGCCGGAGCGCGCGCTGATCAGGTAGTCCAGTTCAGCGAGGACGAGCGGGGAGACGATCAGGTGCCCGATGGTGGCGAAGGCGCGCTTGTGTTCGGCGTGGCCGGTCATCTTCGGGTCCAGGAGCCGGACGAGGGCGTTCGTGTCGGCGATGGCGATGCTCAAGATCCCATGCCTTTCAGGATCTCCTCCATGTCGTCGTTGCTGAGATCGCCGCCTAGGTCCAGTTCGGGGATGTCGATGCTGTCTGCGATGGGGCCGGTGGGGTAGGGCGGGACTTCCGTCTCGCGGTAGGGGGCGATGGTGGCGACGGGGCGGCCGTTCTTGGTGACGGTGATGGTCTCGCCGCGCTCGGCGGCGGCAAGGATCTGCGAGGATCTCTGGTTGAACTCGCGCGCAGTCGTTTCCATGTACTACATGGTACTACTTGCGTGTGCTCCGCTGGCCCGAAGCGGGCTGTGGCCACCCCCTTCGCGCTTGGCCACAGCCCACACCTCTTCCGGTCGCCTGGCCCGATCGTGCGCCGGGGCAGGCGACGGCGCTATCTGTGCCGCGGTGCTACCGGTGCCAGGGGCCCGTCACGGCGAACGTGGTGCCGGGCGTGTAGCAGTTCACGTACATGGTGTCGTGGTCGGGGGAGAACGTGACGCCCGCGAACTCGCCCCACTCGGGCTCTTCGGGGGTGCCGGTGTTCTGGGCGTTGCGCGCCATCGCGTACACCTTGCCGCCGCGTGTCACGCCGTACACGTGCTGGGTGCCGCCGCCGTCCTCGCACACCATCAGACCGCCGCTGGGCGCGAGGCAGATGTTGTCCGGGGACTCGCCGGGGAGCTGGATGTCGGTGTCGGGGCCGAAGACGATCACGAGGGTGAGGCGGCGGCGCGCCGGGTCGTAGCGCCAGACCTGGCCGTAGTGGTCACCGGCGGAGCCCTCCGCGCTGCGCGCGTAGCTGGAGACGAAGTACACGCAGCGCCCGCCCCAGTAGCAGCCCTCCAGCTTCTGGGCGTGGGTGATGCCCTTCGGGCCGAAGTCCTGGTTGCGGATGGGCGTGCGGGCGGCGAGCGGGTCGGGTACGTCGGCCCATTCGACGCCGTCGAAGGTGGCGCCGGTCTCCTGGATCGCGGACAGGTCCGGCACGCCGGGCACGCGCATCGCCTGGAGCCGTCCGCCCGCGCGCAGCGAGCCCCTGCCGCCCTCGGGCTTGTCCGGCAGGAAGCGGTAGAACAGGCCGAACGGCTTCTGGAAGGCGTCCTCCGTCTCGTAGACGACACCGCGCCACGGGTCGACGGCGACCGCCTCGTGCTGGAAGCGCCCCATGGCGGTCAGCGGCACGGCTCCCGTGCGCCGCGGATCCACCGGGTCGACCTCGAAGACGAAGCCGTGGTCCTTGGTGTAGCCGTTCGTGCCGGCCTTGTCCTCGGTCTCCTCGCAGGTCAGCCAGGTGCCCCAAGGGGTCGGGCCGCCCGCGCAGTTGACGGCCGTACCGGCGATGGCCACGCGCTCGTCGACCACCCGGCCGTGCCGGTCGAGCCCGAGCGCCGTACAGCCGCCCTTGGCCATCGGGTCGTAGGTGAGGCCCTTGACCGTCGGGACGCCGAGCTTCGCGGTGACGCGGTTCTCGTGGTTGCGGACGAGGTGGACCCCGCCGCGGCGGCCACGGAAGGCGGCCATCCCGTCGTGGTTGCCGGGGACCTTGCCCTCGCCCGAGCGCAGTTCGTCGCCCTCGCGGGACAGGACCCGGTAGCGGAATCCTTTCGGCAGGTCGAGCAGGCCATCGGGGTCCGGTACGAGCGGGCCGTACCCGGCCTTGCCCTGGGTGGCCGCGGTGGCCGTGCCCGCGAACAGCTCCGACAGGGCGCCGGTGAAGGCGATGGACGCCCCCAGGGCTCCGGTGCCGGCGAGCACTTGACGTCTGGTCGTGGACGGCTTGGCGTCTGACATGGGGCAACCTCCTGCTGGCGGACAGGAACATGACCCGCACGTGTGTAGCACGCAGGCGCCCCGCGCACGAGGGTTTGGACACCCACGCGATGGACCGTCGCCGGGACGGCCGGTGATCAGCCGTCGCCGGGACGGCCGGTCAGCCCCGCACGAGCCCCTTGGCGTCCCGCGCGAGCGCGGTCAGGCGCGAGATCGCCCGGAAGTACTTCTTCCGGTAGCCGCCGTTCAGCATCTCCTCGCTGAAGAGCCGGTCGAACGGGACGCCGGAGGCGAGCACCGGCACCTCCCGGTCGTAGAGGCGGTCGGCGAGGACGACCAGGCGCAGCGCCGTGGACTGGTCGGGCACCGGGGTGACGTCCGTGAGGCAGACGGCCGCGACGCCGTCGGTGAGGGCGCCGTACCGGCTCGGGTGGACGCGCGCGAGATGGCCGAGCAGGTGCGGGAAGTCGTCGAGGCTCGCGCCCCCGGTCGCGTACGCGGCCTTGGTGACCTGCTCGTCGGAGTACGGCGTCGGGGCCTCGGGCAGCCCCCGGTGGCGGTAGTCCTCGCCGTCGATGCGCAGCGCCTTGAAGTGGGCCGAGAGGCCCTGGATCTCGCGCAGGAAGTCGGCGGCGGCGAACCGGCCCTCGCCCAGCTTGCCGGGCAGCGTGTTGGAGGTCGCGGCGAGCGCCACGCCCTCCTCGACGAGCTTGCCGAGCAGCGACGACACCAGGACGGTGTCGCCCGGGTCGTCCAGCTCGAACTCGTCGATGCACAGCAGCCGGTGGCCGCTGAGCGTGCGCACCGTCTGCTGGAAGCCGAGCGCGCCGACGAGGTTGGTCAGCTCCACGAACGTGCCGAAGGCCTTCAGGGCGGGCTCCGCCGGAGTGGCGTGCCACAGGGAGGCGAGCAGGTGGGTCTTGCCGACGCCGTAGCCGCCGTCCAGGTAGACGCCACGGGGCCCGCCGGGAGCCGGCTGCTTGGCCCGGGAGAACCAGCGCCGCTTGCCCGATCCCGACGCGTGCGCCCCGCCGAGCCCGCCAGCGAAGGAGCGGAGGACCCGCACGGCCTCGCTCTGGCTGGGCTGCCCCGGGTCCGGGATGTACGTATCGAAGCGGACCGAGTCGAAGCGCGGCGGCGGCACCATCTCGGCGACGAGACGGTCCGCGGGCACCTGCGGCTCGCGGGCGCACAAGGACACGGGGCCCGCTTCGGCTATGGGGCTCTGCCCGGCGGCAGGGGAGGTTGCTGACACGATTCTCCACTGTAGAGCCGTCGCGGGCCCGTGTAAGACTGCGCGGCATGCGACGCCTGTTCCCTGTGACCGACCACACAGTCGAATCGACCCCGGACGGGAGCGCCCCGGCGGCCGCCCGGGACCGGGCCGCCGAGGACCGCGAGTGGTCCCTGGACGAGCTGGCCGACGCGTACGCCTACCCCGCCGGGACCGGCCCCTGGCTGCGCGCCAACATGGTCTCGACGCTGGACGGCGCCGCCCAGCACGAGGGCCGCTCCCAGCCCATCTCCAACGCCACCGACATGCGGATCTTCGGCACCCTGCGCGGGCTCGCCGACGTGGTCGTGGTGGGTGCGGAAACGGTACGCCAGGAGGGCTACCGGCCCGCCCGCGCCCGGGACGCCTTCGCGGCCCGCAGGCAGGCGGCCGGACAGGGCCCGGCCCCCGCGATCGCCGTCGTCACCGCGAGCCTCGACCTGGACTTCACGCTGCCCCTGTTCACCGCCCCGCTCACCCCCACCCTGCTGGTCACCGGCGCCGCCGCGGCCGCCGACCGGATGGCCGCGGCCCGGCAGGCGGGCGTGGACGTCGTGGTCGCGGGCGAGGGCACCGGGGCCGACCCCGCCCGGGTCGTGCGGGAGCTCGGCGAGCGGGGGCTCACCCGGCAGCTCACCGAGGGCGGACCGAGGCTGCTCGGCCAGTTCGTGGCGGCGGACGCGCTCGACGAGCTGTGCCTGACGGTGTCGCCGATGCTGACGTCGGGGGATGCCCAGCGCATCGCGGTGGGGCCCGGCCTCGCGGCGCCCGGGACATTCGCACTGGCGTCCGTTCTGGAGGAGTCCGGGTTCCTGTTCACCCGATACCGCCGGGGCTCCTGACAATCAGCGGAATATTCCGTTCCGTTTCGCTTTCGCGGGGCACACTAAATCTCGCAGCCCCCGCTCAGGCGGGGGCAGGATGGTTTCCGCAGGGGGCCGGAAGCCCGGCCCACGGAGGAGAAGGGCGCCTGCCGTGTTCACAAGCGTATTGATGATCGAGAAGGCCCTGACGTCCGCCGACGTGGAGTTCGTCACCACCTTGCACAGCGACGAGCCGGTCACCTTCCACGTACTGCTGCAGCCCCGTGGCGACCAGGCGGACCGCCTGCTGCGGGCCATCGACGACGTGGCGCTCGGCGAGCTCGACGAGGCCGTCCGCGAGGGCGAGGTGCCCGAGGGCGAGGACGCGGTGGCCCCGGCCGAGCGGGCGCTCAACGTGTCCCTCGCCGCGCTGCGGGCGGCGGGCAGCGAGGCCACCGGCCGCCTCGTCGAGGCCCACCCCCTGGACGTGCTCCAGGAGGTGGTCGACGACGAGGGCGCGGACGAGGTCATCGTCCTGACCGAGCCGCACCTGGTCGAGGAGTTCTTCCACCGCGACTGGGCCTCCCGGGCCCGCCACAAGGTGGGCGTACCGGTCCTGAAGCTGTTCTCCCACAGCACGTGACGCCGGCACGGGGCCGTGGCCCGGGGTGATCGCGCCGCGCGCTCGTCCTCAAGCGCCGCACGGGCTGGTTCCTGCCCGTCGTGGCGGCATCCCCGCTCGTTCAGGGCTTGAGGACGAGGCCGCGGGCCGATCAACCGGGGGCGGCGGAGCCCAGTAGGCTGGCCCCGCGCACGTGACCGTCCCACCCTTCGGAGAGAACTCGATGCCCACCGCCATGGACCGACCGCACTTCATCGGCATCGGCGGCGCCGGAATGTCGGGCATCGCGAAGATCCTCGCCCAGCGCGGCGCGAAGGTCGCGGGCAGCGACGCCAAGGACTCCGCCACCGCCGAGGCCCTGCGTGCCCTCGGCGTCCGGGTGCACATCGGCCACGCCGCCGACCACCTGGCCGACGACGCGACCTGCGTCGTCGTCTCCTCCGCGATCCGCGCCGACAACCCGGAGCTGGCCCGCGCCGCCGAGCGCGGCATCCCGGTGGTGCACCGCTCGGACGCGCTGGCCTCGCTCATGGACGGCCTGCGCCCGATCGCCGTCGCGGGCACCCACGGCAAGACCACCACCACGTCGATGCTCGCGGTCAGCCTCGCCGCGCTCGGCCTGCACCCCTCGTACGCGATCGGCGGCGACCTGGACGCGCCCGGCTCCAACGCCGACCACGGCAGCGGCGAGATCTTCGTGGCGGAGGCCGACGAGAGCGACCGCAGCTTCCACAAGTACGCGCCCGAGGTCGCCATCGTCCTCAACGTGGAGCTGGACCACCACGCCAACTACGCCTCGATGGACGAGATCTACGAGTCCTTCGAGACCTTCGCCGACCGGATCGTGCCCGGCGGGACGCTGGTGATCGCGGCGGACCACGAGGGCGCCAGGGAGCTGACCCGGCGCATCGTCAAGCGCAAGCCCGATCTGCGGGTCGTCACCTACGGCGAGTCCGCCGACGCCGACGTGCGGATCACCGGCGTGACACCGCAGGGCCTCAAGAGCGACGTGACCGCCGTCATCGACGGCGCCGAGCTGCGCTTCGCCGTCTCCGTGCCCGGCAGGCACTACGCGCACAACGCCGTCGCCGCCCTCGCCGCGGGCGTGGCCCTCGGCATTCCGGCCGCCGAGCTGGCCCCCGCCCTGGCCTCGTACACGGGCGTCAAGCGCCGCCTCCAGCTCAAGGGCGAGAGTGCCGGGGTGCAGGTCGTCGACTCCTACGCGCACCACCCGACGGAGATGACCGCCGACCTGGAGGCCATGCGCGGCGCCGCCGCCGAGGCCCGCCTCCTGGTGCTCTTCCAGCCGCACCTGTTCTCCCGCACCCAGGAGCTCGGCACCGAGATGGGCGCGGCCCTCGCGCTCGCCGACGCCTCCGTGGTCCTGGACATCTACCCCGCCCGCGAGGACCCGATCCCCGGCGTGACCAGCGGCCTCATCATCGACGCCGCGCGCGCGGCGGGCGCCGACGTGCGGGCCGTGGCCGACAAGGAAGCCGCACCCGCGGTGATCGCGGGAATGGCGCGGCCCGGCGATCTCGTTCTCACCATGGGAGCGGGCGACGTCACCGACCTCGGCCCGCTGATCCTGGCCGAGCTGTCGAAGTAGCCCGCCCCGGCGGGCCGGAATGTCCACGAAGGGGATGCGACCCATGTCGTACGACGTCGAGAAGTCCGACGAGCAGTGGCGCGCGGAGCTGACCCCCGCCGAGTACCAGGTCCTCCGGCAGGCCGGCACGGAGCCCGCGTTCCGCGGCGAGTACACCGACACCAAGACCAAGGGCGTCTACTCCTGCCGGGCCTGCGGCGCCGACCTCTTCACCTCGAACGAGAAGTTCGAGTCGCACTGCGGCTGGCCGAGCTTCTACGACCCGCGGGACTCCGAGGCCGTCGAGCTGGTCCAGGACACCTCGCACGGCATGGTCCGCACCGAGGTGCGCTGCGCCCGGTGCGGCTCGCACCTCGGGCACGTCTTCGAGGGCGAGGGTTATCCGACGCCGACGGACCAGCGGTACTGCATCAACTCCATCTCGCTGCGGCTGACCGCCGACGAGAGCTGACCTGATCCCGGCTCAGCGGCGGCGTGGTCCGCGACTAGCGTGAGGGCATGTCGACCACGGGTGCTCGCGGGCCGGTTGGAGTGCGGTGTCCCGGCTGCGGCGGCGCGGACGTCGCCCCGGTGCGGGAGGCCGTGGGCGGCGGGGGCGCCGCCCGCAAGGAGCTGGCGGCCCGGCTCGCCAAGGGGCCGGGCAAGTCCGGCGACGCACTGCGGCACTTCGTCGAGGGCATGGTGCTCGTCGCCCTCTCCCTCGCCTGGGCGTGGATGGGGACGGACCCCGAGAAGCCGCTGTACGTCTGGGGCGGGATCGTCCTCGCCGTCCTCCTGTTCATCGCCACGATCGTCGTGGTGCGCGGCGACGGCCGTGAGAAGGCCGCGGAGCGGGCCGGTGCGGAGCGCGCCGCCGCGTTCTGGGACCCCGCGCACTACTGCCGAGGGTGCGAGTGCGTGTTCTGCCCCCGAGGGGAGCCGTGGCAGGGCCTTCTGACGCCGGAGCAGTTCAAGCGCCTCGTGTGGGACGAGGCGGGGTACGCCGACCAACTGCCGCCGGGGGAGCGGGGGAACGGGGCGAGTTGAGGGGACTGCTGGGGCTGCTGAGGGGCGTGTGACGGGATTTTGGTCGTGCGCCGACAGTGCGCTCCCGTGCGCCGTGAGATTTCCCCGAACAATGCGTTCCGGATCTTTGTTTACTTGGCTACGGTATCCGTCAACTCGGGGGCGCCGTTCACTCAGGAACAAGGAACACGGAGTCGCACGTGATTGCTGCACGACGCTGGAACTCGCACGACCTCTCCGCCCCGCTGCCGGGCGAGGAGAGCATCTTCATGTGGATCTGGCGGGGCTAGTCGCCCCGGGCTCCGTGAGGGCGAGGCGGAGATCCCGCGCCCGCCCGGCACAGCCGATCTGTTCGTACAAGTCCAGCGCGTCCTCCGCGAAACCCCGTGCGGAGGGCGCGTCCTGCGTGTGCGGGGCCGTGCGGGCGAGGCCGTCGAGGGACCGGGCCGCCGCCAGCGGACTGCCGACCTCACGGGCCAGGCGCAGCGCCTCCCGGAGCGCGTCGAGTGCCGCCTCGTACCGGCCGAGCAGCCGCAGCGCCGTGCCGGTGCCGAGGAGCGCGGCCTGCAGGTCGAAGGGGCTGCCGATGCTGCGGGCGATGCGCTCCGCCTCCGCGAAGTGCCACAGGGCCTCGCCGGGCCGCCGGTCGCCGGTGTACGCCGAGCCCAGGCTGATCAGGGTGTCCGACTCGCCCCGGGCGTCGCCCGCCGCGCGGTAACTGGTCAGGGCCCGGCGGAAGTACGTGAGGGCCTGCTCCACCTGGCCGGTGGCCTCGCAGACGCTGCCCAGGTTCGAGAGGAGGTTCGCGCGCTCCTGCCTGCCCCCGACGCGGTGGGCCAGGCGCAGGGAGCGCTCGAAGTGGGCGCGGGCCTCGTCGAGGCGGCCGTCGAGCCGGTACACCTCGCCCACGTTGTTCAACGCCCTCAACTGGCCGTACAGGGAGCCGGTGTCCTCGTGGATGCGCAGCACCGTGCGGAACTGCTCCAGGGCCTCCCGGTGACGGCCCGCCGCGTGCAGGGCCACCCCCATCATGTTGACGACGTCCGCCCGGCCGCACGGGTCGTCGACGCGCTCGTACAGGGTGTGCGCCGCCCGCAGCACCCGCAGGCACAGGGCGCCGCGGCCCGCGGCGAAGTGGGCCCGGCCGGACTGGAGGAGGGCGTCCGCGCGGCCGCGCACGTCGTTCAAGTCCTGAAAGAGCAACAGCGCCTCGGTCGCCCGGTGCAGGGCCTTGGCGTGGTCCTTCTGCGTCAGTACGTCGGCGTGCTCGACCAGGGTGCGGGCCAGCGCCCCCCGGTCCTCGCGCAGCCGGGCCGAGGCCACCGCCGCCTCGAACAGCTCCGCCGCCAGGTCCCATGTACCCCACAGCCGCAGCGACGTGGCCAGGACGTGCGGGAACAGGACCGCGTGCTCCGGCGACTGGGCGGCCGCGGCGCGGGCCACGGCGATGAGGTTGCCGCGCTCCACGCTCAGCCAGGCCGCGGCCTCGTCCGCGCCGTCGTCGCCCGCGTCCGCCCCGCCGAAGTCCGGTGCGTACGGGCAGGTCAGGTGTGGACCCGGTGGCAGGACGCGGCGGTGCGGGTCGACGCGGACGGCCGCGCGGTACGCCCCCGTCAGATAGCAGTTGAGCAGCCGCGCGAGCGCCGCGCGGCGGGCGGAGTGCGGCTCGTCGCGGGTGCACATCCGCAGGCCGAACGCGCGGGTGAGGTCGTGCAGGCGGTAGCGGTCGGCCACCGGCTCCTCGACGAGGTTGCGGTCGAGGAGCTGATCGAGGACCTTGCGGGTGCGGGCGGTCTCCAGGGGCGGGTCGGGAACGGCCTCGTCGGCCCCGCGCGCCGGAGCCTGGTGCGCCGCGGCGAGCGCCGTCGCCGCGCGCAGGGTGATGTCGGGGCCCGGGTGCAGCGCCAGGCGCCGCAGCAACCTGGCCTCCTGCGGGGGCAGTTCGGTGTACGAGAGGGAGAAGGCCGACGCCACCGCGTCGCTGTCGAACTCCTCCAGCGGATCGGCCGCCTGGACGAGCCGGTCCGTGAGGTGGTCCAGACTCCAGGAGTCCCGGTGCCGGAACTGGCTCGCGAGGAGCTGGAGCGCGAGCGGGTGGCGGCCGCACGCGGCCACGGTCCGCGTCAGCGCCGAGGCGTCGGCGGGCAGCCGGCCCGCTCCGGCGACGCGCGTGAACAGCGTCGCGGCCTCCGCCGTGGACAGCACCTCCAAGTACAGCGGCGTCGCACCGGCCAGGCCCGTCAGCCGGTTCCTGCTGGTCACGAGGACACGGCAGGACGCGGCCCCGGGCAGCAGCGGGCGCACCTGCTCGGCGTCGCGGGCGTTGTCGAGGACGATGAGGACGCGCCGCCGCGCCGTCCACTCCCGCCACCGCGTCACGCGCGCGTCGAGCGAGCCGGGCAGCTCGCCGGTGAACCCCGCCGCGTGCAGCAGGACGGCCAAGGCCTCGGCCGGGTCGTACGGGGGCAGCGCGCCGTATCCGCGCAGGTCCACATAGAACTGGCCGTCCGGGCATGCGGTGTGCAGGCGGTGCGCGGCGTGCAGCGCCAACGCGGTCTTGCCGACGCCGGGCATGCCGTGGATGACGGTGAGGGGGAGGGAGGTGCGGGGGGAGGGGACGGCGTCGGCGGGATCGGCGGGATCGGCGGGGTCCGTGGCGGCTGCGGCATCCGTGGGTCCGGCCGCCGTGAACTGGTCCAGCAGGACGCGTAGTTCACTGGTGCGCCCGGTGAAGTCCCGGATGTCGCGCGGCAGGTTGGAGCGGGGGCCCTCGCCGCGGCCCTGGCCGTCCTTGCCGGGGTTGTCCTTCCCGTGGCCGTCCTCCCCGGGGGCGCCGCTCTCCCGGCCGCCCTCCTCCGGGGCGTCGGCGGGCGAGGCCACCCCGTGAGGACCAGTGGCCCGCGCGGGCTCCGCGGCCGGGGCGGACACGGCGGACGGTGACGGCCCCCGGGGGTCCGGCGTGGTCGTCATAAGGACGCGGTCCTGTTCCAGGATGCGCAGGTGCAGCTCCTGGAGTTCGGCGCAGGGCTCGATGCCCTGGCCGCTCCGCAGCCGGGCCCGGGTCGCGCGGTACAGGCCGAGGGCCTCGTCGTCGCGGCCCGAGCGGTACAGGGCCAGCATCAGGGCGGCGATCACCCGCTGGGCCAGGGGGTTCTGCGCGGCCAGCTCACGCAGTTCGCCGATGAGGTCGGCGTGCCGGCCGAGGTCGAGTTCGAGACGGATGCGTTCCTCGCGCACCCGCCGGTGGTCCTCCAGGAGGCGGGCCCGCGCCGACCGCGCCCAGGCGCCCGTGAACTCCGTCAACGGCTCGCCGCGCCACAGCGATTCGGCGGCGCGGAGCAGGTCGACGGCGCGCCCCCGCTCGCCCTGCCGGGCGGCCACCGCGGCCTCGGTGCGCAGCCGTCGGTAGCGCAGCAGGTCGAGGGTGTCCGGCGCGACCCGTAATCGGTACAGGCGGGGCGCGTACCGCTCCAGGCGGGCCTGTTCGCCCGCCGCCCGGGTCAGCCGCGAGCGCAGGCGCGACAGATAGCTCTGCAAGGTGTCCTGGGCGGTGCGGGGCGGATCGTCGTCCCACACGCGGTCCATCAGGGTGTCGAGGGAGACCGGTTCGCCGCGGGCGTGCACCAGGACCGCGAGCACGCAGAGTTCCTTCGGCGACCCCAGCTCGCAGCGTCGGCCGTCCTGCCAGAGTTCGAGCGGCCCGAGGGCCCGTAAGTCCACCGTCACCCCCGATGGGTGCACGCCCGGCGGGCACATCGCGCCGCCGCTGTCGGCCTTCCCGCACGTGTGTCCATGGGCGGAACATTCCCACGACCGGCCAGGTGAACCTCAACAGGCGTTGCGAACAAGGGAGTTGGGGTGAGGGTGGTGTGCGCCGGTGCGAGCCGGAGTGCTGGCCTGTGCCCTCGGCGAGCGGCACTCGGACTGCAGGATTCCTGCAAGTCGGCCATCCAGTCCCACCCTGCACGCTGGGCGCGTCCGAGCGACACCGCCGGCCGGACGGCGGAGAGACGGGGGACACGACATGAGTGTGACGATGCTGGAAGCGTACGGGCAGCCCGTGCCCGTACGCCCGGACGTGGAGCGCTGGGCCACCCGCCCCGTGCGGCGGCGTGTGCTCGCCGTGGTGCACACGGTGACGTCGGGGCGGCGGCTCCTCGACGCCGTGCGGCTCCTCGAAGGCGACTGGCGGGTGCAGGTGTTCTTCACCGCGGCCCCCGACGTGTTCAGCGGCGGGGTCGCCGACTTCCTCGACGAGCTGCGGGCCCTGGTGCTGCCCTGGAGCCAGGCCGTGCAGACGGTCTTCGACCTCGCGCTCGCGGCCGGCCACGGCGGCCTGCACGAACTGCACGCGCCGGTGGTCGTGCTGCCGCACGGCGCCGGACACAACAAGATCGTGCGGGCCCGGCGGGGCGGGGCCGCCGCCGCGCGGGGCGTGTACGGGCTGAGCAGGCAGCGGCTCGTACGCGACGGGTCGGTGGTCCCCGAGGCGATCGTCCTCGCCCACCGCGAGGAGCTGGCGCGGCTCGGCCGCGAGTGCCCGGAGGCGGTGCCGGTCGCCGAGGTCGTCGGCGACCCCTGCTACGACCGCGTCACCGCGAGCAGGCCCGCGCGGGCGCTGTACCGGCAGGCCCTGCGGACCGGCGCCGGGCAGCGGCTCGTCCTCGTCTGCTCCACCTGGGGCCCGGGGTCGCTCCTCGGCTCCTGCGGCCGGGAGCCGATCGAGCGGCTGCTGGCCGAACTGCCGTCCGCGGACTACCGGGTGGCCGTGCTGCTGCACCCGCACGTGTGGTACTCCCACAGCGAATGGCAGGTCCGCAGCTGGTTCGCGGGGCTCGGCCGGGACGGGCTCGGCGTCGTCAGCCCCCGCGCCGACTGGGTCGGCGCGCTCGTCGCCGCCGACTTCGTCGTGGGCGACCACGGCTCCGTGACGCTGTACGGCGCCATGACCGGGCGGCCGGTGCTGCTCGCCTGTCTGCCGGACGCCGATGTCGACCCCGGGTCGCCGATGGCCGAACTCGGCTCGTTCGCGCCGCGGCTGCGCGACGACAAGCCGGTACGCCGACAGCTCGCGCGCGCCGTCGCGACGTACCGCGCGGATCTGCACGCGCGGGTCGCCGCGCGCATCAGCTCCGAGCCCGGGCGGTTCGCGCGCAGGATGCGCGCGCTGCTCTACCGCAAGCTGCGGCTGCGTCCGCCCGGCGGCCTCCCCGCCACGGAGCCCGCCCGGCTGCCTCGTGTCCTGTCGTACGACGAGCCGGGGAGCGTCGCGTCATGGCGCTGACGGTCCACGTGGCCCCCGCGGCCGTGGTGCCGCGCGTCGAGCGTGTCCGGGTGACGCTGCGGTGCCCCGGACGCGGCGCGGGCTTCGTGGACGAGCACGTCCGGGTGGCGCTGCCCGCGCCGGAGGGTTGGGCGCGGCTCGGTGACGTGCTCCACGAGGAGTCGGCTGCGCCGGGGCGGGCGGAGTGGCTCGCTTCGCGGTACCCGGGTGCGTTGGTCGTGGCCGTGTCTGACGGTGAGGCGTGCCGCCTTCGGGTCGGGGCGTGCGGGCGCGAGGTGCTGCTGCGCGCGGGGCCGTGCGGGGTGCCGCCCTGGCCGGTGATCGCTTCGCTGGCGCATGCCTTCGCCGGTGCGGGTGGTGGGTGGTTCTCCGCCACTGCCGCGGCGGATGTCTCCCACCCGCCCACGCGTTCCCAGCCGACCGGATGGTGACCGTGTCCCCTGGGGGGTGATCACCGTCGACGGTTGCGCTGCGGTGGGCACAGGTCACGGCGACAGGGACGACGGTGTGGGCCTGCGGCATGGACCCGGCCGGGGGCGGTCACTGGTCCGGCAGGGACTCCAGGCGGGACCTGGCCGTTCTTGCGTCCGGGGACGTGGCGCGGCCCGCCGTGCCGTAGAGGGTGAGGGCCTCGGTGTAGTGGGCGCGGGCCGTGGTCGGATCGGCGCGGTGTTCGGCCAGTTCCGCCAGGGCGTGCAGGGTGCGGGCCGTCTCGTAGGCGGCCGACATGGCGCGCAGGGCGGTGAGGGCGGGGGACAGGTGGGACTCGGCCAGGTCGGGTTCGTCGCGGGCCAGGTGGGCGCGCCCGAGGAGGACGGAGGCGCGGGCCGCGTTGTACGTGTCGCCCGCCTCCCGCAGCGTCGCCTGGGCGACGGCCGCGTGCCGCGCCGCCTCGGTGGGGCGGCGCCGGGCGAGGGCCACGTCGGCGAGGTTGAGGCGGGCGAGCCCGCCCGCGCGGACGTCGCCGACGCCCGGCAGGGTCTCCGCGGCCCGCGTGAAGTACCGGGCCGCCTCGTCGAGCCGCCCGAGGCGCTGATGGGCCAGGCCCCGGTAGTTGAGCGTCCGGGCGTGCCCGAGGGCGTTGCCGTCGGCCCGGAACTGACGGGCCGCGCGCTCGAACATGGCGAGGGCCCGCTCGTGGCAGCCCATGCCCAGCTCGCCCACGCCACCGGAGGTCAGCATCCGGCACTGCGCCGCCGTGTCGCCGAGGCCCTCGGCCGCGGCGAGACCCTCGTCGTGGGCGGCCCGCCACTCGGCGTAGAACTTGCGGCGCAGGAAGAGGGGCCACAGGGCGTCGGCGAGCTGCCAGGTGACCGTGGGGAAGACGGTGCGGGCGAGGCGCAACACCGCCATCAGGTTGGGCAGTTCGCGTTCCTGCCAGTCGAGGGCGGCCTCCGGGCCCGCGCCGAACTCCTCCGTGAGGACGGGTCCGGGGCCGTGGTCGCGGGGCAGCGTGCGGTGCTGCGGGTCGACGGCCCACTCCGCCGCGGTCGCCGTGGCGAGGTAGTGGTCGGCGATCCGGCGCAGCGCGGCCGCGCGCTCCCACGGCGGCTCGTCCTGCACGGCCTTCGCGGCCGCGTGCAGCCGGACCAGGTCGTGGAAGCGGTGGCGGTCCTCCTCGGCGTCGGTGAGCAGGTTCGCCTCGTGCAGCAGGTCGAGCAGTGCGCGGGTCCGGGCGGCGCCGGGGGAGGTGGCCGCCGGTGCGGACCGCGCGGGCGCGGGAGGCGCCCCCGCGCCGGTGGGCGCCGGGTCGGTAGGCGCCGGGTCGGGCCGGGCCAGCGCGGCGATGGCCACGGCGTCGCCGAACTCCGTGCCCGGGTGCAGGCCGAGGAGCCGGTAGAGGCGGGCGGCCTCCGGCGGCAGTTCCTGGTACGTGAGGTCGAGGGCCGCCCGCACGTTGTGGTCGCCGTCGATCGCCAACCCCTCCAGCCGGTCGTGCTCCTCGGTGAGCGCCCGCACCATCGTGGTGATCCCGCGCCGGGGCCGGGCCGCGAGCCGCGCCCCCGCGACGCGCACCGCGAGCGGCAGCCCCGCGCACAACTCGACCAGGGCACGGGCCTGTTCGGGCTGGGCGTCCACCCGGCCGTCGGCGAGGGTGGCGGCGAGCAGTTCCACGGCCTCCTCCACGCCCAGCGGTTCCAGCTGTACGGAGTGACAGCCGTCGACGGTCAGGCCGGGCATCCGCCACCGGCTGGTCACGGCGGTCACGCCGGTGCCGCCGGGGAGGAGCGGGCGGACCTGCGCGGCGGACGCGGCGTCGTCCAGGAGCACCACGAGCCTCTGCTGCGACGTCAACGAGCGGTACAGCGCGGCTCGTTCGGCGAGCCCGGCCGGGACCTGTGCGGCCGGTACGCCGAGGGCGCGCAGGAAACGGCCGATGACCTCGCCCGGGTCGGTGGGGCCGCCGGGCGACTGGGCGCCGAGGTCGGCGTACAGCTGGCCGTCGGGAAAGTCCGCTCGCAGGGCGTGCAGCCAGGCGAGGGCCAGTGCGGTCTTGCCGACGCCGCCGAGGCCGCTGACCGCCACCAGCGTGTGGTGGCCCGCGCCGCCGGAGCGGCGGCGCTGGCGTTCGAGGAGGCGCAGCTCGGTGGTGCGGTCGGTGATGCGGGTGGGGGGCGGGAGCTGCCAGGGCGGGCGGGGGCGTGGCGCCTCCTTGGGCGCGGGCGGCTGGATGTGGATGCCGCCGTACACGGCCTGCGCCTGTACGGCCGGGCCGTGCACCGTCCCGCTCAACTCGTTCTGGCCGCCCTGCTCCTGCCCCCGCACCGAGCACCCCCTCCACTCGCGTACCGGCTCCCTTTGCTGTTCTGAGGGCATCCTTTCCGTACGCGCGAGCGATATCCGCGGGGCGGCCCTCGGGGCCCTGAGGCGGCCGAAACGCGCCCCCCCCCGGCCGGAGGTGGGCGCCCGGGTCGCGCTCGCCCGGAGGGCGGCGGTCGCGTCGAGCGTCACAGGAACTTCAGGGGACTTCAGGGAACTTCAGAGGGCTTCAGGGGGCTTCAGAGGAAAGCGACCTGCTGCCACGGGCTGTCCGGGTCCGTGGTGAGGGCGTGGTGGGCCCGCAGGACCGAGGTGTACCACGTGCCGAACTCCTCCTCGTCGAAGTGGAGGCAGCGGCCCAGGACGTAGCCCGCGGAGAACTCCTCCCAGGAGGCGTACGCCGCGCGGGACTCGCGGGCGACGCGTTCGAGGGCGGTGAGGAGTTCGCTGTGGGTGGCGTAGCGGGCGCCCCGGCCCCAGCGGGCCATCTTGGAGGCGCGGCCGAGATCCCAGGCCGCGACACTCGCGACGTGCCCGTCCGGCGGGAGCAGGCCGTCGGCGCGGAACCGGGCCTCGTAGCGCAGGACCTTGCCGACCAGGGCGCGCAGCGCGTCCACGAACTGGTCGAGCTCCGGGTCGTCGCCGGGTCGGTGCGGCACGTCGGGGCCGCCGGTCTCGACGACGCGGTTGCGCAGGGTCACCTCGACGCAGCGGCGCCACAGCTCCGCGTCCACGGGCGGCCCCTGTTCGGCGAGCACGGCGGTGCGGGCGCCGAGGACGAAGTCCCAGTACCAGGGGCTGACTTCGCGGTCCAGGAGGCGTTCCTGGACGCCCCGCCACTCCTCGCGGTCCCGCACGCCCCACCACTCCTCGAGGCGCGTCACCTCGTTGGTGTAGCCCGCGCCGTGCCAGTCGAGGGTGTTCCAGGGCGCGCCGTTGGCGAAGCACAGGTGGGCGCCGCAGGCCAGGCCGTGCAGGACGGGTCCTTCCGGCGCGCCGGTGCGGCGGGTGTCCACGCGGTCGTCGATCCGGCCGGGACGGTGGTGCTCGTCGTGCAGGTCGGCCCAGACCTGCCGCTCCTCCTTCGTGGTCAGGTAGTACTGCTCGCACGGCGTCCGGGTGTTGACCACCATGACGTCGATGTCCTCGGGCCACTGGCGCGCCAGGGTGCCGAGCGTGACGTACTCGTACACCACGTCGGGGTGCGGGCGCGGCAGCAGGCCGGCCGTGTACACCTGCGCCACCCGGCGGCCGTCGGGGACCTCCACGCTGAACAGGGGCGGCGCTTCCGGCGCCGCGGCGAGGTCCGTGAGCGGCACCGGGCGGTACA
Source organism: Streptomyces flavofungini (assembly GCF_030388665.1). Taxonomy (NCBI): domain Bacteria; kingdom Bacillati; phylum Actinomycetota; class Actinomycetes; order Kitasatosporales; family Streptomycetaceae; genus Streptomyces; species Streptomyces flavofungini. The sequence continues at coordinate 2,108,721 of NZ_CP128846.1, read as the reverse complement.
GGCCCTCGACGGCGAGCGCCCGCAGATAGGCGTAGCCGTCCTCGGCCTCGGCCAGCTCGTACAGGTGCGCCTCCAGATCGGCGGGCGCCTGCCAGCGGGTGCCGTCCTGCGGAGCCGGCACGACCGGGAACACGTCGTCGTGGTAGTCGTCTTCGGCTGCCGCGTACATGGCCGGATGCTCGCTTCCGTGCTGGGGATGATCTTTCCCGAACGGTATCCGACGAGGCGAATGCGGTACGGCGGGCCCGAGGGCTCCCCTTTCAGTCCGCCATCCTTCGGTCCGCCATCCGCAGGGGCAGCGACTTGAGGCTGTTGATGAAGTGCGAGACCAGGCGGACCGGCGCCCCGGCCAGGCGCGGGTTTGGCACGGCGGCGAGGAACTCCTCGTAGAAGAGCGCGAGTTGCAGCCGTGCGAAGTGCGCGCCCAGGCAGACGTGCGGGCCGCCGCCGAACGACACGTGCGGGTTCGGCGTGCGCCGCAGGTCGAGGCGGTCGGGCTCGGTGAACACCCGCTCGTCGCGGTTGGCCGAGGCGTGGAAGACCACGACCTTGTCGCCGCGCCGGATCGGCGTCCCGGCGAGAACGGTGTCGCGAGCCGCCGTCCGCCGGAAGGTGAGGACCGGCGGATGCCAGCGCAGCAGCTCCTCCACCGCGCCGGGCATCGGGGCCGCCCCCGACCGCAGCGCGCCCAGCTGGTCCGGGTGGAGCACGAGGGCGAGCACCCCGCCGGGCGCGGCCCCGCGCACCGTGTCGTTGCCCGCGACGGTGAGCAGGAAGAAGAACATCTCCAGTTCGCCCGCGCCCAGTTCGGGCGTGGTGGCGAGCGCGGTGAGGATGTCGTCGTCGGGGTGGCGCCGCTTGTGCGCGGCGAGTTCACCGGCGTACGCGAACATGTCCGCCAGCATCGCCGGTGACCGGGGGTTCAGCGGCCGGCCGTCGGGCCCGAGCACCGGCTCGCCCGCCTCGTCCGGGTCCTGGTAGCCGATGACCCGCCGCGTCCAGTGGAGCAGCAGCCCGCGGTCGCTCTCCGGGACGCCCAGCAGGTCCGCGAGGTTCAGGAGCGCGTAGTCGTCGGTGACCGAGGCGACCAGGTCGCAGCCGCCGTCCCCGGCGCGGGCGTCGGCCACCGCACGCCGCAGGAGCGCACGGGCCCGCTCCCGCGCCCGGTCCTCGAAGCGGGCGATCCGGCGCGGCGTGAAGGCGCGGCTCACCAGGGTGCGCAACCGGCCGTGCCCGGGCGGGTCCTGATTGAGCATCATCCGGCGGATGAACGGCAGGTCGCCCGGGCCCGGGTCACGGATCTGGGTGGCGCCCAGGTACGAGGAGTACGTCGCCGCGTCCTTCAGGACCGCCGTCACGTCCGCGTGCCGCGTCACCGCCCAGAACCCGGGCCCCGCGGGCCAGCCGAGGACGGGCGGTTCCTCCTGCCGGGCGACGGGGTGGTTCTCGCGCAGGACGCGGTAGCGGTCGTACGGCACGCCGTCGGCGTACAGCCGCGGGTCGAAGACGTCGGGGAGCGCGGCGGCGGGGCCGGGCGGTGGGGTCATGCGCCGGGAGCCTGGGGAGCGGGCCGCGCCGCGCCGTCGTCGGCCCGCAGGAAGTCCTCCACCGCGCGGATCAGGTCGAGCGGCGCCTCGTCCATCGCGTAGTGCCCGGCGCCCGGCAGGTCCACCAGTTCGCCGCGCGCGAACCACGTCAGCCAGGTCTGCCGCATCAGGTCCGCCGAGAGGGCCGGGTCGAGGGCGCCGGTGACGGCGAGCGCGGGCACCTGGCAGCCGTCGAGGCGCGTGTGGAAGTCGTCGCCCGTCCAGGAGTCGAGCCAGGCCCGGAACGCCTTGGCGTCGCTGCACGCGAGGGAGCGGGCGACCATGCGGCCGAGCCAGGCCTCGGGGCGGGCCCCGCCCGTGGTCATGTCGATGATGGCGCGCCGGTTCTCCGGCCGGTGCGCGGCCGACGCGAAGAGTTCGGCCTGCTCGGGCGGCAGCGGCAGGCCCGAGGCGGGCACCGGCGAGATGCCCACGATCCGCCGCACCCGGTGCGGCGCGAGCGCCACCACGCGCTGCGCCACGCTCCCGCCCATCGAGTGCCCCACGACCGAGAACCGCTCCCACCCGAGCCGGTCGGCCAGGTCGACGAGGTCGGCGGCTGCTTCGGCGGTGGTGTACGAGCCGACGGCGTCCTTGGCCTCGCCGTACCCCCGCAGGTCCACCAGGGCGTACTGGAAGGTGTCCGTGTCGAGGTCGGCGAGCAGCGGCGCGTACGCCGAGCGGTCCGCGAACCAGCCGTGCACGGCGAGCACCTTGTGAGGTCCTTCGCCGACCAGCTGATGGGGGAGTATGAAGGCGGTCACGACCGTCACCATGGCCGGGACCGGCGGGCCGCGCAAGAGTGCCGTCGTGCCCCGCGGGCCGGGTGCGACGGGGTGAAACGCACGGTGCGCGAGGGAAGTTGGCTCAACTCCTGCGGGCGGCGCTCGCTGGTGGTCACAATGTGGCATGGCCATCCGCCACCTCAACTACCGGCTCGACGAGGAGCCGGTCACCGGCACCGTCCGGCTGGTTCCCGTCCCTGTCCCACCCGGACCCCGGCCCGGCCTCAAGGGCGCGGCCGCCGCGCCGGAGGGCGCTTCGACGCGTGCGCGGGGGCCGGCCTCGGGCGCTGCTTCGGAGGTGGACGTGGGCTCGGGTTCGGACGGGGACGCGGGCTCGGACGCGGTTTTGGGCTTCGGCCTCGACCCGGGCGCGGTCCCGGTCCCGGTCCCGGACCCGGACCCGGTCCGGGACCCGGACTTGCACGCGGAAGCGGATGCGGATGCGGATGCGACCGGGCTCTCGGCGGACGACGCGGAAGTCGCCGAGTGGGTGGCGCTCGCCGTCGGCGCCGGGTGCGGGCGGGGCGCGAACGGGCTCGGGCTCGGTGCGCCGTTCAGCTTCAGCCGTCTGCCCGACGGCGCCGGCCTGCTGTGCCGCACCGGCGGTGCCGGAGGCGAGGTCCGGGCCATCCACCTCACCGGTGCCGACGCGGCGATGTTCGCCGATGAGTGGCCGGTCATGCTGCTCGCGGCCGGGTCGGCCCTCGGCGCCGGCGCCGACGCGGGCGCGGACGCCGACGCAGCCGCGGAGGCCGACGGGGACGCGGGCGCGGATGCCACCGCCGACGGGCGCGCGGGCGCGGATGCCGACACCGGCTCCGGTGAACTCCCCCGACCCGAAGGACCGTTCGGCCGCGCCGAGCTGACCCGCTTCGCCCGCGCCCACGAGCCCCGCGTCGCCCCCTTCCTCGCCGACGTACGCCGCCTCTTCGACGACCCGGCCGGACGCCAGCTCGTCCTGGCCGAGGAGAGCACGGACACCGTCGCCCGCTGGATCGCGCTCGCCTGCGCCTCGCTGCCGCCCGCGTACGTCCCCTCGCTGACGTTCACCACTCGCGCCACCGACCCCGGCCGGGCCCCGCAGCACATCGTCGGCATCGGCCCCGACGCCGACTTCGACCGCTTCGACGTCACCACGCTCGACCACCTGTACCGCGTCCACGACGGCCTCGACGGCCCCGGCAGCCCGCCCGCCGCCGACCTCTGGGCGACCTGGACGGCCCGCCTGTGGATCGCGGGCGTGCCGCTGCCCCGGCCCACCGGCGCCCCGACCGCCCCCACCGGCACGGCCACCGACCCCACCGACCCCGATGTCCCCGACGGCGCGGCCCACCCCTGCCCCGACTCCGACGCCTTCTCGCCGACCCGGCTCGTGCCCGCCCTGCTCCACGCGGGCCTGCTGTCCGGCGGCGACCTCGCCGAACTGACCGGCGACGCGCTGCGGGAAGCGGTGGCCGTGCTGGTGGGGGCGGTCGGCGCCGACGCCGCCCCCCTCACCGCCCTCTGCCGGGAGCTCCACCTCCACGACCGGGCCGCCGCCGAGTCCCTCGCGCTCGCCCTGGCCCGGCACCGCCTGGCAGCCGCCGGACCCCGCGAGGTGCCCGCCGAACTGGCCGCCGTCTGTGACGAGTTGCCCCTCGGCGGCGACGCCGGGCGGGCGCTGCGGGCCGAGTACGGCGGGGACGCCGACGAGGCGCTGTGGCGGGCCCTGCGGGAACCACCGGAGGCCTGGGTGGAACCGCTGCGGCTCGCGGTCGCGGTCGCCGCCGCCGGAGGGCGCGGCGTCGACGCGGCGATGAAGCGGCTCGCCCGCGCCCTGCGCAACCCCGAAGGCACCGACCGCGCCCAGGCCGTCCACGTCCTCGACGCCGTCGACTACGCCCCCCTGACCCGGCGCGTCCTGAAGATGCTCGGCTCCGATGGCGGCATCGGGCGGCTCGACCTACTGCGAGACCTCGCCGCCTCGCCGCAGGGCGACTGGCTGCGCCGCAATCTCGACGACCACTCGCCGCTGCCGCTGCGCCTCGCCGTGGCCGCCGCCCACTGGGGCGGACCGGGCGACGGTCTGCGCGGCGCCGACCTCTTCGGCAAGCTCACCGAGATCCTGCCGGGGCGCAGGGTGAGCGACGCGGCGACGCTGCGGCAGGTGTGGCGGCTCGTCTGGCGCACCACCGACCCCGCGCCCGCCGAACTCCCCTGGCTCGCCCGCACCTGCACCGTGCCCCTGCTCGTCCAGGCGGGCCTCGGCCAGCACGTCACCGGCGTCGTCACGGCGCCCGACCGGGTCGACCAGGAGACCGTCGCGTTCGCCCGCGACCTGCTCCACGAACGCCACCTGAAGCGGCACCAGCGCGCCACCGCCCAACTCCTGGTCCTCGCCCAGGATCTGGCCGAACGCCGGCTCTCCCTGCGGCAGAGCGTCCACCGGTTGCAGGCCCTGCACGTCGACGCGGCCCCCCTGGCCGTCACCGTGCGCCGGGGCGTCGGCGAGCTCATCGCGGTCGCCCTCGTCCGCACCGACGCCCCCCAGCTCGCCCGCGCCCCCGTGTACGACTACCTGATCTCCTCCGGGCCCGAACTCATGGCCCCGTACCGGCAGTTGATGCTCGATGAACGCAGACGTGAACAGCTCGAACGGGACCTGCCGCGACAACCGGAGGAGATCAGCGCCTACTACTACCTGTGGCGGCCCACACGGCGCCCCGGCGTCTCCCTCGACTGGCGGCAGGTCGCCCAGGAACTCCTCCACGAGATCCTCGCGCCCGTCGTGGCCCGCCTCGACGAGCGGGGCCTCAGCGAGGTGGCCACCGTCATCGCCGGCCGCCAGGGCAAGGAACGGGTGCGGGAGTGGAACGCCTGGCGCCACGGCTTCCACGCCCGGTAGCCCGCACGGCCCCGACCGGCCACCCCATCCGCCTGCCCCATCCGCCCACCCCATCCGCCCGCCACGTCCCGCAACCGCGTCTCGTTCCCCGTACGTCACCCCCTACGTGCCCTCGTACTGAGAGACCGTCAGGACCCGGACCGACCCCCTCGGCCCGTCCCCGTGCACCCCGATCCACCTGGAGAGGACCAGCGTGAGCCGAACAAAAGGCACCAGCGTCACCGGTGAGTCCAGCGAGGCCGCCGACAACTTCCCCGGCGGCTCCATGGCGAGCCGCCCCGTGCACTTCATCTGGATGCTCGACTGCTCGGGCTCCATGAGCGTCAACGGCAAGATCGGGCAGCTGAACTTCGCCATCCGCGAGGCCATCCCGGAGATGCGGCAGGCCGCCGACGCCAACCCCGCCGCCTCGCTGCTCGTACGGGCCATCTCGTTCGCCAGCGGCGCGAGCTGGCACGTCGGCGAGCCGACCCCGGTCGACAGCTTCTCCTGGGAGGACGTGCACACCTACGGCGGCACCGACATGGGCGCCGCCTTCAAGCTCGCCGCCGGGGCCCTGGAGACCCCGCCGATGCCGCAGCGCGCCCTGCCCCCGGTGCTCGCCCTCGCCTCCGACGGCCAGCCCACCGACGACTGGCGGGCGGGCCTGCGCGCCATCGACAGCACGCCCTGGGGCAAGCGGGCCGTGCGCGTCGCCGTCGCCATCGGGGACGACGCGGACAAGAGCATGCTGAAGGAGTTCCTCGGCAATCCCGAACTGGAGCCGCTGCAGGCCAAGAACCCGCGCCAGCTCGCCGCGGCCATCCGCTGGATGTCCACCGCCGTCGTGAAGGACGCCTCCACCCCCAAGGTCGAGGACGCCAAACCCGCGGCGCCGGTGGGCCCGCCGCTGACCAAGGGCGGCGACGAAGACGAGATCTGGTGACCGCGGTCCGTGCGCCGCTCGACCGGGCAGCGGACTGGGAGCTGCTCCGCGGCGCCGTCAAGGGCGTCGCCAAGAAGTACAGCCAGGACCGGTGCGCCGCCAAGGCCACGGCGGGCGGCCGCGCCGTCGTCCTGGCGGTCGCCGACGGCCACGGCTCCGCCGCGCACTTCCGCAGCGACCAGGGCGCGCGCTGGGCCGTCCAGGAGTTCACGGCCTGCGCGGAGGTCTTCGCGCACGAGGCCGTGCGGCTCGGCGCCGACGCGGCGAACTGGCCGGGGCTGCGCGCCGCGGCCCGGCTCCTGCCACGGGCCGTCGGGCACCGCTGGCGGCAGCGCGCCCTGGTGCACGACGCCAGCTCGCCCGCGCACGGCGCGGGGCCCGCCCGGCGGGCCGCGGCCCGCGCCCGCCGTGACCGGGAGGGCCCCGCGGCCACTTGGGACCTCGCCGCGTACGGCAGCACCCTGCTCGGCGCCGTCCTGACCCCGCACATGCTGCTGTGCTGGCAGCTGGGCGACGGGGACGTCGTGCTCGTCGACGACGGCGGCGTAGCGCACACACCGCTGTCCACCGGGCCCGACATGGGCGACGAGACCGACTCGCTGTGCGAGCCGGAACCCTGGCGCAAGACCCGCACCCACTGGCAGCCCCTCACCGGCGGCCCGCCGCCGGCCGTGCTGCTCTCCACCGACGGGCTCTCCAAGAGCTTCGCCGACCACCAGGGCTTCCTGGACTTCGCCACCGGCGTGTGCGAACGCGCCGCAGGACAGGGCGTGGCCGCCGTCCAGGGGCAGCTGGAGGACTGGCTGGCGCGGGCGGCGAAGTACTCGGGGGACGACACGACGCTCGTCGCGGCCTTCGCGACCGCGGCGGCGGGCACGGAACACGGCACGGCGGTGCCCGACGCGCACGGCACGGCACCGGCAACGAACGACGACGGCACGACGGAAGGAACGGGGACCGCATGAGCAACGGCATGCTCGCCACCGGAAGGAAGCTGGTGACCGAGTCCGGGGAACAGGTCACGGTCGGGGAGCTCTTCGGATCCGGCGGCCAGGGCGAGGTGTACCGGGTGTCCACGGTGCGCGGCGACCGCGCCGTGAAGTGGTACTACCCGCAGCTCGCCGACGCCCGCCAGCGCCACATCCTGGAAGGGCTCATCGAGAAGGGCTGGGACGACGACCGCTTCCTGTGGCCGCGGTCCATCGTCATGGACCCCGACGGCAAGGAGCCCGGCTTCGGCTATCTGATGGACGTGCGCCCCGCGCGCTTCCAGGACCTGCCCGCGCTGTTCCGGCGCGACCCGTCCGTGAAGGACGCGACGATGCGCACCCTGGTGACGGTCGCCCTGCACACCGTCGAGGCGTACCGCGCGCTGCACTCCAAGGGCATCGCCTACCGCGACATCAACTGGGGCAACATCTTCTTCGACCCGCGCACCGGCGACGTCCTGGTCTGCGACAACGACAACGCGGTCGTGGAGGGCGGCACCGCCGGAGTCGCGGGGACCATGGACTTCATGGCGCCGGAGCTGGTGCGCGGCGACCGCGGCGCGCAGCCCGGCACCCAGACCGACCTGCACTCCCTCGCCGTGCTGCTGTTCCTGCTCCTGATGAACGAGCACCCCTTCAACGGGGCGCTCGCCATGCGCATCCACTGCATGGGCGAGGCCGCCAAGCGCAAGCTGTACGGCACCGACCCGGTGTTCGTGTACGACCCCTCGGACACCCGCAACCGTCCCGTCCCCGGTGAGCAGCCGACCGTCATCGCCACCTGGGCGGCGCTGCCGCAGATCCTGCGGGACCTGTTCGTGCAGACGTTCACCGACGGCCTGAGGGCGCCCGCGAAGCGGGTCCGCGAGACACAGTGGCGCGACGCCCTCAGCCAGGTCCTCGACGCCATCACCCAGTGCCGCCTGTGCGGCCGGCAGAACCTGACCCAGCCCGACGGCGCGCCGCCGGACTGCTGGAAGTGCGGCCGGCCCCTGCAGCTCCCGCCCCGCCTCGAACTGGTCACCGCCACCGGCACCACCCTGCGCACCCGCCGCGGCATCCGCCTCGACCCCTCCGCCCGTGTGTACGCCCACCACCTGGACGGCGACCCCGACCGGCACGACTTCCGCGCCGTCGTCGGCGAGGTCACCGAACACCCCAAGCAGCGCGGCCGGTACGGCCTGACGAACCGCACCCAGAACGTGTGGACGGTCCGCAAGGACGACGGTTCGGTACGCGAGGTCGGGCCGGGCCGCACGATCGCGCTGCAGTCCGGGCTGCTCCTGGAGTTCGGGGGCGGGGTGGAGGCGGAGGTCAAGGAGTAGGGGAGTTGCGGGAGTTGCGGGAGTAGGGGAATTGCGGGAGTTGCGGGAGTAGGGGAATTGCGGGAGTCGGGGGCGTTGGAGGGCCGGTGCGTTCCGGAGCTCCCGGGGTTTCGGTGAGTTCCGGGATCATCGAGGGGCGCGGGGCGGGTACGAGGGACGTGCGGTGCCGCCGGGACCTCAGCTCCGGTCGCCGGGACCTCAGCTCTGGCGGGCGCGGGTGCGCAGCCAGCGGCGCCACCACCGCCGCCACGGCGCGGGCTCCGGCGGGGGCGGCGGCAGGTGCGCCGCGGGCAGGTCGGCGTACGCGGGCGGCGCGGGCACGGCGACGGCGTCCGGGCGGGTCAGCGGGGTGACCGTGACGGTGCAGGCGCTCTCCGGCACGGCCAACTCGACCGCCCCGGACGCCTTCTGGTGCGTGCTGCGCGGCACGCGCCGGGAGTCGCCGCGCGTGCCGTCCTGCCAGCCGACCCGCACCAGCACGGCGGGCTCCGGCCAGGTGAACACCGCGTTGGCGCGCCCGCGCCCGAGCCGCACCACCGTCAAGTCCTTGATCGGGGCCGGACTCTCGATGACGACACTCGGACCGGCCACCGCACGGTCGCCGAGCACGCTCACCGCCGTCATCCGCAGCCGCCCCGCCACGGGCGGGTCCACTTCGAGCAGCAGGTCCCGTCCGTCGCCACCACCCGTGCGCGGCTCCGCCGCCCAGGGATCCGGCAGGTCCGACGCGCTCCCGGCGTGGGCGGACGTGGCGTGGGCGGGTGTCGCGCCGCCGGGTGTGCTCGGTGCGGACATGCGGGCGAAGCGTTCCGAGATGTCCGTGCCCGGCGCGATCGGGCCGTCCGGCCAGGGCACGAGGGTGCTTCGACCGCGCCGGGGCGCGCGCCACGCGAGCCGCACGCGGTCCCCGGCGAGCTCGGCGGTCAGCTCCCGCACGGGGGTCGGCCACGCCTCGACGCGGGCCATGACGTGCACCCCGGGCGACCGGGCGACGGTGCCGCCAGGGCCTGGATAGCCGCAGCTCACCCGGTACGTGTAGATCCCCGGGGGCAGCGCGTCGTCCACCAGTCCCCGGCGCCCGCAGGACAGCACCGTCGGCCCGCTGCCCGCGCCGACGTCCGGCAGGTCGTAGCGCAGCACCTCGATGTCGACGGCCGCCGGGTGCGGCCGCCAGTGCACCTGGACGCCTCCCGGCACGGGCTTGGTCATAAGCTGCGTGACGTCCGGCGCGACGAGGACCGGCGCGGAGACGCGCGGCACCCCGGCGACGCGGTCGCCGCGCAGCGGGAGGACGGCGTAGCGCAGGGCGCGGCCCAGCGGCGCGGCCGTGTCGTGGGCCGTCAGCAGCCGGGCTTCCGGTGCGGCCACCTCGACCCGCGCGACCTCGCTGGTGGTCTCCGGGGCGTCGTCGTCGAAGCGCAGGACGGCGTACGTCACGGGGTCGGCGGGGCGCGTGCCGGGTACGTGCGGCGCCCGCCAGCTCAGGCCGATGCCGCGGTCCTGCGGCCACGCCCGGACCGCGGACTCCTCGGGGGCGGACGGCGCGTCGGCGAGGGCGGTGGCCGTCCGCAGCAGGCCCGCCCGCAGCTCCGGCGCGTCCGTGGCCTGCCGCAGCGCGCCGAGCCACGTGGTGGCCGCCGCCCGCGCGTCACCGCTGTCGTGCGCCCTGCGGGCCGCGTACGCGAGGAGCCGCACCTTCGTGGAGCGGGTCCGCACCGCGCCGAGCAGCGCGGCGAGTACGTGGTCGTCCGGTGCCGCGGGCAGCAGGTCCGCGAGGTGCTCGGCCCGGCGGAGGCGGGTGCCCGGCCAGACGTCGTTGATCTCCTCCGCCGCGCGCCGGGCCGCCCCGTCGGCGGGGAAGGCGGCGTCGACGGCGGCGGCCAGGAGGCGGGCCTCACTGCGGTGCACGCCGAGCGCGGCGACGTCGTCGGCGGTCGTCGCCGTGGCCGAGCCGGCACCGGCCCCCGCCGTGGCCGCGTCGCCTCCGCGCGTGCCCGGCCTGCCGCCCTTGCCGTTACCGCCGCCGTCCTTCAGCAGGCAGCACAGCTCCCACAGGACGATGCGCCGAAGCCCCATCGGGTGGTCGCGCGCCAGGGTCTCCAGGACGTCCGTGACCGCGGCCGCCGTCAGCGCGCGCGGGTCCGCCGACATCTGCCAGGCCTCCCGTGCCCGCCGCACGAACGGCACGTCCACGCGCTGCCACAGCCCGCCGCGGCCGGGGAACCACAGGCCGTCGAGGACACGGAAGCCGTCGTCCGTCTGCGCCGTCGGCAGGGTGTTGAAGACACCGCCCGCCGCCTGCTGCCGCCCCGGCTCCCGCAGCAGCTCGGCGGCGTGCCGGAACCCCAAGTCGCGAAGGCCGGAGCGCAGTTGGCGGTATCCGCGCATGCCGGGGAACTGCGGGAGCACGGGCAGCGGCGGGGGCGTGCCGTCGGTGCCCCGGACGCCGGGCCGCCAGTTCGTCGCCACCGGTCAGCCTCCCGGCGCCGTGAAGAAGTACACCCGGACCACGGCGGTCGACGGGCTGTTGCTCAGGTCGTGGAAGTCGTCCGTCGCCGTCTTCCGCGTGAACATCTCCGGACGGCCCTCGCCGAGCAGCGAGTTGACGCGGTGGGCGTACGTCGTGCCGCTCTGCCCGCCGCCGAAGGTCAGCACCAGCGCGGCCGTCCGGCCCTGCCACTTCTTCGTGGACCGGCCGATCTGCGCCACGAGCGCGTCCTTGTCCGTGCCCTTCACCTCGAACTGCTCGGGCTTGCGCTCCACCGACCGCGGGCCCGTGGGGCTCGGCTTCGGCTTCGGCGGCTTCGTCCCGTCCGCGCTGTTCGACGGCTTCGGACGCGCGGCGAGCGGGTCGGGCCTGTCGGCCATCGACACCAGGGCGAGTACGAGCAGCAGGTCGGCGAAGAGCCAGCCCGCGAGGACGACGCCCGCGACCCGGCCGCCCGCGCCCCGGCCCCGCCCGCGCCGCCGGTACGGGCTCACGCGTCACCTCCGGACGGCGGGGGAGCGGAGGGACGCCGGGTGGGCGGACGCAGGGCGCGGGTGCGGTGCGAGGCGACGTCCGACGTGGTGTCCGAGGTGAGGTCGGGGGAGGAGAGGGCGGAGGAGGCGGAGGCGGATGAGGTGCCGGGCGAGGTGCCGGGTTCGGGTGCGGTCGGGGGCCTCGGGGTGTCCTGGGGGGTGGTGTCGTGCGGTGCCGTGCCGTGCGGCGTGTCGCGTGGGGCGTCCTGCGGGCTGGTGGCTTCGTAGGGTGTCGGTGTCGGTGTCGGTGTCGGTGTCGGTGTCGGTGTCGGTGTCGGTGTCGGTGTCGGCGCCGGGGGCGCTGCTGTCGGTCGGTCCGTCTCGGCCGGGCGAGGCCCCGGCACGGGCGTCCCGTTCGTGCCGCCCGGCCTCGGCGTCGGCGTGCTGTACGGGCCTGTCGACGCGTCGTACGAGGACAGCGGCGTGCCGTACGGCTCCGTGTCGGGCGACGACCCGTACTCGCCCGCCTGCGGCGCCCCGTACAGGTCCGGCGTCGACGCGCCGTACGGATCCGCCGCCGGACGCGCCGACCCGTTGTGCACCGGCGCCCCCATGGTGGAGGCCGCCGACCGCACGCCCGACTCCACCCGGGCCGCCGCGTCCTGCCAGTGGGCCGCCGCCGCGTCCCAGCGTTCCGTTGCCTCGCGTATGCCGTCCATCGCGTCGCTCGTACGGCCGGTGCTCGTGACCAGGGCCTGGGAGGCCTGCTCGGTGGCGCGGGCGACCGACTCCGTCTTGGCCACGAGCTGACGCTGGGCGGTGACCAGGGCGTGCAGCGAGGTCTCCACCGTCGTGCCCGCCGCCTTCACGCGCTCGGCGATGACGTCGGCCGCGGCGGTGTTCGCGGCGCCCGCCTGGACCGTCGCCGCCTGCACGTCGCGCAGCGTGGTCTCCATGCGGTTCGCCGCCGCGCCCAGCTTCGGCACTTCCTGGGTGAGCCGGACCGCTGCGTCCCGCAGCGACGTCGTCGCGCTCGCCACCGCCCCGGCCGTCGCGGTCAGCTCCTTGTGGTTCTTCTCGGCCTTGGCGGCGAGGGTGTTCATCTGCCGTGCGGCCTTGGTCAGTTCGGTCGCGAACTGTTGGGGGGAGGCGCTGCGGTGCTGTGCGAGCAGCATCTGGAGCCGGGTGAGCACGGACGCGAGCCGTGCGAGCAGCCGTTCGCGCTCCGCCTCCTGCTCCGCCTCCTGCTTGTCGGCGCGCCAGCGCACGCGCGCGTGCACGACCGAGAGCAGCACGAGCAGGGCGATGAGCACGACCGCGGTCAGCGCCACGTTCTCGAAGCGTCCGAGCGTCGACAGGTGCCCGCCGAACCCGGACTGCCACAGCTGCAGGAAAGGCCGCGTCGCCTCCTTGCGGTTCTCCTCGGCGAGTTCCCCGTACGCGCGCACGGCGTCCCGCAGGCCGAACCAGGTGATCAGCAGCGGGATGAAGACGAGGACGCCGAGCGCGGCCTCCAGGACGCCGTCGCGGCGCGCCGAGGGGCGCGAGCCGGCCGTGGTGACGGTCTCGGGGCGGACGTAGGCGTGCACGAGGTCCAGCTCGGCCCACTTGTCGAGCCGCTTCGCGTGCGTCAAGTCATCGGCGAGCGCCTGGAGTTCGGCGGCTCGCGGGCTGAGCGTCGGCCTGCCCGCGAGGTCCTGAAGCTGCTTGATGAGATCCTGTTTGTCCAGCAGTTCCGCGGGCGTCAAACGCGTACTCCCTGTCTCGGAGCGGCCTGGGGGCCCCGGGCCGGTGGCGCGGGCGCCGTGGCGCCGCGCCCGGGATGCCTCGTCGGTCTTCGTCAGTCGAGGACGTCCCCCCGGCCGCGCCGGTTCCTGCCGTCGCGGCCGAGCAGGCGCGAAAGCGCCTCGGCTCCGGGGTGTTCACGGTCCCACATGAGGCACTTGCCAAGGGCCTCAATCGCCTCATCCCGCGCACCGATCCGGTGGAGTTCCTCCGCGTGCCGGAAGGTGCGCCGCGCGAGCAGCCCGCGCACCCGCTCGTTCGTCGGGTCGTGCCCGTACGCGCACCGCAGCCACCGCTCGGCGTCCGCGAAGTGGTCCGGCGCCATGTCGGCCATCGCCGCCGCGCAGTGCACGTCGATCATCGCGTCCAGGACGTCGGCGCGGTCCGTGAGCGCGGTGGCCTCCTGCCAGGCCTGGTGGGACACCTGCACGGCGTGCTCGTAGCGGCCGTGCTCCAGCAGGAGCCTGGCGCGGGCGAGTTGGCGTTCGCTGCCGCGGCCGGGGCGCTGTCGCACGACCCGGGCTTCGGCGTTCTGCTGCAACGACTGTTCCTTCGGTGGCTGCTGCCCCCGCGGAGACTGTTGTTCCTGTCGTGACGGCTGTTCCTGCTGCTCCTCCTGCGGCTGTCGCGCCTCCTGGGTCTGTCGCCTCTCCTGGGTCTGTTGCCTCTCCTGTGTCCGCTGTTCCGGCGGGCCCGAGCCCTCCGCACGCCTGTCCCCTGTCCTGGCACTGGCACTGGCACTGTCCCCGGCACCGGCATGTGCACCGGCACCCGTGCCCGCAACCCCGTCCCCCGCCACCCCCGTCCCCCGCCCCGCCTCGAGCCCCGCCAGCAGCTCCCGCGCCTCCGTCACGATGTCCCGCAGCAGCGCCACCGCCTCCTGCCTGCGCCCCTGCCGGACGAGGTCCCTTGCGTGGGCGACGTCCTGGCGCGGCGCGGCGGAGGCGTCGGTGAGGGGGTCGGGCGGGGCGTCGAGGGGGAAGAGGCTCGCGGTGAGGGCGGGGGCGTCGGCGAGGGTGTCGCGGGCCGGGTCGGCGGGTTCGAGGAGGCCCTCCTCCAGGGCCGTCGAGCGGGAAGAGGGGGCGCCGCCGCCCGCGAGCCGCACCGCGTGCTTGAGCGCGCCGAGGGCGAGCAGCTCCGGCGGGCCGTGGGCGGTGCCGCGGCCGAGGCCCGCGACACCCGAACGCACCTGCTCCATCAGCGTGCCGCCGCCGACCAGGAGCAGGGTGTCCACATCCGCGCGCGGCACCGCGGACTCGTCGAGCAGGGCGTGGGCGCGCCGCACGGTGCGGCGCACGTGCGGCTCCAGGAACGCGTCCAGGTTCGGCCGGGTGATGCCCATGCGCAGGGCGGGCCCGGTGCCCAGGTCGAGGGTGAGTGCCGCGAAGTCCGTTACCGCGGCCCCGTCCTCGGCGGCCGGTCCCGTCAGCGCCTTGCGGGCCCGCTCGGCCCGCTCGCGCAGGCCGAGCCACACCTCTGCCGGGGCGCCCGTCACCGAAGCCGGTCCGCGGTGCGCCAGAAGGAGCCGTACCGCGGACTCCAGGGCGGCCTCGTCGAAGGCGCGGCCCCCCGAGGTGGCCGCACCGGCGTAGCCGAGGGCGCGGCAGTGCCCGCGCACGCCCCGTACCAGGCCGATCTCGAAGCCCTCGTACCCCATGCCGTACACGAGGAACGTGCCGCTGTCGCGGTCCGTGGTGTGCCCCATGACCGCCGCCATCGAGTCGCTGATCAGCCGCACGGGCGTGAGCCCGGCCGCGTCCGCCGCGTCCCGCAGGGCCTGGCGCTGCGCCGACTGGAAGGACGCGGGCACACTGACGACGGTCTGCGCGACGAAGGCGTCCGCCTGCTCCTCGACGCGCTCGCGCAGCCCCCGGAGCAGCCGCACCACGACCGTGTCCACGTCGGCCGCCTCCCCTCGCCACGGCACCGGACCCCCGCTGCCCACCAGGGACTTCAGGCTGGGGAACGTCACCGGAAGGACGCCCGCCGCGGCCGGGGCGCACCGCAGCCACGACGGCTCCGCCGCGGGCAGGTCGAGGCGGCGCACCTGCTGTCCCGGCCCCGCGAACAGCGCCCGCACCCCGGTGGCGCCGAAGTCCACGCCGAGGCTGACGCGGCCCGCACCGGCCCTTGCTGCCGTCATCCGCCGGCCATGTCGTCGGGGACCTGGAGGATGCCCCCGTAGTCCTTCTTGCTGGGCAGGGTCGGCACCGCGCGCTCCGAGTAGGCGACGGCGATCATGCTGCGCAGGTTCTTGGCCTGCTCGGCGGTCTGGATGCTGTTGCCCTGGCGGTGGGCCGCCTTCACCTGCTCGACGGCCTCACTGATCGCGTTGACCGTCTCCAACGGGGCGCCGTCCGAGGCGAGTTCGGCCTGCCGGAACTGGCTGGCCAGCCCGCACTGGTGGTACATGTCGTCGAGCAGCAGCTCGGTGAGACGTTTGTACTCGCGGCTGTCGCCCATCTCCACCGCCCGCTGCGCCTGCGCGATGTCGCGGCGCGCCTTCATCTCCTGCGTCTGCTCGATGTAGGTGCCGTACTGCTTGAGGAAGCGCTGGGCCTCCCGCACGGCGAGCCCCAGCTCCTCGCGCAGGATCGCGCTGTCCACCTCCCGCTCGGTCTCGGGCGGCGGGGTGCGGGGCATCTCGCGCCGGGGTGTCGCCTCCAGGACCATGTCGGTGCCGCGCACGGCGATCCGCACGGTGATGATGCGGTCCGCCGAGTAGTTGAACGACACGTCCACATGGCAGTTGATCTCGATCTCCTGCGGCAGCTCGAACTCCACCACGCCCTGTTCGTGGTTCTCGCTCGCCACATGACTGTCGCCCTCGTACACCGGCACTCGGATCAGCCTGCTGTCCGTCGCGTGGAACGTGCGCTGGCGCGGCTCGGGCAGCGGATAGGGGGAGCCCGCCGGGATGATCTGGACGAACACGTCCCGCTGGGAGCCCTTCACGGCGGCGATCCCCATCGCCATGGGCGTCGACTCGAACAGGCCCGTGGAGCCCACCGGCCGCCCGTTGACCAGGCTCTGCCCGCAGTCCACACACGTCTCGGCCGCGTACTCGTTGGTGCGGGCGCACTTCTGGGCGGGGCACTCCACGCCGTCCAGGGTCTGGGCGAGCACGCCCGCGCCGTAGGCCACGCACTCCATCGGGTTGATGTTGCGGCGCACCTTGTCGGCGCCGAAGAACGCCTCCACCGCCTCGTACACCGGGCGGGTCAGGGTGCCACCGCCGACGAGCAGCACGTCGGAGATGTCGTCGGGCGCCAGCTCGAAGCCCGACAGGGTCTCCTTGACGAGGTCCATGGTGCGGGTCACCAGGGGCGCGATCATCGCCTGGAACTCGTCGCGGGTGAGCGCCATCTCGACGTCCACGATGCCCTCGGGCCCGCGGTACGCGGCCGGGATCACGATGTACGTCTCCGGCAGCTCGTTCAGCTCCCGCTTGGCCGCCTCCGCCGCCTTCTTCGCCTGGAACAGGAACTCCTTGTCGCCCGCCGGGTCGACGCCCCGCTCCGCGCGCATCCAGGCGATGATCCGCTCCACGATCACCAGGTCGAAGTCGTCGCCGCCCAGCCAGATGTCCCCGGCGGAGCGCAGCACCTGGAACTGGCTGTTGCCGTCCCGGTCCTTGACCGTGTTCAGGACGGAGATGTCGAAGGTGCCGCCGCCCAGGTCGTACACCAGGACCCGGCTGCGGGCCCCGTCCGGCTTGTGCAGGCCGAAGGCGACGGCGGCGGCCGTCGGCTCGTCGACGATCTTCTTCACCACCAGGCCCGCGCGCTCCGCGGCCTCCCGGGTCGCCGCGCGCTGCGCGTCCCTGAAGTACGCGGGCACCGTGATCACCGCGTGCGTGACCTGCTCGCCGAGGGTGCGCGCCGCGTCCCGCACCAGCTTGTCGAGGATGACGCTGGAGATCTCGGCGGGCGTCCGGGTGCGGCCCCCGAGCGTCACATGGGCCCGCGGGTCGTCGTCGGGCCCCGGCACGATCTCGTAGCTGAGCCGGTCGCGGGCCTCGGCCACCGAGGTGTCCGCGAAGTCCCGGCCCATCAGGCGCTTCACCGACACGATGGTGTCCCTGGGCTGGCGCACCGCCCAGTTCAGGGCGTCCTCGCCGACGATCGTCTGCTCCTTGCCGTCGCGCCGCACCAGGCCGACGACGGACGGCGTGAGGCGGTCGCCCTTGCTGTTGGTGAGCACCGCGATGTCCCCGCGGTGCGGGTCGTGGGCGGCGACGGCGCTGTTCGTCGTGCCGAGGTCGATCCCGATGGCCTTCATCCGTGCGTGGTCCCTTCCTGTGGTGCCCTGCCTGTCCCGCCGCCGGTTCCGCTGTCACTGCCGGTACCGCAGTCGCCGTCGGTGCCGCTGTCCTCGTCCGTGGTGCTGTCGGGCCCGGCCCCGGCCGCCGCGACCACGACCCGGGCGGCGCGCAGCACCTGACCCCGGTATCGATACCCGCGCCGCACGACCTCAAGGACCTCGTCGTCCACGGCCCCCGGTGGAGCGGCGCGCACCTCCACGACGTGGTGCGTGGCAGGCTCCGCGCGCTCCCCGGCGCGCCCGAACACCTCCAGGCCCTCGTCGCGGACCGCCGACTCCAGCTGCCGCACGACGAGTCGGAGACTGCGGTGGTACGCGGCCGGGTCCGCGCCGCCCGGCCCTTCGGCGAGCAGCCGCCCGCAGGCGTCCAGCGTGTCGGCGCACACCAGGAGCAGCCGCTCGGTGTGCGCCCGGTGCGCGGCGTCCCGGGCGGCCAGCGCCCTGGAACCCTCGTACGCGGCCAGGGCGGCGGCTCCGTACGGGGCGTCGTGATCCGGCGGGGGGTCCGGCGGGTCCATCGGGTTCATGTGCGCGCCTCCTTTCGGGCAGTCGGATCTCGGGCGGTCAGACGTCGAAGCGGACGAGGTCGGCGAGGAGACGGGCGGCCGCCTCCTCGGACAGCGGATTCCCGGCACCGGGCCCGCCCCGAGGGCCCGGCTCGTCGAGCTGCCGGTCCATCTCCGCGACGGCGCCCGGGAGTTCGGCGGCGAGGTCCATGTCGTAGCGGAACAGATCGACGAGCAGCCGTCCCGGTACGGTGCGCAGCTCGTCCCAGGCCGCCTGCGTGAACGGCGTCATCAGGCGCCGGGCGAGCAGGTCGAACGGCACGTCCCGCAGGTCCGCGTGCGAGGTCCACGGCGTCACGCCGGCCTCGGCGAGCGCTTCGTAGGGGCCGGGGCCGCTGTCGGGGTCCCTGATCACGAGGGGCCGCCTCCTTCGGTGGTCAGCGCGGTCAGCCAGCGGTTCACCGCGTCGAGCAGGGCCCGCCGGACCCTGCCGTCCATGACGTCGGCGCGGGTGGCGCGGATCAGGTGGTGCAGGGCCCTGCGGACGTCACCGCGGGCGAGTTCGGCCTCCGCGCGGTCGGTCAGGGCGGCGGCCCAGGACGCCAGGTCGTCCTCGTCCGGGGGCGGCTCCGCGCCGTCGCTGCGCATCAGCTCGCCCACGCCCACGACCCCCAGGTCCGTGGCGAGGAGCCGGTCGAGCTCCTCCAGGCTCTCGCCCAGGGTCTCGCGGTAGTTGTGGGTGAGGGCCTGGCCGAGGCCCACGTCGAGCAGGCCGAGGGCCTCGTGCAACAGGCATAGCCGGGCCGGGAGTTCGTCGGTGCGGGCGTCCAGGGTGAAGACGAGGGCGCGGGCCAGGTTGTCGCGCGCGTGGTTGGACGCCGGGTTCAGGGCGAGGGCGCGGCGCAGGTCGGCCTCCGCGCCGTACACGTCGGAGCGCATGCCGTGCTTGGTGCGGGTGTAGCCGCGCCACACGCCCCGCATCGAGTACAGCGACGAGAGCCGCCCGTCGAGCTGGTCGCGGACCTCGCGCTCCAGCGGGTGCAGCACCGGCGGCACCGCCTCGACGAGCGTGATCGCCTCGTCCAGGACGTCACCACGGCGCGCCGGGTCCTCGTCGAGGAGGGCCTCGACCCGCCCGAGCACGGTCCGCACCAGCGCCTTCTTGGCCCGCGCCGTCATCCCCGCGCGGCGCGCCACCCGCACCAGGCGCTCCCACTGCTCCTGGGCCCGGCCGAGCCCGCACTCGCCGTCGGCGAGCGCCGTGCGCGACAGCTCCAGGCGCACCCGCACGGCCAGTTCGACCCCGTCCTGCAGCAACCGGGCGTGCCGGTGCGGCAGTCGGGCGTACGCCGGGTCCCGGCGCAGGAACTCCTGGCAGTACGCGCACCCATCGAGGTGGCGGCGCGGGTCGGGCGCGGCGGCGGGGCCCGCGCAGTCGTCGGGGAGCGTCGTCAGCGTCGGGAACGCGGGCAGGGCGCGCAGGGCGGGCTCGAACTTGTGCACCGCGCACAGCGTGAGGGCCCGGGAGAGGCCAGAGAACGCCCAGCGCAGCTCGCGCACCGCGTACTCGCCCGGGTCCTTGCCGTCCTTCGCGGCGGCGTCCAGGTCCGCGGCGAGCTCGGCGAGGGGCAGTTGCAGGTCGAGCAGGCGCAGATAGCGCGGCCCGCAGGCGAGGGCGGCGCGCGCCCCCGGTACGCCGGGCAGCCCGCCGACGTCCTTGAGGATCCGCGCGCCCGCCAGCTCCGCCTCCAGGAACTCCGCCAACTCCTCGTACCACGCGGCCTGTTCCGGCCGGTCCTGCTCGGTGTGCCGCTGCTCGTACGCCGAGAGCAGGCCGAACAGATGGCGGCTCAGCTCCCAGCGCAGCCGCGTCATGTCCTCGTGGGTCAGCTTGCGCTCGTAGCAGTCGGCCCGCTCGGCCCGCCACCCGTCCCAGTACACGTCGTCGCTCAGGAGCGTGGCCCAGTAGGAGAGCGCCAACTCCCAGGTCCGCACGGCGTGTTCCCACGCCCCGCTCTGCTCCAGCTCCTGCGCCTGCCACAGCCGGGCCACGGCCAGACCGTGCGCCGTCGCCATGTCGCCCGGCGCGGCCGCGAGCCGCCGCTCCCACTCGGCGGTGGCCGCGTCGCGCCCCCGCGCGAGGAGCAGCAGGAGCGGGGCGTCGCCGGGGAAGCGCTCGCACAGCACGTCCACGAAGCCGGGCCCGGCGTGCTCGTCGTCCGGCGACAGCGTGGCCAGCGCGGCCCGCAGACCGTCCGGCTGCTGCCACCGGTACAGCAGCGCGTCCACCTGCAGCCGTCTGCCCGGCAGCCGCAGCCGGTCCCACGCGACCCGCTCCGACCACGTCATGCCGCCGCGCTCCAGGAGCGTGTAGGAGGCGTCGCTCACCGCGGCCATCGACACACCCGGGTGCACGCCCACCGCGCGCAGCGCCCGGTAGGGGTACGTCTCGTCGCGCAGCGCGAACGGGTCCGCGGCCAGTGGGCCCCGGGTCGCGCCGTCGGCCCACGGCAGCAGGTCGATGAGGCGCCGCAGCCTGCGCCGGCGCACATCGGCCCGGTCGAGCCGGTCCGCCGCCCGCCCGTACTCCTCGACGGCCTCGCTCCACCGGCCCTCCGCCTCCAGGGAGCGGCCCCGCGCGTACGCCAGGTGGGCGTCCGCGTCCCCGTGCCCCCGGCACTCCTCGAAGGCCTCGGCGGCCCGCCGCCACTCCTGGTGCGCGTCCGCGAGCCGCCCCCGGGCGTACGCGGCGACGGCGGGCGCGTCCCGGTAGGCGCCCAGCGCCTCGGCCGCCCCGACGACGGCGGCCCACTCGCCGTCGGCCTCGGCGGCACGGACGCGGGCGTACTCCGCGCGTGCGGCGTGGTCGCGCCCCTCGCCCGCACCGGCGGTGTCGCCCGCGTGACCGGCGGCGCACGAGTCGGCGCGGCCGCCCGCGCAGCTGCCCGCGCCGCTCGCCTCGCCGAGCAGGTCGTACGCGGCCGCCACCATCCGCCACCGCGCGGCCGTCCCCGGCCCCTCGCCCGACGCCTCGACCTCCTCCTCGGCCACCCGGGCCCGCGCGTACCGCCGCCGCGCCGCCACGTCCGCCCACGCGTCGGGCAGCACGAGGTACACGTGCAGGGCGTCGGCCCACCGGCACGACAGCTCGTGGGTGCGGGAGAGCGCGTAGAGGTACAGGTGGAGGGACTCCCGGGCGGTGGGGGTGAGGGCGAGGGCCGGGGAGTTCGGGGCGGGGGCGGCGGTGGCCGGGGAGTTCGCGGCGGCGCTGCTCGCGGGCTCGGGGACGTGCGGCGGCAACGGGGTGCGCGGCGCCGGCAGAGTGCCGCCGGGCCCGCCGCCGGTGAACGCGCGGGCGTAGATCGCGCGGGCCGCCGCCCAGTCGCCCCCGGCCTCCGCGCGGCGGCCCTCCACCTTGCGGCGCAGCGGTGCGACGGTGCCGTCGCGCGCCGAGTCGGGCAGGTCGGCCAGGAGCCCGGAGGCGGCGGCCCAGTCCCCGCGCCCGTCGGCGGCGGCGCGGGCCCGGGCGTAGAGGCGGCGCACCTTCACCTCGCCGTCCGCGTACTCGTCGGGCAGCCCGCCGAACCCGTCGATGACGCCCTCCCACTCGCCCCGGGAGTCGGCGAACATGCCCCGGGAGAACCGCAGATGGGTCTGTACGTCGACGAACTCGGCCGGGAGAGCGGCGAGGTGGGACACGGCGCCGCCCCAGTCCCCCAGCTCCTGGCAGCGGCGGCCCCGGGCGTAGGTCCAGCGGAGGGTGACGTCGGTGTGCCCCGTCGCCCCGGCACCGGCCTCCGCCTCGCGGCACGTGCTGAAGGCGGCGGCCGCCGTCGCCCAGTCACCCGCGTCGGCCGCGGCTCGCCCGCGCGCGTAGGCGTACCGGGCGGGGGCGTCGGAGATGTCCGGGTGCTCCGGCGTGCCCGCGGGGGCGGCGCGGGGCGGGCTCGCGGGGGCGGGGCCGGTGCCGGGATCGCCGTGGGGCGCGGGTGCGGCGGTCGGACCTGTCGGTGGAGCCGGTGCCGGGGCGGTCGTGTTGTTCCGGGGCTGCGCGCGGTCGGCGGTGATCGGACCGGTCCCGGTGACTGCGACTGCTTCGGCGGGTGGGGCGGCGGTGTCGGTGAGCGCGCCCGCTTCGGCGGGCGCCGAGCCGTTCCCGGCCGGAGCAGAGATTTCAGCGGCCGGGCCGCACCCGGCGTCCGCCGTCCCGGTCGCCGCACCGACTTCAGCGGACATGCCGTACCGGACACCCGCCCTCTCCCCGCAGGCCACGCCGCCCCCGACCGCGACACCACCCCCGGCCCTCTCGCTGCCCCCCTCGCCCAAGGTGCCCCCGCCGGCCCCCGTACAGGCCCCGAACGCCTCCATCGCCCCCCGCCAGTCCCCGGCGCCCTCCGCGACGCGGCCCCGCGCGTACGCCGCGCGCGCGGTGAGGGCGGGGTCGTCGGGGAGCAGGGCCAGGGCCTCCTCGTAGGCGTGGGCGGCCTCGGGCCAGGCGGTGGCGTGGTGGGCGTGGGCGGCCGTCGCCAGGGCCGTGGCGAGGCGGAGCCGGGTGCGGGCCTCGGTGAGGCGGGCGCGGGGGGCGGGGGAGTCGGGGGTGGTGGCGAGGACCTGTTCGTAGAGGGCGATGGCGGTGGGCCAGTCCGCGGCGGCCTCCGCGGCGCGGGCCCGGTCGGCCAGCTCGGCGGCGTGGCGCAGCCGGTCCGCGCGGTCGAGGAGCCCGGCGGGCAGCGGGCACGGCAGGGCGGCGCGGACCGCGGCGAGGCGCCGCGCCGCGTCCGCCCCGTCCCGCCCGGCGGCGAGCACCCCGCAGAGCGCTTCCAGCTCGGGCCAGGCCAGCTCGAACGCCGCCTCGTCCCGCAGTTGCCGCTGCTCGTCCTCGTACTGCCGCGTCGGTGTCCGCAGGATCCGCAGGACCTGCGCCCACTCGCCGCGGTCGCGCTCGAACCGCGCCGCGTCGATGAGCGTCGCCGCGCCGACGTGCCCCACGGGCCGCTGGAAGGCGCGCAGGGCGTCGGCGCCCTCGCGCAGCGGGTCGGGCGCCGCGCCGTCGTCGTCGCGCACCTCCCGCGCCTTGAAGAGCCAGCCGTGCCGGTATCCGGCGTGCAGGAACAGCGCGGGCGTCGCCCACTCGACGGCCGTGTGCCGCGGCAGGTGCGAGATGCGGCGGCGCGCGGCGGCCATCGACTCGTCGACGGTCCGGTTCGCCGCGAGCCCCTTCAGGAGCTCGGGGCTGAAGCGTCCCGCCGACACGTCGCTGACCCGGCCGCGCATGGCGACGACAGCGGGCACGCCGCCGCCGACGAGCGCCTGCGCGAGCCCCGAGAACGGCTCGGTGTGCACTCCGTCGGGGCCCGAACTGTCAGCGCCGGAGCACAGGTTGAGGACGGCGAGCCGCAGCCTCGGGGCTTTGAGGAGGATGCCGCTGAGCAGATCGGCGGGCACCGGGTCCGCGCCGCCGTGCTCCGTCTCCAGCTGGACGACGCCCTTGCCGAGGTCCTCGTCGTACGTTCCGTGGGCGATGAGGAGCACGGCCGTCGGCAGGTCGCCGTGCGCCCCGAGCGCCGACTCCAGGCGCTCGCGGGTGGCCCGCTCGACGACCGTGGTGCGGACCGCCACCTCCGGCAACTCCTGGCGCAGCGCGGCCACTTCGGAGTCCACGCGGAGGGCGGGGCCCGACCCGGCCGGGGAGGCGCAGGCGACGACGAGACGGATCAGGCTGGGCTCGTCCGCCGGGTCGGGCAGGCGGCGGCCGAGGGGCCCGCCGGGCAGTGAGCGGGCCAGGGAGTGGCCGGGGCCTAGGGCGAGGGACTGCTGCGGCATCCCGGCGGGCGCGCACAGGGCTTCGAGCGGCAGTTCCCGCAGGTGCGGCGGCAGGTCGAAGCGGAGCCGCAGGCCGCGCGGGGGGCGCAGGCGCTGGGCGAGTTCGAGGGCGGCGGCCAGGCAGCCCCCGGCCCCCTCGCCGCCGTCGCCGCCGAACAGCAACCGGTACACGTCACGGCCGAGGTCGCGCAGCTGCTCGGCCGTGTGCCGCTCGCCCATGGGTGCGAGGCCGAGGTCGGCGGCGACGAGCCGGTCCCAGCGGGCCCGGAACGCCGCCGGCGCGCCGTCCACGGCGATCACGCCGAGCGCGCACGCGGGACCGCTGACGGCCACGAGGCAGTGGGACGGGCCGACGGGGCGGACCCGGATGCGCAGTTCCTCGTACTGGAGCATCGCCGCCGCTCACCTCCAGCTCTCGTCGAACTGTTCGCGTACGAAGTCGAGTTCGCTCCGGGCCCGGTCCCGCTCCTCGGTGATCTCCGGGTCGTCGGGGAAGTGCGTGAGCGCGGCGGTCAGTTGCCCGACGGCCTCCTCCAGGGCGGTGCGCGCGCCGGACAGGCTGCCCGAGCCCCAGCGGCGCAGCGCCAGGCCGCGCAGCACGATACCGAGGCTGAGCTGCGCGCGCCGCAGCCGCGGGCCGATCGCCACGGAGCGCCGCAGGTCCGTCGCGGACGCCTCCAGGTCGGCGTCCTCGCGGTTGGCCTCGCGGATGCCGCGGTCGGCGAGTACGCGGGCCAACTGGCCGTCCAGATGGGGTCGTTCGTTGGCGCCGATGACGGAGCGCGCGGTCTCCAGGGTGCTCGCGGCGCGGGTCAGGTGCCCGGCGCGGTAGGCGTCCTTGGCAGCGGCGAGCGCGAGGCCGACGACGGCTGCCTGCGTGTGCCGGTAGCGCTCCAGCCGTCTGCTGTGGACGAGGGCGCGGCGCCAGCACGCGGCGGCGGCGCCGAAGTCGGGGCGGTCGGCGGTGAGGTGGTCCCTGCCGAGGGTGACGCGGGCGTGCAGGGCCAGCTCCCGGGCGTCCTTGGCGAGCCGCCGGTGGCGGTCGGGGAGCCCGGCGTACCCGGGGTTGAGCCCGTCGAAGCGGGCGCAGTCCGCTTCGCAGACGGGCGCCGCGGCCGGGCCCGCCGCACGCGCCCGCGCGCGGCAGTCGCGGCAGCGCAGCTCGGTGAGGGCGGCGAGGGCGTCGCCGGGCAGCCCGGCGGTCAACTGGATCTGGGCGAAGCCGAGTTCGGAGAAGGGGTGGACGAGGGCGGGGTGCGCGACGCCCGTCTCGGGGGCGGCGCCGCTGCCCGTGGCGGTGAAGACGCCGAACTCCCGGACCCGGCCGAGCGCGGCGATCGCCAGCGGCCCGCAGCGCAGGGGGGTGTCCCAGGGCCCGGGGAACCCGCCGGCCTCGTCGAGGATCCGCGCGGCGTCGGCCTCGCGCTGGAGGAGCACGTCCGGGGCTACGCGGCTGCCGCTGACGCCCTCGTCGGGCAGGCGCCGCGCCACACGGTCACGCAGCCCGCTCCGCAGGCCGGGCACGAGGTCGGCGCCCACCTCCGCGCCGTACCGCCGCCCGGCCGCGAGCCGCACGCGGTCCCAGAAGGAGCTGTCGTAGAGGAGCGCACCCCAGGCGGCGATGGCGCGCTCGCAGGGCGGGGTGGGTGTCGGGGGTGCCGGGGCTGCGGGCGTCGTGGGGGAGTCCGTCGTGTGCGGGACGTCGGCGGAGGGTTCCTGTGTCGGGGAGTTGAGGAGGGCGATCGCCAGGGCGTGGGTGACGCGGTGGTCGCAGGGGTCGCGCCGGGCGGCGGTGGCGAGGACGTCGACGGCGGCGTCCCGTCGCCCGCCCACGGCAAGGGCGACGCCGTACAGCACCGCGAAGCGCCCGGTGTACGGCTCGATGTCCCACGCCGCGCCGAACAGGGCGGCGGCGCGCGGCCAGTCCGGGTCGGCGCCGTCGAGCGCGGCGAGCCCGGCTCTGCGGAGCAGCGCGGCGACGCGGGACGCGGTGGGCGCGGATTCGGGGGCGCTCGGTGCCGCCCCTGGGCCGGAGGGGCTGGGTGCCTCTGATCCGGGGGTGCTGTGTGTCCCCGGGCCGGACGCGTTCCGTCGCCCCGAGCCGACGGCGCCCCGCACCCCCGACAGCACCGCCGCCGCCCACCTGCCCTCGTCGTCCAGCACTCCGCTCCGCTCCGCCGCGCGGAGATCGGCCAGCGCCCCCTCCCCGTTCCCCGCCGCGAGGCGTGTGTAGGCGCGCTGGACGAGGGCGCGCGGGTGCGGCGCGGCGCACGCGAGGGAACGGGTGAAGTGGGCCTCGGCGGAGTCGATTCGCCCTTCGTGGGCCAGGGCGCAGCCGAGCCAGAACAGGGGAGTGGCGTCGTCGGGCGCGGCCTCGTGGGCGAGCTGGAACTCGGTGCGGGCGCCGTCGAGATCCCCGGCGGCCAGGCGTACGCGTCCCAGCCGGACATGGGGCCGCGCCTCCGCGTGGGGCTCCTCCACGCGGACTTCCTCCGCGTGGGCCTCCTCCGCGCAGGCCTCCTGCGAGCGATCCCGTTCCGCGCCGTCCCGTTCCGCGTCGGCGAGCGTCGGCTCCGTCCGTGGCTCCACTCCCACAAGCCCCCGTTCAGCAGCCAGTGATGGTCCGTCAGCCTGCGGCCTCGTCCAACTCCGAGCGCCAGCGGCCGAGTTGGCGATCGTAGTGCAGCGGCCCCACCTGGAACGTCGTCAAGTCGAGGCCCAGCAACTGCTCATACGCCTCGGCGGGCAGATCCGGTTCCAGGACGACGCTCAGGCCGCTCCGGTCGTCCTGGAGCACCAAGGGGCGCGGCGCCCCGTCGGCCCCCGCCGCCCCTGGGTCCGCCCCGCGCCGTACCAGGCCCTTGAGCGACGCGTACGCGTCCCGCACCGCCTCCGCGCCCAGGCCGCTGAGGAAGGCCTGGAGCGGCAGGGAGGCGAGGGCGAGCCAGGCGAGGTCGCCCACGCCGCGGTGGGCGACGGCCCGGCGGACGCGGGCCGTGCGGACGCCGAGGTCGTCGAGCGCCGCGACCAGGTCCTGGGCGAGGGCTTCCGGGGCGTCCTGGTCGAGCAGCACCTCCGCGCGCAGGGGCAGGGCGTCGGGCATGGGGCGCGTTCTCCTTCCGGCGGGGCGGGCGGTCCGGGGCTCGGGGGCGGGGCGGGGCGAGGCCGAGGTCGGGGTCGGGGTGGCGGTGGGTGCGGAACGGGCCCCGGGACCCGCAGCCTAGAGGCGCCGGTCGCTCCCGCACCGGGAAACAGCGATCTCTCACCCGCACCAGCGGGCCCGGGACCCCCACACGCACCACCTCTCGGCGCCCCGCCGAGCGCTCACCGCGCATCCGTCAGGCATCTGCCATGCACCCGTCATGCGCCCTATTTCTGGAATGGGGGATTCATGGAACTTTCGGCGCATGCCGTGAGTCTTCTGGGGTGAAGGCTGAAGAACAGCCGAGTCAGCCGCATCACTGAAGACAGCTGGACACGGGGGTGTTCGACCTTGACCGACGTGACTGACATGCAGACCGGCATGCGGACCGGCACTCAGGCCGGCATGCGGACCGGCACTCAGGCCGGCATGCGGACCGGAGCGCACGCGGGCATCGACCGCGACACGGTCGCGCACGAGCTGGAAACCCGCGAACTCGCGCCGTTCATGGCGCCGTTGACGGTCCCGCCCGTCCTGCGCCCGGCGGGCGGCGACGTCCTGGAGGAGACGGAGATCGCCGTCCGCCCCGGCTGGGTGCGGCTGCACCCGCAACTGCCGCCCACGCTCATGTGGGGGTACGAAGGGTGCGTGCCGGGCCCCACCATCGAGGTGCGCCGCGGCGAGCGCGTGCGGATCGCCTGGACGAACCGCGTGCCCAAGGACAGCGAGTTCCCCGTGACGGCCGTCGAGGCCCCGCGTACGTCCCCGCCGCCGAGCACCCGCCCGGGCCGTGACGGCGTCGAGCCGAACAAGGACGTGGCGGCACTGCCCGCCTGGACGGTCACGCACGTGCACGGCGCGCAGACGGGCGGCGGGAACGACGGCTGGGCGGACAACGCCGTGGGGTACGGCGACGCCCAGCTGTCCGAGTACCCGAACGACCACCAGGCGGTCCAGTGGTGGTATCACGACCACGCCATGAACATCACCCGGTGGAACGTGTACGCGGGGCTCTACGGCACGTACCTCGTCCGGGACGACGAGGAGGACGCCCTCCAACTCCCCTCCGGCAAGCGGGAGATCCCCCTGCTCATCGCCGACAGGAACTTGGACACCGACGAGGACGGCCGCCTCACCGGACGCCTCCTGCACAAGACCACGATCGTCGACCCGAAGAACGCGGAGACGGGCAAGCCGGTCTCGCTGCCCTTCACCGGCCCGTACACCACGGTCAACGGCCGCATCTGGCCGTACGCGGACGTGGCCCCCGGCTGGTACCGCCTCCGCCTGGTCAACGCCTCGAACGCCCGGACGTACGACCTGGTCCTCGTCGACGAGGACAACGCGCCGGTGCCGGGCGTGCTGCACCAGATCGGCAGCGACGGCGGCCTGCTGCCCCGGCCCGTGCCCGTCGACTTCGACGCGGCCCTGCCCGCGCTCACGGTCGCGCCCGCCGAGCGCTTCGACCTGCTCGTCGACTTCCGGACGCTCGCGGGCAAGCGGCTCCGCCTGGTCAACAAGGGCCCGAACGCCGCGCCCGGCGTGCCCGACCCCGCGGGTGACGTGGCGTATCCGCACGTCATGGAGTTCCGCGTCGGCAGGGGCGGCGGCGCCCCCGAGACCTTCCGGCTGCCCGAGGTCCTGTCAGGATCGTTCCGGGCCATCGGCCACGGCGTGCCGCACGGCCACCGCCTCGTCGTGCTCACCCCGCCCGCCACCAAGGGCGGCGGCGGCCATCCGGAGATGTGGGAGATGGTGGAGGTGAAGGACCCGGGATCCATCCAGGTCCCCACCGACGGCATCATCCAACTGCGCGGCCCCGACGGCGTGCTGAAGACGTACCGGCGCATCGCCCGGACGTTCAACGACGGCCTCGGCTACACGATCGGCGAGGGCGCGTACGAACAGTGGAGCTTCCTCAACCTCGCGGTGAATCCGAACGTGACCCACCCGATGCACATCCACCTGGCCGACTTCCAACTCCTCGGCCGCGACGCGTACGACGCCTCGGGCTTCGACGTCACGATCGGCGGCACCCGCGCCCCGATCACCCACGACCCGGGCACGCCGGTCCCCCTGGCCCCCAACGAGCGCGGCTGGAAAGACGTGTTCCGGGTGCCCGGCGGCCAGCTCCTGCGTGTCATCGGCAAGTTCGACGGGGCGTACGGCCGGTTCATGTACCACTGCCACCTCCTCGAACACGAGGACATGGGGATGATGCGGCCGTTCGTCGTGATGCCGAAGGAGGCGCTGAAGTTCGACCACGGCGGCGGGCACGGCGGCCATGACGGCGGTCACGGGGGCGGCCACTGAGGACCACGCCACCGGGGTGGCCGGGGCGCGGCGGGGACGCGGGCTCAGGCGGTCCGCGCCCCCTGCGCTGCCGGCTCCTGCCCCTCCGGCACCCGGCCCTCCGGCACCCGCCCCTCCAGCCCCCGCGCCCCCGCCGCGTGCGCCACGGCCGCCCTGGCGAGCCCCCGCACGAACGGATGCGCACGCGAGCCGTCGCCGTACTGCTCCGGCTGGAACAGCGAGGCCAGGAAGAATGGATGGCCGGGAAGTTCGGCGACCCGCGCCTGGCCCTGCTCGTCCCTGCCGCTGAAGCGCAGGCCGTGGGCCTCCAGGGTGGGCAGGTGGGCGCTGCCGTCGGGGCCGTACACGCAGTGGAAGCGCTCCAGGGAGCGGTCGGAGCCGAGCAGCGACTCGGCGAGCGAGCCGGGCGCGAGCCGCACCACGCCCTCGTGGCCGACGAGCGAGCAGGCCAGCGGCGTGAGCATCAGGTCGTCGGCGTCCGGCTCGTTCTCGGCGTGCGCCACGTCGCTCAGGCCGCACGCGTTCCGCGCGAACTCCAGGAGCGCGTGCTGGAAGCCGCCGCACGTGCCGAGGAACGGCACACCACCCTCGCGGGCCGCGCGGATCGCGGCCAGCGCGCCCGCCTCACTGCGGTACGGACTGCCCGGAAGGACCCACACCGCGTCGAAGCCGCGCACCGCGTCCGGTTCCTCGGCGTCCGTCGTCGGGATCCAGTAGGCGTCGAGGAGCAGCCCGTCGCGGGCGGCGAGCGCGGACAGCAGGAGCGGGACGCGGGTGTGGGCGATGACGGACAGCGAGCGGTCGGCGATCAGGGCGATTCGAGCCACGGGGGCCGGTGTTGCGGTCATGGACCTCATCCTGGGCGGCCCCGCCCGTTCACGTCCAACGATGAAATCTGCACCCTCCATAAGCAACGCTGATGCGCCTGGGCGATCCTGACCGCCATGGACCCGCACCTCCTGCGCACGTACGCCGTCGTCGCCCGCCTGGCCTCGTTCTCCGCCGCCGCCCGCGAACTGGGCTACACCCAGTCCGCCGTCTCCCAGCACATCGCCGCCCTGGAACAGGACCTCGGCACCCCGCTCCTGACCCGCCGCCCCGTCGCGCCCACCCGCGCGGGCGAGCGGCTGCTCGAGCACACGGGTCCGCTTCTGCTGCGGCTCGACGCGGCCCGCGCCGACGTCACGGCCCTCGCGGGCGCGGTCGACGAGGACCTGACGCTCGTGGCCGCGCCGACGGCCCTGACACCCCGCACGCTCCGGGCGCTCCCGTCGACCGGCGTCACCCTGCGCGTCCTGCCGCGCGCGGACGTCCCCGAGGCCGTCGCGACGGGCACCGCCCCCCTCGGGCTCGTCGACGGCCTGGCCGCGCCCAGCGACCCGCTGCGGCTGCCCGACGTGGCCCCGCTCGGCGTCCGCGGCGTCGGCGAGGAACCCGTCCGCGTGCTCCTTCCTGCCGGCCACCCGCTGGCCCGCCGCACCGGCCTGCGCCTGGGCGACCTCGCCGACGCCCGCTGGCTGGACGCTCCGGGTGCGGGCCTGCCCCTGGACCAGCTGCGGGCGGCCCACGGGGGCGGCGGCTTCCGCCCGGCCCTGCGCTACGAAGGCACCGACGTGCGCACCCTCACCGCCCTCGTCGCCGCGGGCCACGGCCTCGCCCTGCTCCCGGAGTCGGCCGCCACCGCGCCCGGCACCGTCGGCGTACCGCTCACCGAGCCGCGCGTCGTCCACCGCACCGAACTGGTGCACGCCGGGACCCCGCACGGTCCCGCCACGATGTTCGCCGCACGCCTGGACGTCACCCGTTCGTGAATCGTCGCGCGGGGTCACGCCGGGTAGGGCTGTGGCCGGAGGCGAGCCATGGAACAGACCGCGTTGCGTCCCAAGCCGTTGCCGGGAGACGAGCCAGACCCCGGCCGTACATCCGTCACATCCGCCACATCAGACACACCCGGCACCACCACCGCGTCCGACGTATCCGAAGCGTCCGGCCTGTCCGACGGGTCGGACGCGGCCCGGAAGGCCGGACGATCCGGCGCACCCCTCAAGGGGCGCCGCCCGCACCGCCCGCACCGCGCCCGCCGCCGCGGCAGACGGCTCTTGTCACTCCTGTTCGGCCTGTTCTGCGCCGCGGTCCTGCTGCTCTCGGGCATCGGCCTCGGCACCGTGGGCGCCACGGTCATCGGCATGAGCAAGCTCGCGGAGATGCAGAGCCAGGCGGGCGAGCAGGGCGCGGCGATGGGAGCGGCCCCGGGGGCGGCCTCGGGAGCGGGGGCCGGTGCGGGGGCAGGGGCGGGTGAGGGTCGCGCCGCGTCCCCGAAGGGCCCCCCGGCCGCGTCCCCGAAAGCTCCCCCGAAGGCGCCCCCGGCCGCGTCCCCGAAGGAGACCTCTTCCGGCAAGGGTGCCCCGGTCGCCGGGCCACAGTCCCCGCGCCCCGCCCTCGGCGTCGAGGCCGTCGACGCCCCCGGTGGCGGCGGCGCGCTGCTCGTCGCGGTGCGCCGGCCGGGCCCCGGGCACGCCGCCGGTCTCGTACGCGGTGACGTCCTGCTCGCGTTCGGCGGCAGCCGGGTCGCCTCGGCCGGTGACCTGGCGAAGGCCGTCGCGGGCGCGAGGCCGGGCAGGAACGTCACGCTGACGGTCCGTCACGCGAGCGGCGCGCGGCAGGTGTTGTCGGTGCGGCCGGGCTTGATCACGTGACGACCCTGAAGTGCGTCGTCAGCCGCCGCTCGTCGTCCAGGACGTGGAAGGCGAGCCCGACCGGGGCGTCCAGGTCGACCAAGCCCTCGCCCTCCCACGGCAGTCGCAGCGTCGAGACCACGCCGGGGCCGACGATCAGCGGTCGCCCCGCGAAGGTGGTCGCCGCCGGGGTGTGCGCGTGCCCGATGATCAGGCCGACGATCTCGGGGTGCCGCTCCACCAGGGCCGCGAGGGGCTCCGGCGCGCGCAGCCGCCAGGTGTCCAGGCGTGGGTGGTGCATCCGGACCGGGTGGTGGTGGAAGGACAGCAGGACCGGCGTGCCGTCGTCGAGCCCGGCGAGCCGCTCCTCGATCCACGCGTACGTCTCCTCGTCCAACTGCCCCTCGTCGCTGCCGGGCAGGCTGGAGTCGACCATCAGGATCTCGGTGCCGCCCACGCGGTGGGCGCGGTTCACGGGCGCGTCCGAGGGCGAGCTCTCGCCGAGCAGCGCCGTGCGGTAGGGCCCGCGCGCGTCGTGGTTGCCGGGGCAGGTCAGGACCGGCCAGGGCGCGTCGGCGAACAGCAGGCGCGCGGCCTCCTTGTACTCGGACTCCTCGCCGTGGTCGGCGATGTCGCCGGTCACCAGGAGGGCGTCCAACGGCCCCGGCAGCGCCCGCAGATGGTCGAGCACGCGCTCGGCCCGCTCCGTCGCGCGCGCGGTCCCGTCCAGGTGAAGGTCACTGATCTGCGCGAGTACCAGCATGTCGTACGCCCCTCCGTACCGGAATGATCTAATGGCTGAGAAGGATCTAACCATTAGCGACACCGGTCGTGGAACGGCCAATCGCGAAACGGTGGCATGGGGCGAGGGGGCCGCCTCATGAGGGGCGCCATGCTGACCACCCCCGTCGCATTCCTCGGCGCCGGGTGGGCTGCTACGGCCTGTACGCGGGGTTCGTCGGCCGCCTGAAGACCGTCCTTCCGCGGGCCGCGGTGCGGCGCAGGCTGGAGCAGGTGTCCGGCGGGGTCCTCGTGCTGCTCGGCGTGCGGCTCGCGGTCGAGGGCTGAGCCGGTACGGCGCGGCCCCCGCACCCGCCGGCCCGCCCCCCCGGCTCCGCCGCGCGATACCCACTCGCGGGGCCGGGGGCGGCCGTGCAGGATGCTGGGGGAGACCCCGCGCCCAGCCCAGGAGGCCCGATGACCACGCCCGCGCCCGCGCCGTTCACCGCCGACGACTACCGCGCCCGGATGGACCGCGCCGCCCGCGCCGCCGCCGACGCGGGCCTCGCGGGCGTCCTCGTCGCACCCGGGCCCGACCTGGTCTGGCTCACCGGCTACCGCGTGCCCGCCGACACCGAACGCCTCACCCTGCTCGTCATCGCCCCGGGCCGGGACCCGGTCCTCGTCGTGCCGAAGCTGGAGGCCCCCGACGCCGCCCGCGCGACCGGCGCCCCCGCGCTGACCCTGCGGGACTGGACCGACGGCACGGACCCCTACGGCGTGACCGCGCCGCTGCTCGACGCGCACGGCCGCTTCGGCGTCAGCGACAACGCCTGGGCCATGCATCTCCTCGGCCTGCAGCGGCAGTTGCCCGACAGCTCCTACACCGCCCTCACCGAGGCCCTGCCGATGCTCCGCGCCGTCAAGGACGCCGCCGAGCTGGAGCGGCTCGCCGCGGCCGGGGCCGCCGCCGACGCCACGTACGAGGAGATCCAGAAGGTGAGCTTCGCGGGCCGCAAGGAGACCGACGTCGCCCGTGATCTCGCGGACCTGCTGCGGCAGTTCGGGCACGAGCAGGTCGACTTCACCGTCGTCGGCTCCGGGCCCAACGGCGCCAGTCCGCACCACGAGGCGGGCGACCGCGTCATCGAGCGCGGCGACATGGTCGTCCTCGACTTCGGCGGCCTGCGGCACGGATACGGCTCGGACACCTCCCGCACCGTGCACGTCGGCGAGCCCTCGGCCGAGGAGCAGCGCGTCCACGACGTGGTCCGCGAGGCCCAGGACGCCGCCTGCCGCGCGGTGCGCCCCGGCATCGCCTGCCAGGACGTCGACCGGGTGGCGCGCGCGGTGATCACCGAGGCCGGGTACGGCGAGTACTTCATCCACCGCACCGGCCACGGCATCGGCGTCACCACGCACGAACCGCCCTACATGATCGAGGGCGAGCGGCAGCCGCTCGTCCCGGGCATGTGCTTCTCCGTGGAGCCCGGCGTCTACCTGCCGGGCCGCTTCGGCGTCCGCATCGAGGACATCGTCACGGTCACGGAGGACGGCGGCCGCCGCCTCAACACCACCGCGCGGGAGCTGGCCGTGGTCGACTGACGCCCGCCCGCGGGCCCCGGCTCAGCCGTGCGGCCGCTCGTCCGTGAAGTGCGCCAGGAGGTCGTACGGATACGGCAGCGGCCGCGCGCTCGCCTCCGTGAGCCGCTGGTCCTGCGCCGCCGTCAGGGTCCAGCCCGCCGCGCCCAGGTTGTCCGTCAGCTGCTCCACCGAGCGGGCGCCCACGATCGGCGCGGTCACGCCCGGACGCTGGAGCAGCCAGCGCAGCGCCACCTGCGCGGGCGTGCGGCCGGTCTCCTCGGCGACGGCGAGCACCGCGTCCACGACCCGCCAGGTCTCCTCGGTGGCGCGCTCCTGCCAGGCGCCGCTGCCGCGCGCCCCCGCGGGCGGCGCCGCCATGCCGCGCCGGAACTTCCCCGAGAGCCAGCCCGCCTGGAGCGGGCTGTAGGGAATGACGCCGACGCCCTCCGCCGCGCTCAGCGGCAGGAGTTCCCACTCGGCCTCGCGGGCGAGCAGGTTGTAGCGCGGCTGGAGGCAGACGTAGGGCTCCCAGCCCTGCGCGCGGGACAGGTCGAGAGACTTCTGCAGCTGGGCCGGGCTGACGTTGCTCGTGCCCAGGTAGCGGACCTTCCCGGACCGCACCAGGCCGTCGAGGGTGGACAGGGTCTCCTCCAACGGCGTGCGCGCGTCCCACACGTGCGTCTGGTAGAGGTCGATGTGGTCGGTGCCCAGGCGGCGCAGGCTCGCGTCGACCGCCGACAGGATGTGCTTGCGGCTGAGGCCGCGCGCGTTCGGGCCCTCACCCATCGGCAGGAACACCTTGGTGGCGATGACGAGGTCGTCACGGCGGCGGCCCTTGAGCCAGCGGCCGAGGACCTCCTCCGAGACCCCGCCGCCGTACACGTCAGCCGTGTCGATGAACGTGCCGCCCGCCGCCGTGAACGCGTCCAGCATCCGGTGCGCCGTCGCCTCGTCCGCGCCGCCCTCGCCGCCGCCGAACATCATGGCGCCGAAGCACAGTTCACTCACCCGCAGGCCGGTCCCGCCCAGGTACCGCTGTTCCATCGGATCTCCTCACGTGTCCCGGCGCAGGATAGAAGTTGAAGTGCTCTTGAGGTCAAGGTCCCGTGCGACGGCACCGGGGGCCCTTGACGCCGTCACGCCCTACGCGAGGGCCAGCACCGCGCACGACTCCGGCGGCAGCCGCAGCGCCCCGTCCGCTCCCGGCCCCGCCACCGCGTCCCACGCGGCGAGCACGCGCGCGTGCGGCACGCCCAGCCGGACCGTGGCCGCCTCGCCCGCGAGGTTCACGGCGATCCGCAGGTCCCCGCGCCGCAGCACCAACCAGCGCGCCGCCTCGTCGTACGCGACCCGCACCGCCGCCAGATCGGGGTCGATGAGGTCCGCGCGGGCGTGGCGCAGCGCGATCAGCTCGCGGTACCAGGCGAGGACGCGCGCGTGCGGTGCGCGTTCCGGCTCCGACCAGTCGAGGCACGAGCGCGCCCGGGTCGCCGGGTCCTGGGGGTCGGGAATCTCCTCCTCGGCCCAGCCGTGCGCGGCGAACTCCCGGCGCCTGCCCCGGCGTACGGCGTCCGCGAGGTCCGGGTCGGTGTGGTCGGTGAAGAACTGCCAGGGCGTCCCCGCCGCCCACTCCTCGCCCATGAACAGCATCGGCGTGAAAGGGCCGGTGAGGGCGAGCGCCGCCCCGCACGCGAGCAGTCCGGGGGACAGGGCGGCCGCGAGCCGGTCGCCCTGGGCGCGGTTGCCGATCTGGTCGTGCGTCTGCGTGTAGCCGAGCAGCCGGTACGCGGGGGTGCGGG
This sequence comes from Streptomyces flavofungini, assembly GCF_030388665.1. Taxonomy (NCBI): domain Bacteria; kingdom Bacillati; phylum Actinomycetota; class Actinomycetes; order Kitasatosporales; family Streptomycetaceae; genus Streptomyces; species Streptomyces flavofungini. The sequence continues at coordinate 2,072,596 of NZ_CP128846.1, read as the reverse complement.
CGCGGTCGACCTCGCGGCCGTGGTGGCGGCCGCGGAACGTCGAGAACGTGCCGTCGTGGAAGAAGCCGCGCGTCAGCGTCCTGGCGAGCGCGGCCAGGGGCGCGGCCGCGAAGTCCGCGTAGTAGCCCTGGGACTCGCCGGTGAGCGCGGTGTGCAGGGCGTGGTGGAAGTCGTCGTTCCACTGCGCGTGCAGGCCGAGGCCGCCGCCCGCGCGCGGAGTGATCAGGCGCGGGTCGTTCAGGTCGGACTCGCCGACCAGGGCGAGCGGTCTGCCCAGTTCGTCCGCGAGGCCGTCCACGGCCGCCGCGAGCTCCTCCAGGAAGTGCAGGGCGCGGGTGTCCCGCAGCGCGTGCACGGCGTCCAGGCGGAGCCCGTCGATCCGGTACTCCCGCAGCCAGGCGAGGGCGCTGCCCACCAGATACGCCCGCACCTCGTCCGAGCCGGGCGCGTCCAGGTTCACGGCGGCGCCCCACGGCGTCTGGTGGGTGTCCGTGAAGTACGGCCCGAACGCGGGCAGATGGTTGCCCGACGGCCCCAGGTGGTTGTGCACCACGTCGAGGACGACGCCGAGGCCGTGCGCGTGCGCCGCGTCGACGAACCGTTTCAGCGCCTCGGGGCCGCCGTAGGGCTCGTGCACGGCCCACAGCGACACCCCCTCATAGCCCCAGCCGTGCCGCCCCGGGAAGGGGCACAGCGGCATCAACTCGACGTGCGTGACGCCGAGGTGGGCCAGGTGGTCCAGGCGCCCCGCCGCCGCGTCCAGGGTGCCTTCGGGGGTGTACGTGCCCACATGCAGCTCGTAGAGCACCGCGGCGCGAAGGCCGCGCCCCGCCCACGGCGTCCGCCATGCGTACCGGTCGTGGTCCACGACCGCGCTCAGCCCGTCGGGCCCGTCGGGCTGGCGCGCCGAGCGGGGGTCGGGCAGCGCGGGGCCGCCGTCCAGCGAGAAGCCGTAGCGCGTGCCGTCGCTCGCCGCCGCCTCGACCGCCCACCACCCCGGGCGCTCCTCGTCACGCGCCATCGCCCGCGTGCCGCCGTCCAGGACCAGTTCCACCCGCTCCGCGTGCGGCGCCCACACCTCGAACCTCACCGGCAGTCCTCTCGTCGGTCGGCCATGCCCATGGACGTGCGTATACCCGTCGGCCCCGTCGGCCCCGTCAGGTCTGTCGGACCGTGCGCACTGGGTCCGTGGGGTCAACCATTCCCCAACAGGCGCCCCGACACCGCGAGCCTGAGCACGGCGTCCGGATCCCCCTCCGCGCCCCGGCGGAACGCCAGCTGGAAGGCGTACTCGCCGATCGCCGCGACGGCCTCCGCCCGGCAGGCGCGCCGCATCTCGGCCAGCTCCGGGGTGCCGCGCTGCGCGTGCCCCACGGCGGCCCAGTAGGTCTGCCCGGCCCCGGCGGCGAGGGCGGCGGGCTCGCCGAGGCCGCGGGCGGCAGCGGCGGCGGCGAGGACGTCCATGCCGAGGGCGATGCCGAACGTGTCGCCCAGGTGCCGCATGCCGGCCAGCATGGCGCGGGCGTGCTCGGACGCGGGCACGGGCCGCCCCTGCGCCAGCGCGATCAGGGCGAGCTGCTGATCGGCGTACGCGCGCGTCCAGTGCTCGCCGTGCGCCGCGCACAGCGCCCGCAGCCACGCGGCCTCGCTCCGCGCCGGGCCGAGCCTGCCGAGCGCGGTCAGCGCGAACACCCGCACCAGATGGCAGCGGAGCGTGGACGCGGACGTGAAGGGCGGCGCCCCCGCCACCGCGAGGGCCTCGTCGGCCACCTCCTTGGCCCGCCCCGGCTCCCCGCGCAGGAGCTCGGCGAGGCCGATGAGATAGGCGGCGGCCAGCCGGGCCTCCGCGTCGTCGAGGCGCTCGGCGCCGCGCGCGCACCGGTGGCCGATGGCGGCCGCCCCGTCGAGGTCGCCCTGGAGCGCCTTGACGATCCCCAGCGCCCACTGCGCCCGCTCGCCCGCCCTGCTGAACCCCGGCCGCAGGGCGAGCACCTGCTCCAGATACGCGCGCGCCTCCCGCAGATGCCCGCAGCAGACCCAGAAGAAGCCGACCAGGGCGGCGAGTTCCACGGCGGCCGGGGGATCGTGGTCGCACAGGTGGTCCAGGGCCGCGCACAGGTCGACGTGCGCCGCCGCGATCCTGCGGTACCACAACGACTGCCCGGGCCCGGCCCACCCCTCGTCCGCGGACCGGGCGTGGGCCAGGAAGTACGCGGCGTGGCGGGTGGCCGTCGCCTCGCTCTCCCGGAGCTCCTCCAACCACATCGCGCCGTAGTCCCGCACGGTCCGCGGCAGCCGGTACCGGCCGCCTTCCTCGACGCCGACCACCGACTTGCCGGTCAGGCCCGTGAGCGCCGCGTCGACCGCCGCCGCGGACAGCGGGCCGCCCGCGCACACGCCCCGCGCGGCCCGCCGGTCGAAGGAGCCGGGGAACACCGAGAGCCGGGCCCACAGCAGCCGCTCCAGCGGCTCGCACAGCTCGTGGCTCCAGCCGATGGCGAGCCGCAGCGACCGGTGCCGCGCGGGCCAGGTCGGCGACATCAGCCCGGCCCGGCGCGAACCGAGCCGCTCGCACAGGTCGTGGAGCGTGGTGTGCATCAGCTGGGCCGAGGCCAGTTCGAGGGCGAGGGGAACGCCGTCGAGCAGCGCGCAGATCTCCCGCGCGCTGTCGCTCTGGTGCGGGGTGCGCAGGCTCAGGGCGGGGGCCACGACCAGGGCCCGGTCCAGGAACAGGGCGAGCGCGTCGCCGTCGGCCGGCAGGGGAGCGACCTGGACGACGCGCTCGCCGGGTAAGCCGAGGCGCTGTCTGCTGGTGGCGAGGATGCGCAGATCGGGGCAGGCCGCGAGGAGTTCGCCGACCACCTCGGCGCACGCCGCGACCAGGTGCTCGCAGGAGTCGAGGACGAGCAGGAAGCGGCGTCCCGACAGCCAGCTGACGAGCGCGTCCAGGGCCACGCCCGTGGTGTGGTCGGCGAACCCCACGGCGTGCGCGAGGGTCGCGATCAGCTGCCGTTCGTGCGGGAGGGCGCCGAGGTCGGCCCAGTGCGTCTCGCCGAGCGCGCCCGGCCGGTCCGCGTCGATCCGGTGCAGGCTCTCCAGCGCCAGGCGGGTCTTCCCCACGCCCGCCATGCCCGTGACGGTGGTCACGCGGTGCGTCGTGAGCGCGGCGGCCACGCGGGCCAGATCGGCTTCACGCCCCACGAAACTGTTCGCCACTTGCGGAAGATCAGCCACCATTCGCTCATTCTGACCCAGGGGGCGCCGGAGCCCAGCCGCCGTAACCCGTACGGTTGTTGGGCCTTGTCCGGTTCCCGGCCGGTTCCTGGCCGGATCCGGCGGGGGCCGCCGGTGCGGTCGGGGCGGGGCGCGCGCGGCTCGGGCCCGGGGTGGATGGCGCGGGTCCGCGGCCGCCGCCAGGTCCATTCTGGACACTCGCCGTGGCCTGGCCGACAATTGCCGACGTGACCTCGCCTTCCTCGCTGCCCTCCGAGTCCGGTACGAACCCGGTGCGGCTCACCGACGCCGAGCGGGAGCGGGCCCTGGAGGTGCTGAGAGAGGGCGCGGCGCTCGGCCGGCTCTCGCACGACACGTTCGTACGGCGCATGGAGCTGGCCCTCGCCGCCCGGCGCCGGGACGAACTGGCCGCGCTCACCGCCGACCTGCGCACCGAGAGCCGCTGGTCGAAGCTCGTGCTCGGCTCCGTGGGCGCGGTGTCCGGGTTCACGGTGAAGCTGCGCAGGGCCTGGCAGTCCGAGCGGCTGCCGAAGCTGCTGCTGCCCGCGCCCGGCGCGTATCCGCTGCGGATCGGCCGCGACCCGGCGAACGGCCTGCGGCTCAGCCACGACACGGTCTCGCGCCTGCACGCCGAACTGTCCGCGCAGGGCGGCATGTGGGTCCTGCGCGACCTCGGCTCGACCAACGGCACGTCGGTGAACGGCCGCCGGGTGATCGGCGCCGCCGTCGTCCAGGCCGGGGACCAGGTGTCCTTCGGGAGCCTGTCGTTCTGCCTCGCGACGGCCTGAGCGGGACCACCCTCTCCGTCGCCCGCACCCCCGCGCCGCCCACGCGCACCCCCGCGCCGCCCACGCGCTCTTCAGTCGAGTGCCGCGCGCGCGTGCCGCGCCGCCTCCACCGCCGTCCGGGCCTGGTGCTCCACCTGGTGCTCCAGCGGCACCCACCGCGCCCCGAACCGCTCGGCGAACGCCTCGCTCCACTGCGTCACCAGGCGGTCCAGGCGCGGCGCCGCCCGGTCACCCGCGCTGACGAGCACCCTGCGCAGCATCGCCGCGGCCCGCAGCGGCAGCCGCCGCCCGAAGGCGTCGACGCTCCCGATGTACGCCATCGACGTGCCCGCGGGCGGCAGCCGCCCCCAGTCGTCGGCGAGCCCCGGCACCAGGCCGAGCGCCCACCTGGCGGCCCGCAGGAGCGGACCGTGCGCGTGCGGCAGGCGCGGCAGCGCGTCCTGCAGCACCTCCTCGACCAGCCACCCGTCGTGCCGGAGCCGGGACGCGAAGGACCGCAGCGCCGTCCGCGGCGCCGGGTGCGCCGCCAGGTCGCCCACCATGTCGCTCGCCCACATCGGCACCTCCACGATCGCGGTCGTGCCGCCGTAGCGGTGCGCGTGGTGCCAGGTCGTGTGCCGGGCGTCCTCCGGCAGGCTCGGATACGCCGCCGCCGACCCCGGCCCCGGCAGCACGTGCACGCCGGGGCCCGACACCGGCCACCCGGCCGCGTCCGACGCGCCCGTCTCCACCGGGATGCCGAGGCGGGCCGCCGACTTCGCGAACGGCTCGGCGAGCCCCGGGATGTCCCGGGTCAGCTGCACCCAGCTGCCGCCGAGGTCCGTGCAGTGCAGGGACACCTGCAAAAAGGGCCGCAGTTCGTCGATGACACCGGTCAGGGCGCGGGTCTCCGGCGGCAACCGGTCCGGCGGGAGCACCGAGGGCGACCACTCGGGCTGCTCCGGGCCCGCGGGGCGGAAGAAGTGCCGGTGGTAGTCGAGGAGGCTGCGGGGCGCCGGGGTCCGGTGCAGGCTCGCGCCGTCCGGGTCCGCGCACAGCAGGAAGTGCCAGGAGGTGTCCTGCCGCAACTCCGGGTCGAGCAGCGCCTGTTCGGCGAGCGCGAGGAGGGTCGAACCGCCGGTGGGCTCGTTGGCGTGGGCGCCCGCGACCACCAGGACCGCGCGGGGGGCACGGCCCACGGACAGCAGGTGCAGGGGACGGCCGCCGCGTGAGGTGCCGACGCGGCGCAGCGTGCTCAGCTCGGGACGGCGGGCCGCAAGCTCCCGAACGGACGACACGAGTTCGGGAACTGTGGGATAGCGGCTCTCCGCCAGTTGACTCACCCCCCGCCGGTGCGTCCGCTGACGCAATCCGCAGTACGCCACGCGACGGTGCAGGTGTCAAGCACTCCGGACCCGGGCTTCCCAGGGCCCGCGCAAGAAGGCCACTCCTCCCCCTCGTCACCGCTCCGCCCGCACGCCTTCGCCCGTCCGTTCCAGGAGCGCCACCGGCAGCTGAGCGAACAGCTCCGCCACGCGCGCGTGCCCGCTGAACCGCCGCCCCGGTACGAGCAGGTCGGCCCAGTCGCCCTCCGGGAGCGGCAGCGCCGTGTCGCCCCAGCCGCCCGCGTCGGCGAGCCGCAGCGACAGCCGCGTCACGGCCGCGACGACGCCCCCGGAGCGGGCGTGGGCCAGGCAGTGCCCGGCGCGGGGGCCCGTCGCCGCCAGCGGTTCGTACGTGCCCGCGCCGCCGAAGAGTTCCGGCCGCCGCGCCCGCAGCCGCAGCGCCGCGACCGTCACGGCCAGCTTCTCGGCGGACAGGTCCCGGGCGCCCTCCTCGCCCCGCGGCGCCCGGAGCGCCGGGCCCACGGAGCCCGCGGAGTCGTCGAGGGGCGCGCCGAACGACACGGTATGACGGTTGTCCGGGTCCACCAGGGCCCGGTAGTCGCGCTCGGTGCCCTGATACAGGTCGGGCACCCCGGGCATCGTCAGGTGCAGCAGCGCGGCGCCGAGCACGTTGGCCCGCACGTGCGGCGCCAGCTCCGCGGCGAACTCGGTCACCGCGTGCAGCGGCGGCCCGCACGGCCCGGCCTCCAGGAACGCCGCCACCGCCTCCTCGTACGCCTCGTCGGGCTCCGTCCAGCTCGTGTGCAGCCCGGCCTCCCGCACGTGTTTCAACAGGGCTTCCCGCAGCCTTCGTCCGTACGGCCCGGCTTCCGCCTCGGCCCGCGCGGTCAGGGCGGACGGCGCGAACCCCACCGCCGTCTGCCAGGCGGCCCACGCCAGTTGGGGGTCGGGCGCCCGCCTGCCGCCCGGACGCGCCGTCCGCCGCGTCACCTCGGCGAGCAGCGCCGCCCACCGCGCGGGCGCCTGCGCGAGCACGCTCACGGCCGCCCGCACGTCCGCGCTGCGCTTGGAGTCGTGCGTCGTCAGGACCGTGCCCGAGTACGGCCAGTCGCGCTGCACGCGCGCGCAGTACGCGTGGAACTCGGCCACGTCCACGGCGGGCCGCGCGGGCGAGCCGCCCACCTCGGCGGCCGAGAGGAGCGGGGCGTGCCGGTAGAACGCCGTGTCCTCCAGCGACTTGGCCCGCAGCGCGGCGGCCGTCTGCGCGAACCGCGCGCGGAAGGCCTCGCGCGCCCCGTCGCCCGGCGCCCTGCCGAGCACCAGGTCCCGCACCGCGTCCACGACCTCGGCCTCCTCGGGGACGGCGAACACCCGCTTGGCCTCCCGCGCCGCGTCCGCCGTCAGGACCGTCTCGGGATCGGCGCCCCCGGTGGCGTACGGACGGTAGACCTCAAGGCGTACGAGGAGTTCCCGCAGCGCCGTCCGCAGTGCCCACGGCGCGTGGTCGCGCAGCGCGGGATCCGCCGCGCCCAGCGCCACCACCTCGCGCGTGAGGCGGTCGACCTCGGCGGCCAGCTCGCGCGTGACGACCTTGTACGCGGCGCGCCGCAGCGTCGCCGCCCAGTCGCCGCCGCGGTCGGCGGGCGGCGCCGCGAACCTGCGGTACTGGGCCAGGAGTTCGGCGGCGCCCGTCCTGTCCGTGAGGACGCCGTCGACGTGCCGCAGCGCGTCGTAGCCGGTGGTACCCGCCACGGGCCAGGCGGCCGGCAGCCGCTCCCCGTCGGCCAGTATCTTCTCGACGGCCGTCCAGCGCCCGCCGGTCGCCTCGTGCAGGCGCTGGAGGTACGCCCCGGGGTCCGCGAGGCCGTCGGGGTGGTCCACGCGCAGTCCGTCCACGACGCCCTCGTCCAGGAGCCGCAGCACCGTCGCGTGCGTCGCGTCGAACACCTCCGGGTCCTCCACGCGGATGGCGACGAGGTCCGAAATGGTGAAGAAGCGCCGGTAGTTGATCTCCGTGCGGGCGAGCCGCCACCAGGCGAGGCGGTACCACTGCGCGTCGAGGAGGCGCGTGAGCGGCAGCCCCTGCGTGCCCTCGCGCAGCGGGAACTCCTGGTCGTGGTGGCGCAGGACGCCGCCCTCGACGCGCAGGTGCTCCAGCTCGTGCCCGAGCCGGTGCCCGAGCACGGGCAGCAGCACCTTGCCGCCGCCCGCCTCCCAGTCGATGTCGAACCAGCGCGCGTACGGGGAGTCGGGCCCCTCGCGCAGGACCTCCCACAGCGCCCGGTTGTGCCGGGGCGATGCCGCCATGTGGTTCGGCACGATGTCCACGACCAGACCGAGCCCGGCCGCACGCGCCGTGCCCGCGAGCGCCCGCAGCCCCTCCTCACCCCCCAGCTCCGCCCGCACCCGCGCGTGGTCCACGACGTCGTACCCGTGCGTCGACCCGGGCACCGCCTCCAGAACCGGCGACAGATGCAGATGCGAGACCCCGAGCGAGGCCAGATACGGCACCGCCCGCGCGGCGGCCGCGAAGGGGAAGTCCGGCTGCAACTGGAGCCGATAGGTGGCGGTCGGCGGCGGCGGAACCACGGAGGCGGTGCGCTGTGGCGTCATGCGAACCTACGTACCCTTCCCACCGCCTTTCGTGCCTTCGACGCATGCGCGCCAGAACCGGCCCGGCACTAGCTTCCGACGAATGGCTGAGAACGCACATGGCTCCCGGGGGCGGACGTACAGGGGGCCGGACACGGGCGGAGCGCGGGCGGCGGGCGCCCGGGAGGGCGACGTCCGTGCGGCTGGTGTGCGGGGCGGCGGCGTGCGCGATGGCGGTGCGCGGGATGCCCGGGGGCGTGGGGCCGCCGTGCGGACGACCGGGGTGCGAGCCGACGAGCGGCCGGGCACGGGTGCGCGGGCGGAGGGCCTGCGGGACGGTGGCGTGCGGGGTGGCGGTGGCCGCGACGGTGCTGCGCGCGGCGGGGGTGGCTGTGGTGGCCGTGCTCGTAACGGCCGTGTCCGCGACGGCCGTGCGTCCGGCGCCGTGCGGAAGGCCGGTGCTCGGGGCACCCTGGACGCCTACCGGCAGGTGGTCGCTCTCACCGGGGCGGCGCTGCCGGTGGTGTCGTTCCTGGGGCGGTTGCCCGTGGCGGTGATCCAGTTCGGGAGTGTCCTGCTGGTCAGCCGGACCAGCGGGTCGATCGCGACCGGGGGCGCCGTCGCGTGTGCGCTGGCGCTCGGGCAGGTGGGCGCGGGGCCGTTCGTCGGGCGGCTCGCGGACCGGAGGGGGCAACGGCCCGTGGTCCTCGCCTTCGCGGTGCTCAACGCCCTCTGTGTGGCCGCGTACACGCTCGGCGCGCTCCTGGGGCCGCCCACCCCCGCGCTGCTCCTCCTGGGCGTCCTGGCGGGCGCCAGCGTGCCGGGGATCGGGCCGCTCGCCCGGGCCCGCGTCGTGCGCCTCGTGCGCGACGAGGGCGGGGACGCGCGGCTCGTCGGGACCGCGCTGTCCCTGGAGTCGACGATGGACGAGCTGTCGTTCGTGCTCGGCCCCGCCCTCGTGGGCCTCGCCGCCCTCGCGGGCCACCCGGCGTACGCGTTCGCCGCCGCGGCCCTCCTGGTCGCGGTCTGCGGCACGGCCTTCGCCCTGCACCCGACCGCGCGGGCGGCGCGGCCCGAGGAGCGGACCGCCCCGCGCGCACGGGCGCGGGGCGGGCGGCTGCCGCGCGAGGTGTACGTCGTCCGGACCGGCCTGGCCTTCCTCGGCGTGCTGCTCGGCGCCTGCGGGGCCGGGATCACCGCGCTCACCGAGGAGTTGGACGCGGCCGGCCAGGCGGGCCTGGTCTACGCCGCGATGGGCGTCATGAGCGCGGTCGTCGGGCTGGCGATGGCCGCGGTGCCGGACCGCTTCGGGCTGCACGCCCGCTGGCGCGTCGCCACGGCAGCCGCCGCGCTGCTCGCCCTGCCGCTGGTGTGGACCCACAGCATGCCGGGCCTGTACGCCGTCGTGACCGTCTTCGGCGCCGTCTACGCCCCGAACCTCATCACCGGCTTCGCCCTCACCGAACGGGCCGTGCCGCAGGCGCGCCTCGCCGAGGGCATGACGTTCGCGGCGAGCGCCTTCGTCGGCGGCCAGGCCGTCACGCTCGCCGTGGCCGGGCGCCTCGCCGAGACGCACGGGGCGGACGCCGCCTTCGCGCTCGGCAGCGCCGCCGCGGCCGTGGCCTTCGGGGTGGCGCTGCTCGCCCGTCCGGGCCGTTGAGCCGACCGGGGCCGACCGGGGCCGACCGGAGCCGGGCGGGGCGTCCCCTCACACCGGACGCTGCAGCACCACGAGGCTGCGGTCGACCAGCGTCACCCGCTCGCCCGCCCGCACCTTCTCGCCTGTCCCCGGCGGCACACCGTCCTCACGCGCGGTGTCCACCACCACCTGCCACTGCGCCCCCTGGTTCACCGGCACCACGAAGTCGAGGGGGTCGGCGGAGGCGTTGAACATCAGCAGGAACGAGTCGTCGGTGATGCGTTCGCCGCGCTCTCCGGGCTCGGAGATCGCGTTGCCGTTGAGGAACACCGTCAGGGCCCGCGCCTGCGCCGCGTCCCAGTCGTCCTGCGTCATCTCCTCGCCCTCGGGCGTGAACCAGGAGATGTCGGACAGCTCGTCGTGGGTGCCCTCGACGGGCCGGCCGTGGAAGAACCGGCGTCTGCGCAGGACGGCGTGGTCGCGCCGCAGCCACGTCATCGCGCGTGTGAACTCGAGCAGGGTGCTTTCGCCGTCGGGCCAGCGCACCCAGGCGACCTCGTTGTCCTGGCAGTAGGCGTTGTTGTTGCCGCCCTGGGTGCGGGCGAACTCGTCGCCGTGGCTGAGCATCGGCACGCCCTGGGACAGCATCAGGGTGGCGACGAAGTTGCGGAGCTGGCGGGCGCGCAGCGCGAGGACGTCCGGGTCGTCGGTCTCGCCCTCGACGCCGCAGTTCCACGACCGGTTGTGGCTCTCGCCGTCCTGGTTGTCCTCGCCGTTGGCTTCGTTGTGCTTGTCGTTGTACGCGACCAGGTCGTGCAGCGTGAACCCGTCGTGGCAGGTGACGAAGTTGATCGAGGCCAGCGGCCGGCGCCCGTCGTCCTGGTACAGGTCGGAGGAGCCGGTGAGCCGGGACGCGAACTCCGCGAGCGTGCGCGGCTCGCCGCGCCACAGATCCCGCACCGTGTCGCGGTACTTGCCGTTCCACTCCGTCCACAGCGGCGGGAAGTTGCCCACCTGGTAGCCGCCCTCGCCGACGTCCCACGGCTCGGCGATCAGCTTCACCTGGCTGACCACGGGGTCCTGCTGCACCAGGTCGAAGAACGAGGAGAGCCGGTCCACCTCGTGGAACTGCCGGGCGAGGGTCGCCGCGAGGTCGAAGCGGAAGCCGTCCACGTGCATCTCGGTGACCCAGTGCCGCAGCGAGTCCATGATCAGCTGGAGGACGTGGGGGTTGCGCATCAGGAGCGAGTTGCCGGTCCCCGTGGTGTCCATGTAGTAGCGGCGGTCGTCGGTGAGGCGGTAGTACGAGGCGTTGTCCAGGCCCCGGAAGGACAGCGTCGGGCCCAGGTGGTTGCCCTCGGCCGTGTGGTTGTACACCACGTCCAGGATCACCTCGATCCCCGCCGCGTGCAGCGCCCGCACCGCCGACTTGAACTCCAGGACCTGCTCGCCCCGGTCGCCCCAGGAGGCGTAGGCGTTGTGGGGCGCGAAGAAGCCGATGGTGTTGTAGCCCCAGTAGTTGTTCAGGCCGAGGTCGACGAGCCGGTGGTCGTTCACGAACTGGTGGACCGGCATCAGTTCCAGGGCGGTGACCCCGAGCGCCGTCAGATGCTCGATGACCGCCGGGTGCGCGAGGGCGGCGTACGTGCCGCGCAGCTCGTCGGGCAGCTCGGGGTGCAGCATCGTGAGGCCCTTGACGTGGGCTTCGTAGATGACGGTCTCGTTGTACGGCGTGCGCGGCGGGCGGTCGTCGCCCCAGTCGAAGTACGGGTTGACCACCACGGACGTCATCATGTGCGGCGCCGAGTCCAGGTCGTTGCGCTCGTCCGGGGAGCCGAAGTGGTAGCCGTACACCTCCTCGCCCCAGTCGACGGCGCCGCTCACGGCGTGCGCGTACGGATCGAGGAGCAGCTTCGCCGAGTTCAGCCGCAGCCCGCGCGCGGGGTCGTACGGACCGTGCGCGCGAAAGCCGTACCGCTGGCCCGGCATGATCCCGGGCAGGTAGGCGTGGCGCACGAAGGCGTCGGATTCGCGCAGCTCGACGGCGGTCTCCGAGCCGTCGTCGTGCAGGAGACACAGCTCCAGTCTGTCGGCGGCCTCGGAGAAGACCGCGAAATTGGTGCCGGCGCCGTCGTACGTGGCGCCGAGCGGATACGCCTGCCCTGGCCAGACCTGCATGCCTATGACTCTTCCACGATCGCCCCCGCCCCATGACTGGAGTTCGCTCAGACTCTGCTCGAAAGTGGGGCAACCGCAAGGGAGTTGAGCCCGTCTAACCGACTGACCACATACTCGACATGCCCTAAAAATGGGGCTGTACGGGAGAAAAGGGGGAGGATATGGGCGAACTAGTCAGACGTCATCTGGGGAAGGTCGTGACGGGCGGCGCGCTCGCCGTCGTCGCGACCGCCGCGATGGTCGTCGTCACGCTGCCGGAGGGGGCCGGCGCGGGTGACAGGGGGGACCGCAGCACGGCGGCGGGTTCGGCGCGCCAGGACGCGATCGCGCCCGACGGAGTCGTCGAGGACGCGCCCGAGGAGGGCGACAAGGGCATAGGCAGCGACCCGCTGACCGACGCCGAGACCGAGCGCGCCGAGAAGGCGGCGCTGAACAGCAACGGCCTGCGCTCCAGCGCGCGGGACGTGGAGGGCGACCGCGGGCCGCAGCGGCTCTCCACGAACCTCGCCGAGAACGACCCCGCCGAGGGCGCCGACGCCGCGCGCCGCGCGCAGATCGTGTACTACGACTACAAGAAGGACGCGGCGATCACCAAGACGGTCAATCTGGAGACCGGCAAGGTGGAGTCCACGAACTCGGCGCACAACGTGCAGCCGCCGCCCACCAAGGACGAGCTGGCCGAGGCCACCCGGCTGCTGATCGCCGACCCGCTCGGCAAGGGCCTGAAGCAGGACTACAAGAAGGCCACCGGCAAGGACCTCACCGGCCCCGGCGACCTCGACCTGAGCGGCTTCGTCTTCAGCAAGCAGACGAACCTGAAGATCCCCGCGGAGCTCTCCGAGTGCGGCAGGCACCGGTGCTTCCAGGTCGTCGCGAAGGTCAAGCGCGGCCCGTGGATCGACACCCGCGCCTTCGTCGTGGACCTCAGCTCGCGCGACGTGGGCCGCCTGGGCTGAGCCGCCCGGCCAGACCACCGCCCGCACCCGCAGGACGGCGGGGCGGGGCACCCGGACACTTCTCCTCCTGAAGGAGCCCTTTCCGTATGGACGCCTCTCACGGCAACAGACTTTCGCGCGCCCGCAGAAGGGCCGGAACGGCCCTCGCGGTCTCCGCGCTGATCGGGGCCGGCCTCGCCGCCGCGGGCCCCGCGGGACCGGCCGCCGCCGCCCCCAAGGCCCCGCCCGCCGCCGCTGCCGACTGCAGCGCCGCCTACAAGATCGAGCAGACCGTCGACGGCGGCACGACCTGGCGGATGTGCTGGCACTACAACACCTACTCCGGGCTGATCCTCGACAAGATCAGCTACCAGCCCAAGGGCGAGCCCAAGCCCATCCCGGTCCTCACCAGCGCACGCCTCGCCCAGATCCACGTGCCCTACGACGACGGCGACGCCGAGTTCCAGGACGTCACCGACACCGACTTCGGCCAGGCCCTGCAGGCACTCAAGCCCGGTGAGTGCCCCGGCGGCACCATCAAGACCGTGAAGGTGCCCGACCGGGGCAACGTCAAGGGCCTGTGCACCACCACGCGCGCGCGTGGGCACGCGTACCGCCTCACCCACGACCAGTCCACCGGCGGCAACGGCAAGGTCTACACCGGCCAGGGCAAGGACCTGCTCGTCTACACCGTCAACAAGGCCTCCTGGTACGAGTACATCACCGAGTGGCGCTTCTCCTCGGACGGCACCATCACCTCCAACGTGGGCGCGACCGGCAGCCTCTCGCCGTACGACTTCGACGGCGGCGACGGCCGCGGCTGGCCCATCGGCAAGGGCGACCAGGCCAAGGCCGAGAGCCACTCGCACAACGTCTTCTGGCGCCTGAACTTCGGCCTCGACGGCTCCCCGAAGGCCAAGGTCGAGCAGTACGACTCCAAGGTCACCCCGTCGACCGGCGGCGGCAGCCCGACCACGAAGACGACCCGCACGCCCGTCACCAAGGAACTCGCCGGCGACCGCAAGGTCATGCGCTGGTGGCGCGTGGTCAGCGCCACGGGCAAGAACAAGGACAAGCACCCGCGTTCGTACGAGATCGTCCCCGGGGCCAGCAACAAGCACATCGGACGGCCCTACACCAAGCACGACGTGTACTTCACCGAGTACAAGAAGTGCGAGCAGTACGCGAGCGCCAACATCGGCTGCCCGAACGGCTACCCCAAGAGCGTCGACAAGTGGTCGAACGGCGAGACCCTGAAGCACCCCATCACCTGGGTCAACATCGGCTTCCACCACATCGCGCGGGACGAGGACCAGCAGCCCATGCCGGTCCACTGGCAGGGCTTCGCCCTTGCTCCGCGCGACGTCACGGCCATGAACCCGCTCACCCCGCAGGACCTCGCCGACCACAACGGACGGATCCCGGTCGGCAATTGAGAAAAGTGCCCGCTCCATCCGGCTGCACCGCCCGCCGCTCCCGGAGTACCCTTCCTTGATCGTTGACTGGGGGAGAGTCCGGGGGGAGCGGAAGGCGGTGCGTGGGTGAGCTCGGGTGGGCGGGAACTGCCCCCTGGTGACGAGGGTCACGAGGAGGGCTCCGCCAATGTCCCGCCAGCGGCCGTGTCCTTGGCACGTCCGGTGGACATGGCATCGCAGATCGGCCCCGAGCTCGACTGGGGCGCCGACGCCTGGCGCGAGGTGCGCACCCGCGCACAGCGGGCCGGGCGGGCCTACATCTGGCTGAATCTCGTGGAACAGCGGCTGCGCGCGGTCGTGGCCGCTGTTCTGCGCCCCGTCTACGAACCCGTCCACGCCGACGACTGGGTCGTCGCCGCGGCGGGCCCGGCCGGGCAGGAGTGGGTGCAGCGGGCGGTCGCCGTCCGGGAGGTGAGCCGCCGCAAGGGCTACCTCCTCGACCCGGCCGACGACAACGTCCTCAGCTTCCTGACGCTGCCGCAGCTGCGGGAGCTGATGGTCCAGCACTGGCCGTGCTTCGAGCCCTACCTGGACGACCGGCGCGAGGTCGAACTCGCCCTGGACGAACTGGAGGTCACCCGCAACGTCGTCTCCCGCAACCGCGCCCTGTCGCCGACGGTCCTCGCCCAGGCCGAACGCGCCTCCGCCCGGCTCCTGGAGATCCTCGGCGCGGGCTCCGACACCCCCTCCTCGCGGCGCCTGCCCGTCGACGCCGTCGAGCAACTGGTCGGCGACCGGTACGCCGACGTGGTCGGGGTGCACACCGACCGGGTGCGCCTGCTTCGCCAGTTCCCCGCCGAGGACCTGTTCGGCGAGGCCCGCCGCGTCGACGCCATCGGGATAGGCCTCAACCTGCTGGTCCAGAACTTCTCCGGGCGCCGTCTCGTGCGGCTCGCCGAGTCCGGCTGCCGGGTGCGGCTGCTGTTCCTGAACCCCGCGAGCAGCGCCGTCAAGCGACGCGAGCGGGAACTCGGACTCAAACGGGGCGAGCTCAGTCGCTCCGTCGAGACCAACATCCTGCACATGCGGCGGGTGCGGTCCCGGCTGCGGGACCCCGGCGCCTTCGAGATCCAGGTCTTCGACGAGACGCCGCGCTTCACGGCCTACCTGGTCGACGGGGACGGGGCGGACGGCATCGCGGTCGTCCAGTCCTACCTCCGCCGCACCCGCGGCATGGAGGTGCCCGTGCTGGTGCTGCGCGGCGGCGGCAGGGTGGTGAAGCCGGGCGACCACGGCGAGCACGGGCTCTTCGCGACCTACCGGGAGGAGTTCGAGACGGCGTGGGCGGACTCGCGCCCGGTGTCGTGAGGGGCGGGGGCGGGGCGGCCCCGCGGGGCCCGGCGGGACCGGCCCGCGGGGACAAACGGAATCCGGCCATCTGATTGTCAGTGGCGCATGGGATCGTGGGGACCACTGGGGGAAAGCACCACGACGAAGGGGGCGGCCATGGGCTGGCACCAGGAGCTGCTGATCGGCTTCGACCTGGAGACGACGGGCACGGACCCGCTGGCGGCGCGCATCGTCACGGGGGCCGTGATCGAGGTCAGGGCCGGGCAGGAGCTGGGCCGCCGCGAGTGGCTCGCGGACCCGGGCGTGCCGATCCCGCGGGACGCGGTGGCCGTGCACGGGATCACCGACGAGAAGGCCGCCGCCGAGGGGCGGCCCGGCGCGGAGGTCGCCGACGCGATAGCCGCCGTCCTGGTGTCGTACTGGCAGACGGGCGTCCCCGTCGTCGCCTACAACGCCGCGTTCGACCTGACCCTGCTCGCCGCCGAGCTGCGGCGGCACAAGCTCCCCTCCCTGCGGGACCGGCTCGGCGGCGCGGAGCCCGCGCCCGTCGTCGATCCGTACACCATCGACCGCTCCGTCGACCGCTACCGCCGCGGCAAGCGCAACCTCGAAGCGGTCTGCACCGAGTACGGCATCGTCCTGGAATCCGCCCACGACGCCTCCGCCGACGCCCTCGCCGCCGCGCGCCTCGCCCACGCGATCGCCGCCCGCCACACCAAGGTCGCCGACCTCGGCGTGGCCGAACTCCACCGCCGACAGGTGCAGTGGTACGCCGAGTGGGCGGCCGACTTCCAGGACTTCCTGCGCCGCAAGGGGGACGCTGCCGCTGTGGTGGACGGCACGTGGCCGCTGCGCGAGGACATCGCCCTGCGCGCGGGCTCGACCCCTTAGCCCGTCCGGCGATTGAGGACGAGGCGCGAAGCGCCGATTCGGGGGAGGACTGTCCCACCGAAGGGGGCACCCACCCCCGGGGTCCAGGGGCGGAGCCCCGGTTTCGGGAAGGGGCGGGACGGGGGAAGCCCGCGGCAGGCCCCCGCACCCCCTCAGAACGGATGCCACCGCACCGTCGGGTCGGCGTCCCGGAGAGAGGCCACGCGGCGGCGGAATTCGGCCAACGCCCGCGGATTGGCGGGCGCGTGCTGCGCGACCCACGCGCAGCTCGCCGTCTCCCGCGCCCCGCGCAGCACGGAGCAGCCCTCCCACTCCCGCACGTCCCACCCGTAGACCCGGGTGAACTCGTCATAGGCGTCGTCCCCGAGCCCGTACCGGTCCCGGGAGAGGGCCATGACGACGAGATCGTGCTCGCGCAGGTCGGAGGAGAAGGTCTCGAGGTCCACGAGGACGGGCCCCTCGGGCCCGACGAGGACGTTGCGCGGCAGCGCGTCCCCGTGCAGGGGCCCGGGCGTGAGGCGCGGCACGAGCGCGACGGCGGCCGCGGCGAACCCGTCCCGCCGCGCCCGCAGATACGCGGCGTCCTCCGGGTCGATCGCGTCCCCGGCGAGCCGCAGCCACCGCTCGACCCCGCCGAGCAACTCACGCCGGGGCAGCCGGAAGGAGGGCGCGGGCAGGGCGTGCACGAGCCGCAGGAGCTCGGCGAGGTCGGCGGGCCCAGCGGGGCGCACGGCCGCGGGCAGCCGGTGCCACAGCGTCAGCGGATGTCCGCCGACGAACCACGGCTTGGGCTCGGCGGCCCGCACGGCCGGCACCCCGGACGCCCGCAGCCACTCGGCGACGGCCAGCTCCCGCCGCGCCCGGTCGAGGAGCTCCGGTGCCTGCCTGCCGACCTTCACCACGAGGTCGCCCACGGCGAACACCGCGTTCTCGCCGAGAGAGAGCAGCTCGGCGCGGACGCCGGGGCCGCCCGCGAGCCCCGCGGAGTCCAGTACGTCCCGTGCCCGTGCCTCGTCCATCCCATGCCTCCCGCACCCGGTGCCTCGCCCACGGCCGGAAGTCTCCCGCCGCCGCGCAAGTCTCGCATTCGCACAGGCCAGACCGGACTTCCGGCGTGCGCGGCCGCTTGACGTATCACGGCCCCATCAGCACGATGACGGGGGTCGCCCGGGCGGCCAAAACCCAATCAGCCGCCCAAAGGAGCCGATTCCGTGACATGGGCGACCGCGAGCGAGCGGTCCGGCAGCAGGAGCTCCGGCGGGGGCCGATGGTGGTGGGGCCGCCGCAGACGCACCGGGGACGACGGCGGCAAGGGCGGGGGCGCGGCGCGCGCCGGGGTGATGGACCACGGCGCCTGGTTCCTGGTCCTGCCCGCGCTGCTCCCGATCCTCGTCCTCAGCGTCGGCCCGCTGCTCTACGGCATCGCACTGGCCTTCACCGACTCCCAGTCGGGCCGCACCGAGCCCACCGAGTGGATCGGACTGCTCAACTTCCAGGACCTGTTGCACGACACTCTGTTCTGGGACTCGTTCCGGATCGGCCTGCTGTGGGCCGTCGGGGTGACGGTGCCGCAGTTCCTGCTCGCCCTCGGCCTCGCGCTCCTGCTCAACCAGAACCTGCGCCTGCGCTGGCTGGCCCGGTCGCTCGCGATCATCCCGTGGGCGATGCCGGAGGTCGTCGTCGGCATCATGTGGCGTCTCGTCTACAACCCCGATGCGGGAATCCTCAACGAGACCCTGAGCGATCTCGGCTTCGGCGACGGCCGTGACTGGCTGACGGGCATCGGCACCGCGCTGCCCGCCGTCATCGTCGTCGGCGTCTGGGCGGGCATGCCCCAGACGACGGTCGCGCTGCTCGCCGGGCTCCAGAACGTGCCGCGCGAACTCCACGAGGCCGCCGAGATGGACGGCGCGGGCGCCTGGCGCCGCTTCCGCACCGTCACCTGGCCCGCCCTGAAGCCCATCGCGCTCGCCATCACGGCCCTCAACTTCATCTGGAACTTCAACTCCTTCGCCCTGGTCTACGTCCTGACCAACGGCGGGCCCGGCGGACGCACCCGGCTTCCGATGCTGTTCGCGTACGAAGAGGCGTTCCGCTACGGCCAGTTCGGCTACGCGGCGGCGATGGGCTGTGTGATGGTCGCGCTGATCTCGGTGCTGCTCGCCGTGTATCTCGTGGGCCGGCTGCGAGGGGGCGATCAGCGGTGACCCGACGGACCAGCGGGCCGGCGCGGGCCGGGCAGTACCTCGCGCTCCTCGCGTACCTCGTCTTCCTCGCCTTCCCGTTCCTGTGGCTGATCTCCACGTCCTTCAAACCGGCGCGCGAACTGGGCAGCCTGCACCCCACCTGGATCCCGAAGGACCCCACCCTCGCCAACTACCGCCAGGCCTTCGACGAGCAGCCGCTGCTCGAAGCGGCGGGCAACTCGCTGATCGCGGCGCTCAGCGCGTCGCTCGTCGCCGTCGTCATCGCGACCCCGATGGCGTACGTCATGGCGCGGCACCGCACGCTGCTCGCGCGGGCCGCGACCGGCTGGGTCGTGGTCAGCCAGGCGTTCCCGTTCGTCCTGGTGATCATCCCGCTGTTCCTGGTCCTGAAGAACCTGCACCTGATCAACTCACTGCCGGGTCTGATCATGGTGTACGTGGTGTGGGCGCTGCCGTTCGCCCTGTGGATGCTCGTCGGGTACGTCCGCGCCGTGCCGACCGAGCTGGAGGAGGCCGCCGCCGTCGACGGCGCGAGCAAGCTGCGCACCCTGGTGTCCGTGACCGCGCCGCTGCTGGCGCCGGGCATCGTGGCGACGGCCCTGTTCGCGTTCATCACCGCGTGGAACGAGTTCTTCTTCGCGCTCGTCCTGCTCAAGACCCCGGAGAAACAGACGTTGCCGGTCGTCCTCACCCACTTCCTGGGCGCGGAGGGCGCGGCCGACCTCGGCCCGCTCGCCGCCGCCGCGTTCCTCGCGACGCTCCCCTCGCTCGTGCTCTTCGCGATCATCCAGAAACGGATCACCGGCGGCATGCTGGCAGGGGCGGTGAAGAGCTGATGGGGGTACGCGCACGCGCGTCCGGCGCCGTGGCCGCCGCGCTCGTCCTGCTGCTCGCCGGGTGCTCCGACGACGGCGACGGCGAGTCGGACGGCCGGATCACGCTGCGCTTCCAGTCCCTCGCCTGGCAGCAGGAGTCCGTGGAAGCCAACAAGGAGCTGGTGAAGAAGTGGAACGCCACCCACCCCGACGTCAAGGTCGAGTACGTGCAGGGCAGTTGGACCAGCATCCACGACCAGCTGCTCACCTCCTTCGAGGGCGGTGAGGCACCGGACATCATCCACGACGCCTCCGACGACCTCGCGGACTTCGCCTACGGCGGCTACCTCGCGGACCTCGGCGACCTCCTTCCCGAGCGGCTGAAGTCGGACATCCCCGAGGCCAGTTGGGACACCGCGACCTTCGGCGGCAAGGTCTACGGAGTGCCGTTCCTGCAGGAGCCGCGCGTCCTGATCGCCAACGCGACGTGGCTCAAGAAGTCCGGCGTCCGCATCCCGACCCCCGAGAAGCCCTGGAGCTGGTCGGAGTTCCGGTCGGTGACCAAGGAACTCGGCGACGGCGACGGCAAGTTCGGCGTGGCCTGGCCGCTCAAGGACCCCGTCTCGGCGACGCTCAACCTGTCCCTGTCGACCGGCGGGCAGCTGTTCCACCGGCGCGCCGACGGCAAGGCCGAGATCCGCTTCGAGGCGGCCGACGAGGTCATGCCGCGCACCGTCCACGACCAGGTCAACATCGACGGCAGCGCGTCGGGAAGCACGCTCGGCATGGGCGGCTCGGACACGCTGCCCGGCTTCTTCGGCGGCAAGTACGCCATGGTGCCGCTCGGGTTCTCCTACCGTCAGCAGATCTCCCAGCAGGCGCCCAAGGGCTTCGACTGGCGGGTCCTGCCCGCACCCGCCGGAGCGGACGGGCTCGCGCAGGGCGTCAGCCCGCAGACCCTCTCGGTCGCCGAGGACAGCCCGCACAAGAAGGAGGCCGCCGCGTTCATCGACTTCTTCCTGCGGCCCGCGAACATGGTGCGGCTCGCGCGCGGCGACTGGATGCTGCCCACCGGCAAGGCGGCCCTGAAGGACCCGGCGCTGCGCACGAAGAAGGACGACTGGGCGACGGGCACCGCCCTCGCCGGGCAGCTGCGCCCCGCGCCCGCCCAGTCCGTGCGCGGCTACCCCGAGTGGAAGGACAAGATCGCGACCCCCGCGCTCCAGGAGTACTACAGCGGCGCGATCGGCCTGGACGAGCTGCGCGAACGCCTCGTGAAGGACGGCAACCTGGTCCTCAAGCGCTACCAGCGCTGACGACCGCGGGACACGGGCACGGGGCCACGCGTGGGCGTGGCCCCGTACTCCGTACCGCCTCCGTACCCCGTACCGCCTCCGTACCCCGTACCGCCTCAGACGCCGACCGACTCCTCCATCTCCTCCTCCGCGGCCTCGTCGGCCTCCCCGGCCGACCCGGCCGCGGGGCGCGGTGCGGCCGCGCGCTGCCGCCGCTCCCGCAGCGCCGCCACCGCCGTGAGCGCGAGCCCCGCCGCCAGCCACGCGAGCAGCGTCCAGACGGACCGGCCGAGGTCGAGGCCGTCGAAGTACAACTGGCCCCGGACGCCCTCGACGAAGCCCGCGCCGTTCCAGAAGGAGTGCAGCGAGCCGTAGAAGCCGTTCTGCAGCTCGGGCCGGAAGAGGCCGCCGGACGACGTGAAGTTGAGCATCACGAACAGGACCATCATCGCGAGCGTGGTCCAGCGCTTCAGGAACGTGTGCAGGCCGAGGCCCATGAAGAGGATGCCCGCCGAGTACAGCCAGGCCATCGCCCACACCCCGGCGAGGCCGTGGTGCGCGAGGTGGAACACCGGACCCGCGAGCGCCGCCCCGATCACGCTGACGGCGAGCGAGACCCCGGCGGCGAGCGCGGCCCGCGTCCGCATCCGCAGTCCCGCGCCCGCGGCGCCGAGCGCGGCGACCGAGGCGTACGAGCCGATGCTCACCGCGACCAGGAGGAAGAAGAGGCCCTGGCCGGTCGGGTCGTCGTCGACGGGCGCGGCCACGTCGGTGACCTTCAGGGGAGCGCCCTCGGCCGCGGCGAGCGGGGTGAAGGCCTTCTGCGCGGCGAGCGCGCTCATGTCGGAGCCCGCGGAGGCGACCAGGAGCTCGGGGGCCTTGGTGCCGGGGACGTACGCGCCGGAGATGTCGAGGGACTTCAGCTCCTCGACGGCCCCGGCGCGGGAGGCGAGCGGCCGGACGTCGAGGGCGTCGCCCGCCCCGGCGCCGAGGGACCGGACGACGTCGTGGGCGCGGGCGTCGGTGCCGACGACCGCGACCGGCAGCCGGTGCGGTTCGGGGGTGACGAAGGCGCTCATGTAGGCGAGGCCCATGCCCAGGCACATCAGCAGGGGAGTCACGAGATGGACGAGTACGTGACCGAGGGGGCCCAGGGGGCCGCGGGCGGTGGCCGTCATGCAGATCGCTTCCAGAGGGTCGACGAATGGTTGGCTTATACAACTCTCACTCAATGTTGTACTGTACAACCATTCGCGGAGGAGGCGGAAACCGTGACCGAGGGCGAGCCGGGCCGGGACGGGCCGATCGAGATCATCCAGCGCGAGATGACGGCGTTCGCGCGGCGGGCGCGAGCCAGTGCCGCCCGGATGCACCCCGAGCTGTCACTGGTGTCCTTCACGCTCCTGAGCCACCTGGAGGACCGGGGCGGCTGCCGCGCGACGGACCTCGCGGCGTACTACACGCTGGACAAGTCGACGATCAGCAGGCAGGTGGGGGCCCTGGAGAAGGCCGGTCTGGTGGAGCGGCGCCTCGATCCGGACGACCATCGCGTGCAGGTGCTGCATCTGACCGAGCGCGGCACGGGGCTGCTCAGGGAGGTCACCGACAGCCGCCGCGTCGCGTTCCGGGAGCGGCTCGCGGACTGGAGCGGTCCGGACCTGGAGCGCTTCGCGGAGTATCTGCTGCGGTACAACGCGGGAGTGCCCGGGGAGTGACCCGGGGCCCGTGCGTCGGCCCGGCGCGAGAAATGGATTGCACGATACGTATCGTCTCGCCTAGGGTCGGGGCATGACCACACCGCAGCGTGCCCACATCGCCATGTTCTCCATCGCCGCCCACGGGCACGTGAACCCGAGCCTCGAAGTGATCCGGGAACTCGTCGCCCGCGGCCACCGCGTCACGTACGCGATCCCGCACGCCTTCGAGGAGAAGATCGCCGAGACCGGGGCCGAACCCGTGCTCTACACCACCACGCTCCCGGGCCCCGACGCCGACCCGGAGGCCTGGGGCGACACCCTGATCGACAACATCGAGCCGTTCCTGAACGACGCCATCAACGCGCTGCCGCAGCTCCTCGCGGCGTACGAGGGCGACGAGCCGGACATCGTCCTGCACGACATCACGTCCTACCCCGCGCGCGTGCTCGCCCGCCGCTGGGGCGTCCCCGAGATCTCCCTCTCGCCGAACCTGGTGGCCTGGGAGGGGTACGAGGAGGAGGTCGGCGAGCCGCTCTACGCCCCACTGCGGGAGACCGAGCGGGGCCGGGCGTACTTCGCGCGCTTCCAGGCCTGGCTGGCGGAGAACGGGATCACCCAGCACCACGACCCGTTCGTCGGCCGCCCGCCGCGCTCGCTCGTCCTGATCCCCAAGGCGCTGCAGCCCCACGCCGACCGGGTCGACGAGAGCGTGCACACCTTCGTCGGCGCCTGCCAGGGCGACCGCGCCGCGCAGGGGGAGTGGCGGCGCCCCGAGGGCGCGGAGAAGGTGCTGCTCGTGTCGCTCGGCTCGGCGTTCACCAAGCAGCCCGGGTTCTACCGCGCGTGCGTCGAGGCCTTCGGCGACCTGCCCGGCTGGCACATGGTGCTCCAGATCGGCAAGCACGTCGACGTCGCCGACCTCGGTGACGTGCCCGCCAACGTCGAAGTGCACCGCTGGGTGCCGCAGTTGGCGATCCTCAAGGAGGCCGACGCCTTCATCACGCACGCCGGCGCGGGCGGCAGCCAGGAGGGCCTCGCCACGGGGACGCCGATGGTCGCCGTGCCCCAGGCCGTCGACCAGTTCGGCAACGCGGACATGCTCCAGGGGCTCGGGGTCGCCCGGCACCTGCCCATGGAGGAGGCCGACGCCGAGACGCTGCGCGCGGCGGTCCTGGACATCGTGGCCGACCCCGAAGTCGCCCGCAGGCTCGACGAGGTGCGCGCGGGCATGGCGGGGGAGGGCGGCACGAAGATGGCGGCCGATCTGATCGAGGAGGAGATTGTGCGGGCCGCGCGTGGCGGCGCTGTGAAGGACACGGGTGGGGAGCGATGACCTTTTGGTGGTGCTTCAAGGGGAGTTGGGGGCACTTCGGCATGAGTGTGGGGAGTGCCGGCCCGGTGTGACGTAACGCTCCGCGACGTCTTTCGATAACGGCCCGGTCATTCGATAACGCTCGCATAACGCGGGTTCATCCTGGCTTGGCCATGGACCGGGTACGTCTGTGTGACCCATAACCCTGCCCGAAGGTTGCGTACGTAAGCGCTTGTTCCTTCCATGAATGGCTACCTAGCGTGAGATGAACTTCATTCGAACGCCAGGAAGTTGACCCATGTCACGACAGTTCGAGCGCCCCGACGTGCCACCGCTCGCCGAGGTGCGCCGCATCACCCAGAAGAAGCGCGACGCGTGGTGGACCGTGATCCTCGTGGACCCGCTCGCCACGCCGCTCGTGCGGCTGACGGCGCGGTACACGAGAATCACGCCCAACCAGATCACCTGGGGCGCGTTCGTGCTGGGGCTCGCCTCGTCGGTGTGCTTCGCGTTCGGTGACTGGCGCTGGCTGGTGCTCGGCGCGGTGATCTACCACTTCAGCTTCGTGCTCGACTGCATGGACGGGAAGGTCGCCCGGCTGACCGGGCAGGGTTCCGTCTTCGGCGCCTGGCTCGACTTCGTCTTCGACCGCATCCGGGTGATGGTGTGCGGGGTCGCCCTGATGGGCGGTCAGTACGCGCGCACGCACGACGAGACCTACATCTGGCTCGCGGTCGCCGTGGTCTTCCTCGACACGCTCCGGTACATCAACTCGCTGGAGATATTCAAGATCCGGTACACCATGCGCAAGCAGATCAAGGCCCGCGTCCGGGCCGCCCGGCGGGCCGAGAACGCCGCCGAGCTCGCCTTCATGGAGGACCTGCTGCGGGACAACCCCGAGGCGGACGTGGAGCAGGACCTGGAGCGGGCGAAGGCCGAAGGGCACGAGCGGGCCGAGGCGGCCGAGGGCGTGGGCGCGGCGGCCGGGTACGCCGACGCTCCGTTCACCGCCGGGAAGTTCGGGGCCGCCGAGGGTCCCGCGGAGGCCGGCTTCGACCAGGGTGCCGAGCACGGCACGGAGCGCGGCACCGAGGACGGCGTCGAGGGCGGCGTCGAGGGCGGTGACCCCGCCGCGGCGGGCCGTCGGCGTCGCAAGGCCCAGGTCATCGACCTGCACCAGGAGTTCCGCGGCAAGTTCCCCGCGTACCTGCGGGCGCGCTCCTTCCTGCTGCGCCACCGTATCCGTACGCACCTGGTCAGCGGCATCGAGTTCCAGATGGGCGTCTTCATCATCGGCCCGCTGTTCGACGTGGTGATCCCCGCGACGATCGTGTCCGGCGCGCTGCTGCTGGTCTTCGAACTCGCCATCATCTACAAGCTGCTGCTCTCCACCCGCGACTTCGCGCGGACGCTGGACTCGTTCGAGCAGAACAAGGTCACGACGGCGGCGTGAGCGCCTCGCTGGAGGCGAGGCGCTCACGCCGCGGGCCGTCGGTGGCTGGTCGCACCCACGCGGCGGAGCCGCACAGGGGCCCCGCCCCGCGTCCCAGCGGGGCGCGCACCGCAACGGTCAGGCGATCCAGTGCGGCTTGCGGTCGGCCGGGGTCCGGGGCAGTCCGTCGGCGAGCGTCCTCGCCATGCGCTGGACCGCCTCGCGCAGCGTGTCCGGGGTCGTGGTGTACGGGATGCGCAGGCGCTGCTCGAACAGGCCCGGGTCGGGGGCGAAGCAGCCGCCGCCCTCGATCCGGACGCCGTGATCGAGCGCCCGCTCCGCGAGCGCCGATGCGATCGGCGCGCCCAGGTCGACCCAGAGGGACAGGCCGCCGGACGGCAGCCGCCACGTCCACTGGGGCACGTGCTCGGTGAGCGCGGCGGCCAGGGCGGCGCGCTGCTCGCGGAGCTGCTCGACGCGGAGCGACAGCAACTCCCCGGGGCGGTCGAGCAGGGCGAGGGCCAGGAGCTGGTCAAGGACCGAGCCGCCCATGTCGGTGGCGACGCGCTGCCCGGCCAGCTCGGTCACGAGCCGCGAGGACGCCCGCAGCCAGCCGATGCGCAGACCGCCCCAGTGCGTCTTGCTCATCGACCCCACCGTGATGACCTCGCCGCCCGCGTCGGGGCCGGCGTACGAGGCGAGCGGCGCGGGCGCGGGCACGTCGAGCGCGAGCTCGGCCAGGCACTCGTCGACGACGAGCCAGGTCCCGGAGCGGTGCGCGGCCCGGACCACCCGCGCCCGGTCTGCCGCGGGCAGCAGACAGCCCGTCGGATTGTGGAAGTCCGGGATCAGGTAGGCGAGTCGGGGCACCGCCTGACGCAGCGTCGACTCCACGATCTCCACGTCCCAGCCGGTGTCGGTCACCGGCACCGACACCGTCCGCAGCCGGGCCCGGCGCATCGCCTCCAGGGCGTTCGGGTACGACGGGTTCTCGACCAGCACCCGGTCGCCCGGGCGGCACAGCAGCCCGAGGACGAGGGTGAGCGCGTGCTGCGCGCCGGAGGTCACGAGGACCTGGTCCGGCACGGTCGCGAGGCCCCGCCGTGTGAACCGCTCGGCGACGGCGGCCCGCAGCTCGGGCAGGCCGTAGGGGTGGTAGCCGGGCATGCGGGTGTGCTCGGCGAGGCGGGGCGTGACCTCGGCGAGCGCGTCGACGAGGACCTGTTCGGGCAGCGCGGGCGCGGCCCTGGCCAGGTCGATGGCGCTGTCGTGGGGCCGCAGGTGCCGGCTGACGCCGTGCGGTGCCCGGCCCTCGGGCAACGCCGTCCACGTACCCGCCCCTCGTCTGCTGCGGGCGTAGCCGCCTTCGCGCAGCAGGTCGTACACCGCGGTGATCGTCGCCCTGCTGGTGTTGAGGGCCGTGGCGAGCTCCCGTTCGGCGGGGAGCCGGACGTGCAGCGCGATCCGGCCGTCGAGGATCAGCGCGCCGATCGCCCGCGCCAGATGCCGGTACGCGGGCCGGGCCCCCGCCGGGTCCGGGAGCAGGGCGGCGAGTTGGCGGCTGCCCAGGGTCCGGTCCCGCGTCTCCCGCTCCGCCATACCACTCTCCCCGGATTGGCCCTGCCTTACGGGCCAATCACTCTACAGACTCGCCACCATTGGCCTTGAGCGCCGATGCGTCGTCCGAACACCTGTGGAGGCACCCCGGCATGCGGCACCCCGCCGACAGCGACACCGGCCGCGGCACTGACAGCGACCCCGGCCGCGACCCCGGCCGCGACCCCGGCCGCGACCCCGGCCGCGACACCGACCCCGACCCCGACCGCCCCGACCCCCGCACCCCCACCCCACCCGCGCTCACCTACCTGCCCCTCACCGAGCGCCCCCGGCGCAGGCTGCCCCAACTCCTCCTCGGCCTCGCCCTGTACGGACTCAGCATCGGCGTCCTCGTCCGGGCCGGGCTCGGCGTCAGCCCCTGGAGCGTCCTGAACCAGGGCGTCGAGCGCCACACCCCGCTCAGCTTCGGCACCGTCAGCGCCGTGGTCGGCGTGCTCGTGCTGCTGCTGTGGATCCCGCTCGGACAGCGGCCGAGGTTCGGCACGGGCGCCAACGTGATCGTCGTGGCGTACGCGTCGGACCTCGGCCTCTGGCTGGTGCCCGCGGACCTGGGCCTCGGGACCCGGATCGGCCTCCTCGTCGTGGGGATCCTCGCCAACGGGCTCTCCGTCGCGGTCTATGTGGGGGCCCGCCTCGGGCCGGGACCGAGAGACGGCCTGATGACCGGCCTGGCCGCGGCCACCGGGCGCTCCATCCGGTTCGTGCGCACCCTGATCGAGCTCGCCGTCCTCGCCGTGGGCTGGCTGCTCGGCGGGAGCGTGGGCGCGGGGACCGTGCTGTACGCCCTCGCGATGGGGCCCGTCACCCAGTACTTCCTGCCGCGGTGGGCGTACGGGGCGGCTCCGGCGCCGCGGCCGGGGCGGTCCCCGCGGGTGCCGACTCGTCGTGGGTGAGGTCGGGCAGCCACCCCAGCCAGCGCGGCAGATACCAGTTCCGCTCGCCGAGCAGCGCCATCACGGCGGGCAGGAGCACCCCGCGGATCACGGTCGCGTCGATGAGGACGGCGGCCGCGAGACCGACACCCATCTGCTTCATCGACTGCATGGACAGCGTCCCGAAGATCGCGAACACCGCCACCATGATGACGGCCGCGCTGGTGACCACGCCCGCGGTGGTGACGACGCCGTGCGCGATCGCGTCCCGGGTCGTACGCCCCTGGAGCCGCGCCTCCCTGATCCGCGAGACCACGAACACGTGGTAGTCCATCGACAGGCCGAACAGGATGACGAACAGGAACAGCGGCAGCCACGCCACGATCGCGCCCACGCCCTCCGCGCCGACGAGCGACGCGCCCCAGCCGTGCTGGAAGACCATGACGAGGATGCCGTAGGCCGCCCCCACCGACAGCAGGTTGAGCAGGATCGAGGTGACCGCGACGGCGAGGGAGCGGAAGGAGAGGAGCATCAGGAGGAAGGCGAAGACCACCACGAAGGCGAACACGGGCGGCACGGACGAGCTGATCTGTTCGCTGAAGTCCTTGGAGGAGGCGACCTGTCCGGTCACGGGCGCCTCGACGCCGTCCACCCGGCCGAGCGTCGCGGGCCGCACCTCGTCGCGGATCAGGGTGAGGCTCTTCGCCGCCTCGTCCTGGTCGGAGCCCCCGACCAGCGGCACGCTCAGGACGGCCACGTTCTCCTTCTTGTGCAGGGTCACCTCCACCGGCCCCTTCGACGCGCCGGAACCGACCGCACGCTCCCGGAAGTCGGCGATGGCCTCGGTGACGGCGGGGGCGTCGATGTCGGCCGCCTTCACGACCACCTCGGCGGGCTCGGCGCCCCCGGGGAACGCCTCGTTCACCCGCTCGTACGTGGCCACGATCGGCAGCGAGTCACCGAACTCCTGGTCCAGGGTCAGCTCCTGGGTCTTCATACCGAGCGCGGGCAGCGCGATCGCCGCGAGAGCGCCCGCCGCGACCACCGTCCACAGCACCGGCCGCCGCAGCACCCCGCCGACCACGGAGCCCCACAGCCTGCTCCCGCCCGCGTCCGCCCGCCCGGCCCGGGCCCGGCGCCGCAGGAACGGCAGCCGCCCCTTCTCCACCCGCTCGCCGAGCAGCGAGAGCAGCGCGGGCAGGACGGTCACCGAGCCGACCATCGCCACCGCGACGACCATCAGTGAGGCCAGGCCCATCGCCTCGAAGTCGGTGATGCCGGTGAAGAGCATGCCCGCCATCGCCACGCAGACCGTGATGCCGGAGACGACCACGGCGCGGCCGCTGGTCGCCGCCGCGATCCGCAGCGCCGTCTGCGCGTCCCGGCCCTTCTCCCGCTCCTCGCGTTCGCGCCGCAGATAGAAGAGGCAGTAGTCGACACCGACGGCGAGCCCGACGAGCAGCATCACCGAGTTCGCCACGTCGCTCATCGGCTGGACATGGCTCACCAGGGCCATCAGGCCCATCGTCGCCACGATCGCGGACATCGCGAGCAGCACCGGAAGCAGCGCGGCCACCAGGGCGCCGAACGCGATCAGGAGGATGCCGAAGGCCACCGGCACGGCGGAGTACTCGGCCTGCTCGAAGTCGCTGCCGAAGGCGTCGTCGAACGTCTTCTCCATGCTGGCGCCGCCGATCTGCTCGATCCGCAGCCCCGCGTCCTCGTGCCGGTCCGCCACACCCTCGACCGCTTTGAGGACCGGCTCGATGCGGTCGGCGGAGTCGTCGGGGTCACCGCGCAGGTCCACCTGGACGAGCGCGCTGCGGCCGTCCTCGGAGACCGTGCCCGACGTGTACGGGGAGGTGACGGCCGAGGCCTCGCCGGTGCCCCGTACGGCCTTGACGACGTCGTCGACGGCGGCGCGGAAGCGCGGGTCCGTGGCCTTGGGTCCTTCGCCGCCGCGGGCCTGCACGAGCACCGTCTCGCCCGTCGGCTCCTCCACGTCCGCGTCGTCGGTGATCCGCTGCGCCTGGCTGGTCTCGCCCTTGAGATCACCCTCCCGCGACTCGGCCCGGCCCACGGCCGAACCGACGCCCATGGCGAGGACGACGAACAGGACCCAGATGCCGACCGCCGCCCACCGGTGCCGTGCGCTCCAGCCACCGGCCCGCGCGGCGAAGCCCCGCACGGGTGTCCCTGCGCTGCTCATGATGGCGCCCGCCCCCTGTCGTGCGGCGGCGGCACCCTGCCGCCCCGTGCTCACGACGCTAGGGCGGCACGCCCGAGGCCTCATCGTGCCCGCAGGTGAACCGCCGCCCGACCGAGGGAGGAGACACATCCTCTCAAGCCCCCTACATCTATCGGGGACTTGGCACCTACACCCACTCGGGACGGACGGCCGCGCCCACGCGGGAAACCCGCCCGCGACAGGGGCGCCGGAACCCCGCCGACGGATGTATACGTTCCGTCGTGTCCGATCTGCCACTGCGAACCCTTTTTGTTATTACGGAACCTTGTTGAACAAGTCACAGGCGTATGAAGGTATTGATCTGCGCCCGTCATTCAGACAAGGTTTCGTCCCAACGCCCAAAGATCTTCAGTTCTTTCGGAGTTCCCAGGGCGCCGCAGCCATGGCTGCGCACGGCGTAAAAGCTTTGAAACCCCCCACATCCCCCCACAGCACACCACGAGGAGACCCCTCTTCATGGCAACTCACAAGCGCGCTCGCACGATGAAGCTCACCGCTGCGATAGCCACCGCCGCCACCGCGGTCGGTGTCACCGTGTTCGCGGGAACGTTCGCAGGTGCGTCGACGCCCGCCGAGGGCAAGGTCTACGGCGCCGACGCCAAGGGCGCCGTCGAGGGCAGCTACATCGTGCTGCTCGACGAGAAGGCGGACAAGGAAGCCAAGTCCGACCTCGCGCAGGAGTACGGCGGCAAGCTCAGCCGCAACTACTCCTCGGCCGTCAACGGATTCGCCGCCAAGAGCCTGTCCGAGACCGAGGCCAAGCGCCTCGCCGCCGACCCGGCCGTCGACAAGGTCGTGCAGAACAAGAAGTTCTCGATCGACGCCACCCAGGACAACCCGCCGTCGTGGGGCCTGGACCGCATCGACCAGGCCGACACGGCCGGCGACAAGAAGTACACCTACCCCGACGCCGCGGGCGAGGGCGTCACCGCGTATGTCATCGACACCGGTGTCCGCGTCAGCCACAAGGACTTCGGCGGCCGCGCCACCTCCGGCTTCGACGCCATCGACAACGACGACGACGCCGACGACGGCAACGGCCACGGCACCCACGTCGCGGGCACCATCGCCGGTGACGCGCACGGCGTCGCCAAGAAGGCGAAGATCGTCGCCGTCCGCGTCCTGGACGACCAGGGCTCCGGCACCACCGAACAGGTCGTCGCGGGCATCGACTGGGTCACCAAGAACCACCAGGGCCCCTCCGTCGCCAACATGAGCCTCGGCGGCGGCGCTGACGAGGCCCTGGACGAGGCCGTGAAGAAGTCCATCGCCGCCGGCGTCACCTACGGCGTGGCCGCGGGCAACGAGTCCAGCGACGCCGGCCAGGGCTCCCCGTCCCGCGTCGAGGAGGCCATCACGGTCGCCTCCTCGACCAAGGACGACGAGCAGTCGGACTTCTCCAACTTCGGCTCCGTCGTGGACATCTACGCCCCGGGCTCGGACATCACGTCCGCCTGGAACACCGGCGACGACGCCACCAAGACGATCTCCGGCACCTCGATGGCGACCCCGCACGTCGTCGGCGCCGCCGCCGTCTACCTCGGCGCCCACAAGGACGCCACGCCCGACGCCGTCGCCAAGGCGCTGACCGACGGCGCCACGCCGGACAAGATCTCCAACCCCAGCGAGGGCACCCCCAACAAGCTCCTGAAGGTCGTCGAGTAGTCACGGCCCGGAAGAAGCCGGCGGTCGTCGTGCCCACCCCCACGGGGCACGGCGGCCGCCTTATCGTGTGCGCATGGCGACGAAGATCTACGCGGCGCTGCTGCGCGGCATCAATGTGGGCGGCAGCAGGAAGGTGCCCATGGCACGCCTGCGCGCGCTCCTCGAAGGGCTCGGCCACGGCGGCGTACGGACGTACCTGCAGAGCGGCAACGCCGTCTTCACCGCGGACCACGGCGACGAGGAGAGCCTGGCCGCCGAGCTGACCGCGGCCCTGGCGGCGGAATTCGGCTTCCACGTGGACGTCCTGGTGCGCGACGCCGCGTATCTGAAGGCCGTGGCCGACGGCTGCCCCTTCCCCGCCGACACGCTCGAAGGCAGGCAGCTGCACGCCACCTACTTCTCCGCGCCCGTCGACGCCGCCCGGTTCACCGCCCTCGACCAAGCGGCCTTCCTGCCGGAGGAGTTCCGGCTCGGCGACCGCGTCCTGTATCTGTACGCCCCCGACGGCCTCGGCCGCTCCGAGCTCGCCGAGGCCCTGGCGCGCCCGGCGCTCACCAAGGGGCTCATCGCCACCAGCCGCAACTGGAACACCGTCACCAAGCTCGTGGAGCTGACCGATGCCTGACACGTCCGCCACGTCCGGCCTGCCCGATCTGCCCGGCCGCTCGCCCGCCGTCGAGGCCGCCATCGAGAACGAGCTGCGCCTGCTCGACCCCGAAGTGCGCGCCTCGCCCGCGCTGTTCGGCGCGCTCCTGCACCCGGAGTTCACCGAGTTCGGCGCGTCCGGCGCCCGCTGGGACCGGGAGTCGATCGTCAAGGTGCTCACCGCCCGGCCCGAGCCCGGCGGCCGCCCCACCACGACCTCCCGCATGCGGGGCGTCCAGATCGCCGAGGGCGTGGTGCACCTGACGTTCGACACCGACACCAACGGCCGTCTGGCGCACCGCAGTTCACTGTGGCGGCGCACCGACGAGGGCTGGCTGCTCTGGTTCCATCAGGGCACCCCGTTCACCGCCGAGCCGCCCCCGGCAGACTGACGACCCGCGTCCCGCCGTACGTGGTGTGCGAGACGACCCGGTCCGGGACGGCGAGGCGGGGGTCCGCGAGCAGCCGGCGCACCGCGTCCGGCCGCCGGGCGTCCGCGGCCCGCCCGGCGGCCGAGGTCACGGCGGCCACCTCGTCGAGGAGCGCCAGGTCCGCGGCCGTGACCTCCTCCTCGCCCTTCTCCATCACGCCCCAGCCGTCCCACGGCAACGCCTCCACACCGCCGAGCGCCGCCAGGTCCGCCACCACGTCGGACCGCACCAGGCCGAGCCCCTTGATCTCCGGGACGGTGCTCACCCCGAACGTGTCCGGATCCGCCCGCCCCTCCCGGCACGCCCGCCACGCCTCACCGCCCACCACGAACTGCTCCCTGGGCACGTCCATGGGGTCGAAGTCGATGTCGTACAGACCACGGCCCAGCGTGACGTCCACCAGCAGCTGCGCGTCGGCGAGGACCCAGCCGCGCCCGGCCGCCCAGAACTCGGTCACCCAGTGGTTGTCGTGGAACCCCGCCTGGAAGTACGTGCCGTAGCCGCACCGCAGCCGCGCCGGAGTGCCGGTGGCCCGGAGCAGCGAGCACAGCAGCAGCGCGAAGTCACGGCAGGTGCCCACGAACCGCGCCGCGGGCTCACGGGGTTCGGTCAGCGCGGTGGCGCCGCGCTCGCCGAGGATCCGCAGGAGTTCGGCGGCGTACCGGGACTCGGCGTCCTCGCGCATCCGCTCCTCGGGCACCGCGTGGCCGAACCTGGCGCCCTCCTCCCGATGCAGGACGACGCCCCGCACGAGGGCGGCGAGCGCGGCCGGGTCCCGGGGGAGCGGGGCGGGACCGAGGAGGGCGTCGAGGTGCGGGCCGGGGTCGGTGTACGGGCTCTGGGTCAGATAGTCGCTGTCCATGCCGGGAGCCTGAAGTCTGTCCCTGGGGCAAGGTCAAGATACGGAAAGATCTTGACCGTTCACCCGTTCGCTGTGCGAGGCTCGCGCCATGCGCTACATCATGATCGGAGCGGGGGCCATCGGCGGCAGCGTCGGCGGGCGCCTCGCCGAGGCGGGGCACGAGGTCGTCCTGGTCGCGCGCGGCGCGCACCACGAGGCGCTGCGGGAACGCGGGCTCACCCTCAGGACGCCCGACGGCACCCGCACCCACCGGCCGCCCGTCGTCCAGGACCCCGCCGACCTCGGCGAACTGCGCGCCGACGACGTGCTCGTCCTCGCCGTGAAGACCCAGGACGCCGAGGCCGCCCTCGACGCCTGGGCCCACCGTCCCGTCGCGGGCGGCACCACCGCCGCCGAGGCGCTGCCGCTGGTCTGCGCGCAGAACGGCGTCGAGAGCGAGCGGATGGCGCTGCGCCGCTTCCGCCACGTGTACGGCATGTGTGTGTTCCTGCCCGCCACCTACGTCGAGCCCGGCACCGTCTCCGCCGCGGGCGCCCCCGCCACCGGAGTGCTCCACCTCGGCCGCTACCCGACGGGCGCGGACGACACGGCCCGCCGGATCGCCGCCGACCTGGAGAGCGCCAAGCTGGTCGCGCCCGTGGTCGACGACGTGATGCGATGGAAGTACGGCAAGCTCCTGGGCAACCTCGCCAACGCCGTCGAGGCCCTCACCGGGCCCCTCGCCGACGAGGGCGCCCACGCCCTGGTGCGGCGCGCCCGCGCCGAGGGCGAGGCCGTCCTCGCCGCCGCCGGGATCGAGGCGGTCGGCGAGCGGGAGCAGCGCGCGGCGCGCGGCGACCGCGTCACCCTCGAACCGCTCCCCGGCACGCCCCGGGGCGGCGGCTCCTCCTGGCAGAGCCTCAGCCGCGGCACCGGCACCATCGAGGCCGACTACCTCAACGGCGAGATCGTGCTCCTCGGCCGCCTGCACGGCGTCCCGACCCCCGTGAACGACGTACTGCGGCGCCTCGCCAACGAGTTCGCGCGCCGGCGCAGGCAGGCGGGGTCCATGGCGGTGGCGGAGTTGGTGGGGCTGGTGGAGAAGGAGTAGCCCGCGGGGCGGCGCGGGGACGCGGTCACGTCGGCCAGTGAGCCGCGAGCGAGGTGAACTGGAGCGTCGTGCTCCCGTCGTCCTCGCGGACCTCGCGGCCCTGTGTGTAGCCGAGCCGCTTCAGGACGGCCACGGACGGCGTGTTCAGGGCGTCGACGGTCGCGTGCACCTCGGCCAGGCCCATGGTGCGGTGGCCGTAGTCGGTGAGCAGGCGTGCCAGCTCCGTGCCGAGGCCGAGCCCCCAGCTGTCCCGGGAGAGGCCGTACACGATCTCGTGTCCGTCCAGCCACGGCTCGGGCGACGGCTTGATCTCCGCGTGGCCCGCGTACCGGCCCTCGTGCCGCACCGCCCACACGGGGAAGCGCTCCTCCTCGTACACGATGCTGAACAGCCGCGCGAACAGCGCTCGGTCCGCCTCCGCGCTGCGCGTCCCCTCACCGAACCAGCGGCCCACGGTCTCGTCCTGGAACAGCGCTATGAAGTCCGACTCGTCGGACGCGGTATAGGCGGAGAGCAGCAGGCGCTCGGACCGCAGTTCGGGGCAGAAGGGCTCGGACGTCATCCGCGAGACGGTATTGGGGGGTCGGGAACCCCGCAAGCGGTTTCTGGCCGGGGGCCTGGGCAAGATCAGGTCAGGGTGGGGTGGGTTGGTGGTCGCCTGCGGGCCGGTGGGGGCTCGGTGCGCGGTTCCCCGCGCCCCTTGCCGGCTCACCGGCGCGCCAGGGTCGGTCGGCGCCCCTGGTGGGGCGCGCCTTCCTGGACCGGTGGTCAGCCCGCGGCTCGTAGCGGTGCCGTGATGTTCCCCGTGCGGGTGGCCGGGTGGGAGGGGTCCGCCGCGAAGCGGCGGCACGAGTCGTAGCGGTCCAGGAGGAGGCGGGCGACCAGGGGGGAGTCCCCGAGGACGTCCGCGAGGACGTCCGCCTCGGCCGCGCCCCGGGCGATCCGGTCGGGCAGGAAGCCCGGGGCGAGGACGTAGGGCGCTACGGCGACCCGGCGTACCCCGGGCGTCCCCCGCAGCAGGCGCACCGCCTGTTCCGTGCGGGGAAGAGTCGCGGAGGCGAACGCAGGCCGCACGGCGCACCAACCGGTGTGCCGCCACTCCCGCGCGATGTCAGCGATCACTGCGATCGCCTCCGGGTCGGTGGAGCCCGCCGAGGCCAGGACGACCCCGGTCGTGGGCTTGTCGGCGGGGTCGAGCCCCGCCTCGTACAGGCGTGTCTCAAGGGCGGCGAGCAGCAGCGGCGAAGGACCGAGCACCCCCGCCTGCCGCACCCGCAGGCCCGGCGGTGCCTCCCGCAGGACCGCCGGGATGTCGGCCTTCGCGTGGAAGGCGCGGGTGAGCAGGAGGGGCAGGGCGACGACGTCCCGCACCCCTTCCTCGGCGAGCGAGTCCAGGACGGCCGGCACCGACGGGGTGTTGAAGTCGAGGAACCCCACCTCCACCCGGAGGCCGGGCCGCAGGCCCCGCACGGTGCGCAGCAGCGCCCGCACGCTCGCGGCATGCCGGGGATCCCGGCTGCCGTGGGCGACGACGAGGAGGACGGGACGGTACGGAGCGCGCATGGGGATCAGCTCTTCACCAGCAGGCCGCGGCTGCGCAGCACCCACCGCTCGAGGGGACTGAAGACGAGCAGGTCGATGGCGATGCCGACGATCAGGATGAGCAGGATGGCGAGGAAGACCTGGGACATGCTGCTGTTGGTGCGGCCCGCTTCGAGGAGCTGGCCGAGGCCGATGCCCAGGTCGGGGGATTGCGCGATGATCTCGGCGGCCATCAGGGAGCGCCAGGAGAACGCCCACCCCTGCTTCAGGCCCGCCACGTAGCCGGGCAGTGCCGCGGGCATCACGATGTGCCAGGCGTTGCGCAGGCCTCGGGCGCCGAGGGTGCGGCCCGCCCGCAGGACCAGCGGCGGGATCTGGTCGACGCCCGCGACCAGGCCGTTGGCGATGGAGGGCACCGCGCCGAGCAGGATCACCGCGTACATCATGGAGTCGTTCAGACCCAGCCAGATCACGGCGGGCGGCACCCACGCCACCGACGGCAGCGACTGCAGGCCGGACAGGATCGGTCCGATGGCCGCCCGCACGAAGCGGATCCGGGCCACGACCAGGCCGAGCGGGGTGCCGATGGCGAGGGCCATCAGGAAGCCGAACAGGCCGCGCTCGACGCTCGTCCAGATGTAGTCGAGCAGGGTGCCCTGTCGCCAGGCGGCCTCGACCTCGTCCCACACCGCCGACGGCGCGGGCAGCTTGTAGCTGTCGGTGACCTTCGCCCAGACCAGGATCTGCCACACCACGAGGACGAGGACGACGGCGGTGATCGGCGGCAGGACCTTCTGGACCAGGGTCTCGCGCAGCGGGGCGCGCCGCGTCTGCACCGTGTCCAGGGCGTCCAGGCCCGCCTCCAGACCGGCCAGGTCGTGCGCGTCCGCCGGCCCTTCCGCCTGCCCCGGGCCGCCCGATGTCGCGGGCGTCGTCGTGTCAGTGCTGCCCATGTCGGCGGATCTCCCCACGCAGTTGTTCGGTGATCTCGACGGAGAGTTCCGCGACGGCCGCGTCCTCGATGCGCCGCGGCTGCTCGATGCCGACCCGCCACTCCCGCGCCACCCGGCCGGGCCGCGACGAGAGCAGCACGACGCGCTGGGCGAGCCGCACCGCCTCGCGGACGTTGTGCGTGACGAACAGGACCGAGACGCCGGTCTCCCGCCAGACGCGCATCAGCTCGTCGTGCAGGACGTCCCTGGTGATGGCGTCGAGGGCCGCGAACGGCTCGTCCATCAGCAGGAGCTGGCTGTCCTGGGCGAGGGCGCGGGCCAGCGCGACACGCTGGCGCATGCCGCCGGACAGCTCGTGCACCCGCTTGCCGTGGGCGCCCCCGAGGCGGACCAGGGAGAGCAGTTCCTCGGCCCTCTCCCGTCGCTCGGCCTTCGGCACGCCGCGCAGCCTGAGGGCGAGCTCGATGTTCTTGCCCGCGGTCAGCCACGGGAACAGCGCGTGCTCCTGGAACATCAGGGCGGGCCGCCCGTCGGTGGCGATGCTGCCCGCCGTGGGCCGGTCGAGCCCGGCCGTGAGGTTCAGCAGCGTCGACTTGCCGCACCCGGAGGCTCCCAGGAGGGTGACGAACTCGCCGCGCGCGACGTCGAGCGTGATGTCGTCGAGGACCAGTTGCTGCCCCGCCGGTGTGGCGAAGGACTTCGAGACGTGCTCGATGCGCGCGGCCACGTCGAGCGTCGTGACCTCGCCGACAGCGGCATCGGCGGACTGCGCGGACGTGGACTTGGTGAGCGTGGTGGCCATGGTCGTCACCTCCTGGGATCCCTGAACCGGCTCTGGACTTCTGCCTACTGGACGCCGAGTCCGGCGTCGTCGACCGCGGGCCCGCCCGCCGCCTTCAGGACCTTGCCGAGCGGCCTCAGGTCGTAGATGCCCTTCAGGTCGGGCTTGTCGAGCAGGCCCGCCTTCACCGCGTGGTCGGCCTCGGTGTCGAGCGTCGCGGCCAGCGGATCGTCGGTGAACTGGATCGACTTCCACGCCGGATCGATGACCTCGTCGGGCAGCGCCTTGCCGGAGAGCTGCTTCAGCTTGGCGTTGGCCGCGGCCTTCGCCTTCTGCGGGTTCTCCTTGATGAACCGATTGGTCTTCACCGAGCCCCGCAGGACCGCCTCGACGACCTTCGGGTGCTTCTTCAGGAAGTCCTGCGACACGATGATGTTGGTGATCACGAACTTCTTGTCCGGCCACAGGTCGGACTCGTCGAGCAGCACCTTGCCGCCCTCGGCGACCAGCTTGGACGCGGTCGGCTCCGGCACCCACGCGCCGTCGATGGAGCCGGACTTGTACGCGTCCGGGGTGATCTTGTTGTCGGTGCGGACCACGGAGACGTCGCCCTTGCCGCTCTGGGCGTCGACCTTCCAGCCCTTCTCCTCCACCCAGTTCAGCAACGCCACGTCCTGGGTGTTGCCGAGCTGCGGCGTGGCGATCTTCTTGCCCTTGACGTCGTCGAGGGACTTCACCTTGTCCGGGTTCACCACGAGCTTCACGCCGCCGGACGCCGAACCGCCGATGATGCGCAGGTTCTTGCCCTGGGACCTGGCGTAGCCGTTGATCGCCGGGGACGGGCCGATCCAGCCGATGTCGACGGACTTCGAGTTCAGCGCCTCGATCGCCGAGGGACCCGCGTTGAACTGCGCGTACGTCGCCTTGGTGCCGCCCAGCTCCTGCTGCAGGATGCCTTCCTGGTCGCCGACGAGCGCCGTGCCGTGCGTGAGGTTCGGGAAGTACCCGATCTTCACCGTGTCCAGGCCCTCGATCTTCTTCGCGTTGGCGGCGATCTTGGCCTTGCCGCTGTCGTCGGAGTCGGACTCCGAGCCGTAGCCGCAGGCGGAGAGGGTCAGGGCGAGCAGGGGGAGCGCGGCGGCTCCGAGTGCGCCGCGGCGGCGGGCGGTGCGGGACGAGCGGTAGGCGAGCACGGGAGGTGTTCCTCTCGTTGGCCCGGCGGTCACAGCCTCAGGGCGTGGCCGGGAGCAGTTCGGCGGATCTTCGTCTGCGTGCGAAGGAGCGGCGGCGGGTGCGGGCGCGCATGCGGTGCGCGTACGTCAGCACGCACATCGCGCGACTCCGCCCTGCCCGCTGCCCAGCGCGCCGCTGCCGACGCGTCCGCCCTCCTTGGCGAACGTCGCGTACACATCGATGGAGGTCATGGTCAGAAGTCCCAGCCCTCGTCGTCCGCGGGCGCGCCGTGGGCGTCCTCGGCCTTGGCGAAGGCCTCGCCCGCCATGCCCGCGGCCAGCGTGGTGCCGTCCGCCGGGTCGATGAGCAGGAAGGACCCGGTGCGGCGCGAGTCGGCGTACGCGTCGAGCGCGAGCGGTTCGGCGGTGCGCACCAGGACCCGGCCGATGTCGTTGGCCACGAGCTGTCCGGGGTTCGGGTGCTGGGACAGGTCGTCCAGGGTGAGCCGGGACGGGATCTGCTTCACGATCGCCTTGACCGTGCGGGTGGTGTGCTTGAGGAGCACCCGCTGGCCCACCACGAGCGGGGTGTCGGCGACGTGGCAGACGGTCGCCGCGATGTCCTGGCTGGTGGACGGCGTATCACTGCTCGGGACGATCAGATCACCCCGTGAGACGTCGATGTCGTCCTCCAGGAGCACGGTCACCGACTGCGGGGTCCACGCCACGTCCACGGGCTTGCCGAGCAGGTCGATGCCCGCGACCTTCGAGGTCCGGCCCGACGGCAGCACGGTGACCGACTCGCCGACCCGGAAGGCGCCGGCGGCGATCTGGCCCGCGTAGCCGCGGTAGTCCGGGTGCTCGGCGGTCTGCGGCCGGATCACGTACTGCACCGGAAGGCGCGCGTGGCAGCTCGTCAGGTCGTGGCTGACGGGCACGGTCTCCAGGTGCTCCAGGACCGTCGGGCCGCCGTACCAGTCCATGTTCGAGGACGGCTCCACCACGTTGTCCCCGGCGAGCGCCGAGATCGGGATCGCGGTGATCTCGGGGACGCCCAGCTCGCCCGCGTACGCGGTGAACTCCTCCGCGATCCGCGCGAACACCGTCTCCTCGTACCCGACCAGGTCCATCTTGTTCACGGCGAGCACCACGTGCGGCACGCGCAGCAGCGCCGCCACCGCGGCGTGCCTGCGGGTCTGCTCGATCACGCCGTTGCGGGCGTCGACGAGGACCACCGCGAGGTCGGCCGTCGAGGCGCCCGTGACCATGTTGCGGGTGTACTGCACATGGCCCGGGGTGTCCGCGAGGATGAAGCGGCGCCGGGGCGTGGCGAAGTAGCGGTACGCCACGTCGATGGTGATGCCCTGCTCCCGCTCGGCCCGCAGGCCGTCGGTGAGCAGCGCCAGGTCGGGGCCCTCGGCGCCGCGGCTGCGCGAGGCGTGCTCGACGGCCTCCAGCTGGTCGGCGAGCACCGACTTGGAGTCGTGCAGGAGACGCCCGACGAGGGTGGACTTGCCGTCGTCGACGGAGCCCGCGGTGGCGAACCGCAGCAGCGTGGTCGCGGACAGACCGGCGAGTTCCCCGGCGGCGGTGTCGATGGTGCTGGTCATGGCTAGAAGTACCCCTCGCGCTTGCGGTCTTCCATCGCGGCCTCGGAGAGCTTGTCGTCGGCGCGGGTCGCGCCGCGCTCGGTGAGCCGGGACGCGGCGATCTCGCTGATCACGGCCGCGAGCGTCGTCGCGTCGGAGTCGACGGCGCCGGTGCAGGACATGTCGCCGACCGTGCGGTAGCGCACCAGGCGCCGCTCGACGTGCTCGCCGTCCTTCGGGCCGCCCCAGTCGCCCGCGGTCAGCCACATGCCGGAGCGCTTGAAGACGTCCCGCTCGTGCGCGAAGTAGATCTCCGGCAGCGCGATGGACTCGCGGGCGATGTACTGCCACACGTCCAGCTCGGTCCAGTTGGACAGCGGGAACACCCGGACGTGCTCGCCGGGCGCGTGCCGGCCGTTGTAGAGCTGCCACAGCTCCGGACGCTGGCG
The DNA here is from genome assembly GCF_030388665.1 of Streptomyces flavofungini. NCBI lineage: Bacteria > Bacillati > Actinomycetota > Actinomycetes > Kitasatosporales > Streptomycetaceae > Streptomyces > Streptomyces flavofungini. Next base: position 2,031,575 of record NZ_CP128846.1, on the reverse strand, counting down.
GCGCGGGTCCCACTGCGAGAACTCGTCGCGCAGCGAGAAGACCCGCTCCTTGGCGCGCGCCTTCTCCTCGTCGCGCCGTCCGCCGCCGAAGACCGCGTCGAACCGCTCGGCCTGGATCTTCTCGGTGAGCGGCAGCGTCTGCAGCGGGTTGCGGGTGCCGTCGGGGCGCTCGCGCAGCACACCGCGGTCGATGTAGTCCTGCACGGACGCCACGTGCAGGCGCAGGCCGTGCTCGGCCACCACCCGGTCGCGGTAGTCGATGACCTCGGGGAAGTTGTGCCCGGTGTCGACGTGCAGGAGCGCGAAGGGAACCGGCGCCGGGGCGAAGGCCTTCAGCGCCAGATGCAGCATGACGATGGAGTCCTTGCCGCCGGAGAACAGGATCACCGGCCGCTCGAACTCGCCCGCGACCTCACGGAAGATGTGCACGGCCTCGGACTCCAGGGCGTCCAGGTGCGACAGCGCGTACGGGCTGTCGCTCGCCGGACTTCCCTCGGCGTCACCGGAGTTGCCGGTGCCGTCATGAACACTCGCGGCGGTCGTCACGCTGTACCCCTCTTGTTCGCTTCTCCGCCCGCGCGGCGCGGAGGTGCCGGCATCGTGCCTGTCCGCGGCCGGGCGGCCGCGTCCGCGTCGCTCACGAGACCCCTTTCGTCGAGCAGCGCGTACACCGCTGCCGCGGATTCCCGCACGGTCTGGTCCTGGGACTCGATGCGCAGATCGGGCGACTCGGGTTCCTCGTAGGGGTCGTCGACGCCGGTGAGCCCCGATATCTCGCCCGCGGCCTGCTTGGCGTACAGGCCCTTCACGTCCCGTACGGAGCAGACCTCCACCGGCGTGGCCACGTGCACCTCCAGGTAGGCGGTGCCGCCCGCCTGGTGGCGCTTGCGGACCGCCTCGCGGCTGTCCGTGAACGGCGCGATCACCGGGACGAGGGCGAGCACGCCGTTGCGGGCGAGGAGTTCGGCGACGAAGCCGATGCGCTGGACGTTGGTGTCCCGGTCGGCGCGGCTGAAGCCGAGGCCCGCGGAGAGGAACTCGCGGATCTCGTCGCCGTCGAGGACCTCCACCCGGTGGCCCTTCTCGCGCAGGGTGCGCGCCAGCTCGTGGGCGATGGTGGTCTTGCCCGCGCTGGGCAGGCCCGTGAGCCAGACGGTGGCTCCGGTCACATGGGTCTCCTGAACACTTCGGGGGTCTGTCGTCGCTGTCTGAAGGGCCGCCACGGCTGTCTGAGGGGCCGTCATCCGTGCAGCCCGCATTCGGTCTTGGCGCGCCCCGCCCAGCGCCCCGCGCGGGCGTCCTCACCGTCGAGGAGGCGCCGGGTGCACGGCGCGCAGCCGACGGAGCCGTAGCCGTCCATGAGCAGCGGATTGGTGAGGACGCCGTGCTCGGTGACGTACGCGTCCACGTCGTCCTGCGTCCAGCGGGCGATCGGCGAGACCTTGACCTTCTGCCGCTTCTCGTCCCAGCCGACGACCGGGGTGTTCGCGCGGGTGGGGGACTCGTCGCGGCGCAGCCCCGTCGCCCACGCGGTGTACCCGGCCAGGCCCTCTTCGAGGGGCTTGACCTTGCGCATCGCGCAGCACCGGTCCGGGTCGCGGTCGTGCAGGCGCGGGCCGTACGCGGCGTCCTGCTCGGCCACGGTCAGCTCCGGCGTGAGCGTGATGACGTTGACGTCCATGACGGCCTCGACGGCGTCGCGGGTGCCGATGGTCTCGGGGAAGTGGTACCCGGTGTCGAGGAACACCACGTCCACACCGGGCCTGGCGCGCGCGGCGAGGTGGGCGACCACCGCGTCCTCCATCGACGACGTCACACAGAACCGGGCGCCGAAGGTATCCGCGGCCCAGCGGAGGATGTCGAGCGCGGCGGCGTCCTCCAGGTCGCGCCCGGCCTGTTCGGCGAGCGCCCGCAGCTCGGCCGCGGTGGCTGTGTCGGGGTCCTGAGTTGTCGTCATATCGCTTCCCCTCCAGGGTCGTTGCGCTGAAGTCCACGGGTCAGCAGCCCGAGGAACTTCAACTGGAAGGCTCGGTTGCACGCCGCGCATTCCCAGGCGCCGTGACCCTGCTCGCTGGGCCGCAGGTCCTCGTCGCCGCAGTAGGGGCAGTAGAAGGGGGCCGCTCGCTCGCTCACGACAGCGCCTCCTCGGAGGCGCGGGCCGCCCAGGTCGCGAACCGCTCGCCGTCCTCGCGCTCGGCCTGGAACCGCTTGAGGACGCGCTCCACGTAGTCCGGCAGCTCGGCCGACGTGACCTTCAGGCCGCGCACCTTGCGGCCGAACCCGGCCTCCAGGCCGAGCGCGCCGCCCAGGTGCACCTGGAAGCCCTCGACCTGGTTGCCGTCGTCGTCCAGGACGAGCTGGCCCTTGAGGCCGATGTCGGCGACCTGGATGCGGGCGCAGGCGTTCGGGCAGCCGTTGATGTTGATGGTGATGGGCACGTCGAAGTCCGGGATGCGGCGCTCCAGTTCGTCGATGAGCGAGGCGCCGCGCGCCTTGGTCTCGACGATCGCGAGCTTGCAGAACTCGATGCCGGTGCAGGCCATCGTGCCGCGTCGGAACGACGACGGGCGCACCGTGAGGTCCAGCGCCTCCAGGCCCTCGACCAGCGACTCGACCTGCTCCTCGGCCACATCGAGCACGATCATCTTCTGCTCGACGGTGGTGCGCAGACGGCCCGAGCCGTGCGCGGCGGCCAGGTCGGCGATCTTCGTCAGTACGGTGCCGTCGACGCGGCCGACGCGCGGGGCGAAGCCGACGTAGAACCTGCCGTCCCGCTGCCGGTGCACGCCGACGTGGTCGCGCCAGCGCCGCACCGGCTGGGCGGGGGCGGGGCCGTCGGCCAGCTTGCGCAGCAGGTACTCGTCCTCGAGGACCTGGCGGAACTTCGCCACACCCCAGTCGGCGACGAGGAACTTCAGCCGGGCCCGGGTGCGCAGGCGCCGGTAGCCGTAGTCGCGGAAGATCGAGATGACGCCCTCGTAGACGTCCGGCACGTCCTCCAGGGGCACCCACGCGCCGAGCCGCTGGCCGATCTTGGGGTTGGTGGAGAGGCCGCCGCCGACCCACAGGTCGAAGCCGGGGCCCAGGTCGGGGTGGACGACGCCGACGAACGCGATGTCGTTGATCTCGTGCGCCACGTCCAGGAGCGGCGAGCCGGAGATCGCGGACTTGAACTTGCGGGGCAGGTTCGAGAAGGCCGGGTTGCCGACGATGCGGCGCTGGATCTCGTCGACGGCGGGCGTGCCGTCGATGATCTCGTCCTCGGCGATGCCCGCGACGGGCGAGCCGAGGATGACGCGCGGAGTGTCGCCGCAGGCCTCGGTCGTGGACAGGCCCACGGCCTCCAGGCGGCGCCAGATCTCCGGCATGTCCTCGATGCGGATCCAGTGGTACTGGATGTTCTGCCGGTCGGTGATGTCGGCCGTGCCGCGTGCGAACTCCTGCGAGATCTCGCCGATCACGCGCAGCTGGTCGGTGGTGAGGCGGCCGCCGTCGATCCGCACCCGGAGCATGAAGTACTCGTCGTCCAGCTCCTCCGGCTCCAGGATCGCGGTCTTGCCGCCGTTGATCCCGGGCTTGCGCTGGGTGTAGAGCCCCCACCAGCGCATCCGGCCGCGCAGGTCGTTCGGGTCGATGGAGTCGAAGCCGCGCTTCGAGTAGATCGTCTCAATGCGTGTCCGCACATTGAGACCGTCGTCGTCCTTCTTGAACTGCTCGTTTCCGTTGAGCGGAGTGAAGTGACCGACAGCCCACTGGCCTTCGCCACGGTGGCGGCTCGCCTTGCGCCGGGGCGCGCGGGGGGCGGCGGTCGCGGTGTCTTCAGGGTTGGCGGCCATGGGTGTATGTCCTTCACAGCAGGCTGAGAGCGGCTCTGACCTGCACACTCGCGCAGAAGGCGCGGCGGTGCGCGGGGAGGGGTCAGACAGAGGGAATGCGGCGGTGCTGGGTTCTCAGCTCGCCGGACACATGGCGCTGGACATGCGGCCGAGGTCGACGTGACGTCGACTCACCAAGGCGGTTCCAGCTCGAGACATGACGGAAGCGTGGCATGCGCCTTTCGGCGCAGTCCACCTCTGTCCGTATACTGGACGTATGCGTCCCGTATCCTGGACTGACTAGGGGAGGTGGACCCCCGTTCCCCCGCCTTTCGGCGCTCCGCGCCTCGTCCGCGAGCGCCGGACGGGCTGATTCTCCCGTCCGTGCGCTCTTGGCTGCCGGGCCGGTGCGCCGGGGATATTCGTCCGGAGCCTGAGGGCGAGGCGCGGAGCGCGATCGGGGGCGCCCCCGATCGAGGGCGACTGTGACGCGGCGGACGTCAGCCGTGCGACCCGGGCCAGGGGCCGGGGGTGGCCTGCTGGGGCTGTTCCGCGACCTCCGTGTGGAAGAGCTTGAAGCCGCGCCGCAGGTAGTTCTCCATCGCGTGCTCCCCGTCGAGGCTGCACGTGTGCAGCCACACCCGCTTCGTGGGCGCCCGCCCGGGCCACCGCTCCGCGAGGTCCCACGCGCGGGCCGCCCCGTACGCGAGGAGGTGCCCGCCGATCCGCCGCCCCCGGAACGCGGGGATCAGGCCGAAGTAGACGATCTCGACGACACCGTCGTCCTGCGGATCCAGCTCCACGTACCCGGCCGGGGTACCCCTGTCGTACGCCACCCACGTCTCCACGCCCGGCCGGTCCAGATGCTCCTGCCACTGCGCGTAGCTGAGGGAGAGCCGGTCCACCCAGTTGATGTCGCCCCCGACGGCGGAGTAGAGGAAGCGGCTGAACTCGGGCGAGGGCACCTCGGCCCGCACGATCCGTACGTCGCCGTCCGGGGCGGCGGCCGGGAGCAGATCGGCGCGGTCGGTCTGTTCGAGGGACCAGGTGGTGACGGGGATGTTCATGCCGGTCAGGCAATCATGGGCGGCGTCGACGGGCCAAGGCGGATCCGGCGGGCCAAGGCGGGTCCGGCGGGCCAGGGGGATCGGAGGGGCCCAGGGCGGACCCGGCGGGCCAGAGCGGATCCGACGGCGGGTGCGAGGCGTACGCGCGGACGGCATGACTCGTGTAAGCAGGCCCAGCGGGGCCCCGCCCCCGTCAAGGCTCCGCCGCCGCCCGCGCACGCAGCACCGCCGGTGCGAGCGAGTGCGGGAGCAGCCGCGAGACGTCGTCGGGCAGCAGGAGCTCGACGTCCGTGTCCTCCTGGAAGCGGTAGGGGCGGTGGGCGAGCAGGCCGCCCAGATAGCGCCGGACGCGGGACAGCTCCGCGCGGACCGTCACCGTGCGGGCCGGGTCGCCGAACAGGTCCGTGGCGAGGCCCGCCGCGGACCGCCCCGAGCGGTGCGTGGCGAGGAGGAACAGCAACTCGGCGTGCCGGGGGGACAGCTCATGGGTCCAGCAGCCCGCACTGCCGGTGACGGTGACCGTCCACCGGTGCGGCGCCGCCACATCCACCACCACCCGCGTCCCGGCCCCCGGACCGGCCACGTCCCGCTCCTCGTCGTCGAGGCGCAGCAGCCAGCCGCCGGGCAGCGGCGCCACCGTGCACATGCCGAGCGCGGGCAGCCAGGAGCGGCCGTCGGCAAGGGACTTGGGCAGCGTGAGCCGGTCCACCGGCGGCATGCCCGTGACCGCCGCCGTCCAGCCGTGGCTGTCCACCGCGACGGCCCGCCCGTCCACCCGGGCGAGCACCGGCGCAGCCACCGACCGCAGCCGGTCCAGCGCCGTCAGATGCGCCTCGCGCAACCGTGCCTCGGCGAGCTTGGCGACCGAGCGGACCAGGGCGAGCGTCGCCGGGTGCATGGTGTCGAGCGGCCCGCTGATGTCGACGACGCCGAGCAGCCGCCCGTCCCTCGGGTCGCTGATCGGCGCGCCCGTGCAGGTCCAGCGGTGGTGCGTGCGGACGAAGTGCTCGGCGGAGAAGACCTGCACGGGACGCCGGGCCACCAGCGCCGTGCCGACGCCGTTCGTGCCGACGATGCCCTCCCGCCAGTCGGCGCCCACCTCGAAGCCGTGCCCGTCGGCCATCCGCAGCACCGACCTGTTGCCCTCACGCCACAGCAGCCGCCCCTCGGCGTCCGCGACGACCATGATGTGCTGCGCGACGTCCGCGACCGAGAGCAGCCCCTCGCGCAGCACCGGAAGCACGTGCCGGAGCGGCGAGGCCTGCCGCCGCCGCTCCACCTCGTCCGTGCTCAACACGCCCGAGCGGACGTCGTGTTCGGGGTCGACACCGCTCGCCAGCATCCGGTCCCAGGATGCCCCTATCTCCGGCCGGGGCCCGATCCGGGGCCGCACTCCGGCGATCCTGGCGTCGCGCACCTCCCGGAGGAGCTGTGCGGCCTGCGCGGTCTTGGCGGCCGTCAGCTGTTCTAGGTCGAACGTCGCGTGCGTGTTCATCACTGGTTCCTCCCGCTCCCCGAGCCCGCCGACAGAGGCCGGCAGAGGGGGGCACGGCATCCATCGTGCCCTTCCCGGCCTGCCGAGGGACATGCTTCACCCAGGTCGTACGATCCCGGGCCGCGCACACCGTCCAGAGTTGCAACCCTCTGCAACTCTGGCGAACAGTCGTGCGGTGTTTGAAACTTGGCCGTGCGCCGCCCCGTGCGGCGCCCGTCCCGACGGGGCCTGAAGACCGGGGGTGGTGCCGTGTCGGCGCAGCACCACCCCCGTGACAGTGCCCGTCGGGCGCGCGCCCCGCTCGGGGCCGCGCGCACGCTCCGCGACGCACGCACTCCCGAAGCCACGCGCCCCCCTCTCAGGGCCACGCGCCCCCTCAGATCCCCACGGCCGCCCGCTCCACCACGGCCCCCAGGTTCAGGCTGTGCGGCAGCGTGCCGAACGCCGCGCCCCAGTCCCCGCCGAGCCGGGACGCGCAGAACACGTCGGCGACCTCCGCCGGGGCGTACCGCACGAGCAGCGAGCCCTGGAGCACCAGGGCCATCCGCTCCACCAGCCGCCGTGCCCGCGCCTCGACGCCGTTCAGGTCCGCGAGCTCGGTCAGCAGGTCCTTGATCGCGGCGTCCAGACGGTGATCGGCCCCGCGTGCCGCGCCCACCTCCTCCAGGAACGCGGCGAGCGCCTGCGGCTCCCGCTGCAGCGCCCGCAGCACGTCAAGGGCCTGGACGTTGCCCGAGCCCTCCCAGATCGAGTTCAGCGGCGCCTCCCGCAGGAGCCGCGGCATCCCCGACTCCTCGACGTACCCGTTGCCGCCCAGGCACTCCAGAGCCTCGCCCGCGAGCGGTGTGCACCGCTTCGTCACCCAGTACTTCGCGGCCGGCACCGCGAGCCGCAGGAACGCCCGCTCCTGCTCGCTCCCGTCGTCGTACGCGGCCGCGAGCCGCAGCGCCAGCGTCGTCGCCGCCTCCGACTCCACGGCCAGATCGGCGAGGACGTTGCGCATCAGCGGCTTGTCGACGAGCTTGCCGCCGAACGCCTCCCGGTACGTGGCGTGGTGCACGGCCTGCGCCACCGCCTGGCGCATCAGCGCCGCCGAGCCGATGACACAGTCGAGCCGGGTCGCCGCCACCATCTCGATGATGGTGCGCACCCCGCGCCCCTCGTCCCCGACCCGGCGTGCCCAGGTCCCGTCGAATTCGACCTCGCTGGAGGCGTTCGACTTGTTTCCGAGTTTGTCCTTCAGGCGCTGAATGTTGAATACGTTCCGGGAACCGTCGTCGAGGACCCGTGGCACCAGAAAACAAGTGAGTCCCTCGGTCGCCTGCGCGAGCACGAGAAAACCGTCCGACATCGGCGCGGAACAGAACCACTTGTGCCCGACGAGTTCATAGGCGCCGTCCTCGGCGAGCGCCCGCGCCCGCGTCGTGTTCGCGCGTACGTCACTTCCGCCCTGCTTCTCCGTCATGCCCATCCCGAAGAGCACGCCCGCCTTCTGCGCGGCCGGACGCAGCCCCTCGTCGTACACCATGGACGTCAGCCGCGGCTCCCACTCGGCGGCGAGCGCCGGGTCGGCGCGCAGCGCGGGCACCGCCGCGTGCGTCATCGACACCGGACAGCCGTGCCCGCCCTCCGTCTGCGTCCACACCAGGAAGCCCGCCGCCCGCCGCACGTGCCCGCCGGGGCGGTTCCACGCCGCCGTCAGGCCCGCGCCGACCGCCTTGCCGAGCAGCCGGTGCCAGGAGGGGTGGAACGCGACTTCGTCGACACGGTTCCCATACCGGTCATGGGTGCGCAGAACGGGTGGATTCTCATTCGCGAGCACCCCCCACTCCTGTGCCTGGGCGGAACCCGCGGTGCGGCCGAGCATGGAAAGCTCCTCGTGAGTCGCCTTCAGGAGCGACGGGTCGAGATGCCGTTCGACCCCCTCCACCAGAGCGCGGTCGGACGTGAAGACGTCGTATCCCACCAGGGGCGGAGCCTGGTTGGTCACTGTGTGGGTGGTGGCTGCCATGCCGCTACGGTAAGGAGGTGCACCAGGCAAAAGAAACACCCGGGCGGCCACACGGCCGCTGGAAACGGGCTCGCGCTCTCTACCGCAACGTCTCCAAGCGCAGGACCGCCTGGCTGCTGCTGAAGGACACCGTCAACTCCTGCATCGAGTACCGCGTCCTCGGGCTCGCGGCGGAAGCGGCGTTCTTCACGCTGCTGTCCGTGCCGCCGCTGCTCCTGAGCCTCATCGGGCTGCTCGCGTACGTGGACCGGTGGACGGGCGCCGACACCATCACCAGCGTCGAGAACAACATCCTGGAGGCGTCCCGCACGATCCTCTCCGACAAGGGGGTCCGTGAGATCGCGCAGCCGATCCTCGAGGACGTCATGAAGGTCGGGCGGCCCGACGTCATCTCCATAGGGTTCCTCTTCGCCCTCTGGTCCGGTTCGCGCGCCGTCAACGTCTTCATCGACACCATCACCGTCATGTACGGACTCGACGGCGCCCGCGGCATCGTCAAGACCCGGCTCCTCGCCTTCGGGCTCTTCCTCGTCGCCCTCGTCATCGGGTCCGTCGCGCTGCCGCTGATGGTGGCCGGGCCGGACGCCGTGGTGAAGCTGGTGCCCGGATCGGCGACGGTCGTCCAGATCCTCTACTGGCCCGTCGTCACCCTCCTGTCCATCATCTTCCTCACCACCCTCTACCACGTGTCCGTGCCCGTGCGGTCGCCCTGGGTGGAGGACATGCCCGGGGCGCTCATCGCCCTCGGCATGTGGGTGCTCGGCAGCTTCCTGCTGCGGATCTACCTGACGAGCACGGTGGAAGGTCCCACCATCTACGGGTCGTTGGCCGCGCCCGTCGCCGTGCTCCTGTGGATCGGGGTCTCGGCCTTCGCCGTGCTCGTCGGGGCCGCCGTCAACGCCGCCATAGACCGGGTGTGGCCGTCCGTCGCCACGGCGTCCGCGCGTGAGGCCAATGAGCGGGCGCGGGAGGCCAAGGCCGCGGAGCTCATCGCCCGCGCCGCGGCCGCGCGGGCCGCCGATGATCCCGACGACCCCGAGATGCCCTCGGAGTTCCCCGAGCGCTGGTCCCGCTTCCTGCCCCCCGACGACGTGTCGTCCCGCCTGCGCACCCACCACTCCAAGCGCAACGGGGACCACCCCGACCCGGACTAGCCGCTCCCGGAGCCCGGCCGACGCCACCTTCAGCTGCGCCGATCGCCGCAGGACCGGCCCACCCCCGGCCGCGGTCGGCGTCGCTACTTCCAGGTAGCCGCAGCCGCGGCTTCCCGGGCGAAGGCGGAGAATTCCCTCGGGGCGCGGCCGAGGATTTCCCGGACGCCGGGGGAGATGTGGGCGTTGCGACCGTCGAGGTTGGTTTCGAAGAGGTCGATGAGGAATGCGACCTCCGCGTCGGGGACGCCGAATTCACGCAGGGCGGCACCGTATGCGCGGGCGGGCACGGGCACGTAGGAGAACTCACGCCCGGCGGCGGCGGACACCTCGGCGACGGCGTCGCGGAAGGACAGCAGCCGCCCCCCGCTCACCTCCAGGACCTGCCCGTCGTACCGCGCCCCCGCGGCGAGCACGGCGAGGACGACGTCCGCGACGTCCCGCACGTCGATGAAGGGCTCGAGCACCTCACCCCCGGGAAACGCCAGCTCCCCGCTCTCCCGCATGGCATCGGCCAGCGGCCCCTCGCTGAGGTTCTGCGCGAACCAGCTGGCCCGCACGACGGTCCACCGCGCCCCGGGCACCGCGAGGGCGTCCTCCGTGGCGTGGGCCTGGTCCTCCCCGCGCGCCGAGAGCAGGACGAGGTGCCGCACCCCCAGCTCGACGGCCCGCCGGGCGAACGCGCCGACGGCCTCGGCGGCACCGGGCGCGCCGACGTCGGGCTGGTAGGCGAGGAACGCGGCGTCGGTGCCCCGCAGGGCGTCCGCCCACGTCGACGCGTCGTACCAGTCGAACCGCACCGCGCCGGACCGCGAAGCGGCCCGGACCTCGTGGCCCGCGGCCCGCGCCGCCTCGGCGACCCGGCTCCCGACCCGCCCGGTCGCTCCGGTGACGAGGACCGTCAGCGGTGCTCCGGAGCCCTGCGTGTGCTGTGTGTTCTGCTCGTTCGCCGTCGTGTTCTGTTCGTTCGTCGTCATGGGGCAAGTCAACTGCCGGGCCCCGCACGGGAGCCATCCGTCAGCGGCTCACGCGCATGTGTGTGCGTCTACGCTGCCCCCATGGACGTACTCGCAGGTCTGCTGGAGGGCCCCCGCGCCCGCGGCGCCTTCATGCTCCGCGCGTGCTTCGAGCCGCCCTGGTCGGTCCGGATCGCCGACGAGGCGCCCGTGTCGGTCATGATCATGGTGGCCGGTGAGGCCTGGATCGTCCCGGAGACCGCGGACGGCACCCCGCACCCCGACCGGCCGCCCCGGCTGGTCCGCCCCGGCGACGTGGCCATCGCCCGCGCGCCCGACCCCTACCTGGTCACGGGCGACCGGGACACCCCGCCCTACGGCGAGATCGGCCCCGGCCAGTCCTGCGCACCTCTGAACGGAGCCCCCGAGGGCCACTACGCGACGCTCGGCCTGCGCCGCTGGGGCCAGCGCGACGGCAGCGTCCAGATGCTGATCGGGACGTACCAGATGAGGGGCGAGATCACCGGCCGCCTCCTCGACGCGCTGCCGCCGCTGCTCGTGCTGCCGACGGAGGTGTGGGACTGCCCCCTCACGCCGTTCCTCGCGGAGGAGATCGACAAGGACGAGCCGGGCCAGGAGGTCGTCCTCGACCGCCTCCTCGACCTGCTGCTCATCGCGGCCCTGCGGGCCTGGTTCTCCCGCCCGGAGGCGGCGGCCCCCGCCTGGTACGTGGCCATGGGCGACCCCGTCGTCGGCCCGGTCCTCCGCCTCCTCCAGGACGACCCGGCGCACCCCTGGACGGTCGCCTCGCTGGCCGCCAAGGCGGGCGTCTCCCGGGCCGCCCTCGCCCGGCGCTTCAGCGAACTGGTCGGCGAGCCGCCGATGACGTACCTGACCGGCTGGCGGCTCGCCCTGGCCGCCGACCTGCTGCGCGACACCGACCTGACGATCGCCGCGATCGCCCGCAAGGTCGGCTACGGCAGCGCGTTCGCGCTGTCCAGCGCCTTCAAGCGGGAGTACGGCGTCAGCCCGCAGGAACACCGCACGGGCGGGTCGTAGCCTGGGGTCATGACGGTCGGCGGAGGCGGAGGCAGGGGCGGGTACGAGGGCCCGGTGCCCGCGTACGCCGAGCGGCCCTCCGCCGTGCTGCCCGGTGCCGTCGTGTGGAGCAAGGCGACCGCACCGGACGGCACCGCCGGAGCCCCGGCCGTCTCGCCGGTCCTGCCCGACGGCTGCATGGACCTGCTGTGGACCGAGGGCAGGCTGTTCGTCGCGGGCCCGGACACGCACGCGTATCGGCCCGAGGGCCGGGAGGCGGGCCGGTACGTCGGCATCCGCTTCGCGCCCGGCACGGCCCCCGCGCTCCTCGGCGTCCCCGCGCACGAACTGCGCGACCAGCGCGTGGAGTTGGCGGACCTGTGGGGCGCCGCCGAGGTGCGCCGCCTCACCGCGCGCGTGGACGGGGCCGAGGACCCGGTGGCGGCGCTTGAGGCCGTCGCCGGGGAGCGGGCCGCCCAGGCGCCGCCGCCCGACCCGCTCCTGGCCCAGGTGGTGCGCTTGCTGAGCGCGGGCCGCGGGGTCGCCGAGACCGCGGCCGAAATGGGCCTCGGCGCCCGGCAGCTGCACCGCCGTTCCCTGCCCGCGTTCGGCTACGGCCCCAAGACCCTCGCGCGTGTCCTGCGGCTCCAGCGGGCGCTCGCCCTGGCCCGCGCCGGACGCCCGTACGCGGACGCGGCCGCAGCCACCGGCTTCGCCGACCAGGCCCATCTCGCCCGTGACGTCAAGGACTTGACGGGCCTCAGGCTGACCGAGCTGCTGGGCCGGGTCGGCGAGGGACAGGGCTGACGGCGGCCACGGCCGCCGGGAGGCGCGTGGCCGTCCGGGTCACCGCGGCAGCGGGGCGAACAGGTCGGCGCCGTTGCCGTCGGGGTCGAGCACCGTCGCGTACCGCTGCCCCCACATCGCGTCGAACGGCTTCAGCTCCGAGCGGTACCCGGCGGCCGTCAGCTCCTCGTACAGCGCGTCCACGCCCGCCGGCGTACCGCAGTGGAAGGCGAGCCCGACGCGCCCGCCGCCCTGCGGCGGCTCCCAGCCGGGCGAGAAGGAGCGGACGGTGGCCTCGGTGTCGAGGGCGAAGCGCGGGCCGCCGGGGACGGTGGCCTCGGCGTGCGGCAGGTCCTCGGCGCCGGGCGGGAAGTCGAGGCCGAGCCTCCGGTAGAAGGCGAGGGACGCCGCCATGTCGGAGGTGACGATCCCCACCATGTCCAGGCGGGGCGTGACGCGGGGGGCGGGGTCCGTGGTGTGCGTGGTCCGTGCGGTGTCTTCGCTGTTCATGCCGGAAAGCGTAGGCAGCCCTTCCGTGCGGGTCTTGAAGGAATCGGACGCGCCGGGGGCGTACGGGCGGGGCGCGGACGGCGTCCGTGGCTGTCCCGGGCCCCGATTCCTCGCTACGGTGGTGGCATGGCTATCCCTGGCGAGAACCATCTTGCGGCAGCCGTCGTGGCCCACCGGGGCCGTGTGCTGCTCGTGCGTCGCAGTGAGACGGAGCGGTTCCTGCCACGCGTGTGGGGGGTGCCCTGCGGGAAGCTGGAACCGGGCGAGAGCCCGCGCGACGGCGTGCTGCGCGAGCTGAAGGAGGAGACCGGACTGCTCGGCCACGTCGTGCGCAAGGTCGGCGAGTCCTCCTTCCTCAGTCAGTACCGAGGGCACGAGGTCAAGAACTGGCAGGACAACTTCCTCGTCCGCCCGCTCAGCTTCGACGTGACGCTGCCCCACCCCGACCAGGACCACCGCTGGCTCACCCCCGGCGAGCTGGACACGGTCGAGATCGACGACTACAACCGCGAGATCGTGGGCCAGGCCCTGAGCCGCCTGCGCGCCCGCTGACCCCTGACCCCCTGGGTCCTGCGCCCCCGCGTTCCTAGGAGCGCGTCAACTCCTCGCTCCCGCCGATCAGTTCGGCGAGCGCCCGCAGCTCCGCCAGGTACTCCGCCACCTCCAGCGGCTCCTTGGCGTACGCCTGCGCCCGCTCGTTGCCGACGCCGCCCGTGAACACGTCCGTGCAGTGCCGCCGGTCCGGGCCCGTCTCCAGGAACAGCGTCACCGCCGCGCCCGGCGAGGCGCACCACGCCCGGTGCAGCGCGTACGACGGCAGGGCGTAGCCGCTGCCCGCCGCGTACTCGGCGGTCTGCGTCAGCCGCAGCCTGGCCCGCCCGGCGGGCTCCAGGAGCCAGTCGCCGACCTCCGCCGACAGCGACTCGCGGTAGCGCGCCGCCGCCAGCGGGCCGTCGCCCGCCGTCTCGTACAGCTCCATGCCGAGGGTGCCACGCACCACGAACGAGGCGAGCGCGGAACGGTGGTTGTGGATGTCCTCGCGGCCCGCCCGGTGCGAGCCTGGATGCCAGACGTGCGCGCGCAGCATGTGCCGGGTGCCGACGGCGATGAGCAGCAGCTTGTCGAAGCCGAGGACGTGCCGGTACGAGAGCCGCGCGCACACCGGGGGGTCGCCGACGCCCGCGGCGAGCTCCGTCACGAGCGCCGAGAGCCGTCCCGGGGAGCCCAGTTCGGCGACGACCGCGCGCGCCGACCGCGCCAGCTCCTCCTCGCCGAGCCCCTCGGACCCGTCGAGCGTTGCCTCGATCAGCCGCCTGGCCCGCAGCACGTGCCGACCACCCATGCGGTCACTCCGCCTTCCGTGCGTTCCGCGATTCCCGCCCGCCGGGATGCGGAGCCGGAGTTCACCGGAGTTCAGCGGTCCGGCTGATACATCCATACGGCATGGGCCCGCAGCGCCGAAAGGCCCTGATAGGTCATCCACAGGGGACGGCCGAGATCGTGCCCGTCCCAGTTCCAGATGCCGTCGTCCTGCTGGCGCAGCACACCGGCGACCGCGTCCGCGAGCAGCCTCCGCCACGCCTCCTCGCGGTCCTCGGCCACGGCGATCTCCCAGGCGCCGGGCGTCAGGAGGGCCCGCACCATCCACGCGGCCGTGAAGTGCCGCACGAAGAGCACCTCCTGGCGCCAGGAGTCCTGCGGATGCGGGCGGCGCACCTCCTCCTGCGTGTTGCGCAGGTCCGCGCACTCCTCGTGCCGGGGCATCGGGCAGGAGAGCAGCCAGCGGATGCCGTCCTCGCGCGCGGCCCGGGTGTTGCCGTCCTCGCCGAGGACGCGGGCCGCGCGGTCCAGGGCGACGACGGCCTGCGCCGTGTGCGCGGGCGAGGGCCGGGTGGTGTGCGCCGCGGGCCCGCGCAGGGCCGGGCCCCAGCAGCGGCGGTGTTCGCGGGCCGGGTCGGTGACGGTGCGGTCGACCAGCTCGTCCCGCAGCCGGGCGATGGCCGGGGAGCCGGGCGCCGCGCGCAGCATGCCCCGGAGCACCGTCGTCACCACGTGCGTGCGGGCCAGCCCGGACGGCTCCAGGTCCGCGGTGAAGCGGGCCGCGCAGCGCGCCGCCTCGTCCGCGAGCCGCGCCGGGTCCGCGCCCGCGCGGGCCAGCGCGCCGAGGACGAGCGCCGTCACCTCGGGCCGCGGCACCGTCCCCTGGGAGCGGGCGGCCCAGCCGCCGTCGGCGAGTCGCTGCCGCCACAGCGTCTCCACCAGCTCCGACGGGTTCAACCTGCCGTCCTGCGCGCCGAGTTCGAGGACGAGGTGCAGTCCGTATGCGGTGCCGGTGGGCGTGGGCCGCACCGGCAGGGTCTGCTCGTCCAGGGCGTGCGGCCAGCCCTTGAGCAGGCCGCGGTCGGGGTCGTCGAGGACGGCGAGCTCGGCGAGCAGGGTGCGGTGCGTCGCGGCGGCGAGGGTCGGGAGGGGACCGGGGGCGTGGGCGGAGCCGGCCGCCGTGCCGCCGCCCGGGCCGCGCCGCGCGGCCGCCACGCCGCCGTCATCCGCGCCATCGGTGCCGTCCGTGCCCGACCGGGCGCGCAGCAGCGCCGCCGCCAGCCAGGCCGCGAGGCCCGTGCCGACGCCGCTGACGGCCGCGATGCCGTACCGCGCGGCGTCCGCGGACAGTTCCTGCGGCAACACGCCCACCAGGGACTGGAACACGGCGTACCCCGTGGCGGCGCAGCCGAAGCCGCCGAGCCAGCCCACGAACCGGCCCTGGCGCGAATCGCCCGGGGGCGGCGGCTCGGGATCCGGCCGGACCGGGCTGCGGCCCAGCTGCTGCTGTGACACGGGATGTTCTCTCCCCCCAGGGCGGCGCGTGGGTCGTCGTCCTTCCCAGTCTAGGCGGCCGCAACCGCGTTTCTCCGGGTCGGGAAGGGGCCGGAGCCCGGTGGCCGCGGGACGCGCCGCCCCGTCCGGTCCGCTCTCATCACCCTCGCTCGGCCATCGTGAAGGTGAAGGCGAACTCCGCTGGTTCCGGGTGGAGTTCGTGCTGCGGGAGCACCCCGGGTCCGCACGACTGCGAGCCGATGCCGCGCTGCCCGTGGTCGAGGTGCACCCACACCGCGGCACCCGGACGCAGGTCCGTGCGGTGGGTCGCCGCGTCGAGGTCCGCGCTGCTCCAGCGCCGGGCCGTGAACCAGAACTCGGGGTCGCCGACGATCCGCACCCCGGCCCCGTCGACGTCGTCGCGCAGCTCGGCCCAGCGGACGTCGGCGCGGGCGCCGTTCTCCTGCGGCCGGACGTACGGCGTCTGCATCCGGTCGACCTGTGAGTACCAACGACTCACCATGGACGCCGACTTGGTGTCCGGGTACGCCTCCCCGGGGCCGCCGCCGAACCAGTGCGCGTGGCCGAGCGCGGCGGGCAGCCCCAGCCGGACGCCGAGCCGGGGCAGCGGCACCTGCCAGTCGCCCTCCGGCGTCACCGACACCGCGAGGCGCAGGGCCGTGCCGTCGGACGTCCAGCGGTAGACGGTGCGCAGCGCCAGGTCGCGGGCCGCCGGGGCGATCCGGGTGCGGACGGTGAGGCCGTCGGCGTCCGACTCGACGCCGTCGATGCGGTGTTGCATGCGGTCCAGGCCCAGCTTGCGCCAGAGCGGGCCGTAGCGGGTGTCGGGCTGCCAGGGCGCGCCGTCGTCGTTGTCGGTGGGCGCCCGCCACACGTCCAGGCGCGGGGGCGCGCTCAGGGTGAGGTCCGCCAGGGCGCGCAGCTCGCCGGTGCGGGGGTCGAAGCGGCCGGGGCCCAGTGCCGTGTCGTAGCCGAGGGGGCGCGGGCGCCGGCCGGTGGCGACGGGCACGGGCGGGCGCGGGGTGACGGCGAAGTCGGCGCGGGCCACCACGTGGTCGAGGGAGGTCCAGTTGGTCTCCTCGCAGACCGTCGCCGACACGTGCAGCCGGATCTCGGCGCCGCCCGCGGCCGACGGCGGGTCGGGCAGCTTCAGCTCGACGCTCTCGCCGGGGCCCAACTCGGGCGGCACGTCCAGCGGGCCCGACACCGGGTGCGCCGGGCCGTCCGCGAGGTACGTCCACTCGAACGCGAGGTCCGCCAGGTCCGCGAAGTCGTACAGGTTGGTCACCGACACCGTGCCGGACACCGGGTCGTAGGCGAAGCGGACCGGCTGGATGACCTGCTTGTAGTCCAGGAGCCCGGGGGAGGGCGTCCGGTCGGGGAAGCACAGGCCGTCGCAGACGAAGTTCCCGTCGTGCAGCTCCTCGCCGAAGTCGCCGCCGTAGGCGTAGCCGAACTCCGGGTGCTTCAGGCCGTGGTCGATCCACTCCCAGACGAAGCCGCCCTGCAGCCGCTCGTACCGCTCGAACAGGTCCTGGTACTCGCGCAGGCCGCCCGGGCCGTTGCCCATGGCGTGCCCGTACTCGCACAGGACGAACGGCAGGTGCCGCCGCGCCTCGGGGCCTTCGTCCTCGCCGCGCCCGATGCGTTCGACCTCGGCGTGGTCGGCGTACATCCGCGAGTACATGTCGGTGTCCCGGCAGGAGGGGTCGCCCTCGTAGTGCAGGAGCCGGTCCGGGTCGCGGTCGCGGATCCAGGCGGCCATCGCGCTGAGGCCCGCGCCCGTGCCGCACTCGTTGCCGAGCGACCAGACGATCACCGAGGGGTGGTTCTTGTCGCGCTCGACGGTGCGGGCGGCGCGGTCCAGGAGGGCCGGGGTCCAGCGGTCGTCGTCGGCGGGGTTGCCGCGCCAGCCCAGCATCGTGAATCCGTGCGTCTCCAGGTCGCACTCGTCGATCACCCACAGGCCGAGCTCGTCGCAGAGGTCGAGGAAGGCGGGGTGCGGCGGGTAGTGGGAGGTGCGGACGGCGTTGATGTTGTGCTGCTTCATCAGCCGGACGTCCGCGCGCATCGTGGCGAGGTCGAGGGCGCGGCCCCGCTCCGGGTGGAACTCGTGCCGGTTCACGCCCCGGAACAGCAACGGCCGCCCGTTCACGGTGATCAGCCCGTCCACGAGGGCGACCGTCCGGAACCCCACCCGCAGCGGGATCCGCTCGCCCGCCGTGGCCAGCTCCGCGTCGTAGAGCCGGGGCCGCTCCGCCGACCACGGCTCGACCGGCACGGTCACGCTCTGCCCGGTCGCCACGTCCACGCCGAGCTCCGGCACCGTCACCCGGCCCGGCACGTCGGAGTCGACCCGCAGCGTGCCCGTGCCCGCCTCGTGGTCGTACGAGGCGTGCGTGAAGAAGTCCCGCGCCGCGCCCTCGGGCCGGTGCAGGAGCGTCACGTCCCGGAAGATGCCGGGCAGCCACCACTGGTCCTGGTCCTCCAGGTAGGACCCCGACGACCACTGGTGCACGCGCACGGCGAGGACGTTGCCCTCGGGCCGCAGCAGGTGCCCCACCGCGAACTCGTGCGGGAGCCGGGACCCCTTGAAGTCCCCGAGCGGCGTGCCGTTCAGCCACACCCGCGCACACGACTCGACCCCGTCGAACCGCAGCACCGCGTCCCCGTCCGCGGGCCACCCCGCGGGCAGGTCGAAGCCGCGCAGATGGTCCCCCGTCGGGTTCTCCGTCGGCACCCGCGGCGGGTCGACGGGGAACGGATACATCTGGTTGGTGTAGATCGGCGCGCCGTGGCCCTGGAGGACCCAGTGCCCGGGCACGACGACCTCGTCCCAGGCCGCGGCGTCGAAGCCGGCGGCGGCGAACGACTCGTCGAGCCCGTACGCGCCGGGGGAGAGCCGGAACCGCCAGCTCCCGTTCAGTGAGAGCACGGCGGCGTCCGAGCCCGCGTACCACGCGCGGGGTGCGAGACCGCCGGTGCCGGGGGACACGTCCTCGTGGTGGGGAAGTTGCATGGGTCCATCACAACCCGCGGAAGGTGCGGTCTCAATTCTTTGCGTCGGCAGGTTGTTGGATTCTTGGGGCGCGGTTTGGACCGAACGCGGCCGCGGGCCCGGCCTCAGCTCCGGCCGAGGCCGGCGTACACCACGATCTGCCCGAGCGGTTTGGCCTCGACCGGACGCTGCGCGAACGACCAGGTCCGCAGGCCGCTGCCGCTGCCGACGAAGGGGCTCGCGCCCGAGTGCACCACCAGGGGGTGCCGCTGCCGGCTCTCGATCACGGCGAGGCGGCCGCGGGTGCGCGGGCGGCGCGACCCGGCGTTTGCGGGCGTCGTGCACCCGGTGCAGGACGGCGTCGCGGAAGGCGGGGTCCAGGGAGCCTCCGGCGCACGGGCGCCGCGTCGCGGTGCGGTCCGGCATCTCGATGCGCATGTGGGGTGGGGCAGGCGTTTCAGGCGTCGTCATACGTCCCCCGTAAGCGCTCCGCCCGAGGGAGCCCGTCGGCACATCGACGGCAGGAGGGCGTGTCAGGGTGGGAACACGTCGGGATCCATGACTCAACTGGCGTGCGTGGAGCGGGAGTTGAGCGCTGTTGAGGTGGTGTGGCCCTTGGGGGGGTGCAGGAGCGGACCGGGCCCGGACCGGACGGCCGAGGAAAGCCGAACAAATAGGTGGCGGCCCGCCGGAGGCGGGAGCTACAGTCAACGCGTTCCTCGGCGGAAGCGAGACGCGACCGCCGTCGTCTGCTGAGCAGGTTCCCAGGAGGTGTGATCAATGGCTGTCGTTGCGAACGGTGCTGCCCGCATCCAGACGTTCATCCACACCACCTCCGTGGTCTCCGGCTGACTCTCCCGTCCTTCGCCGCGCCCGTCCGGCGCGTGGGCCGGGGCCACCCTGTGAAGGGTTCCCCTTGTCTTTCCCCGCGTTTCACTCTTCTGCGGATTCCTCTGCTGCTGATTCCGCTTCCGCCGTCGCCTCCTCCTCGGCACTCCCCGAGTCCGTGTCCTCCCTCGCGCCCTACGGCTGGGACGAGGACTGGGCCGCAGCCTTCGCCCCGTACGCGGCCCAAGGCCTGCTCCCCGGACGCGTCGTCCGCGTCGACCGAGGCAGCTGCGACCTCGTCGTCACCGAGGAAGGCGTCATCCGCGCCGACACCACCTACGTCACCCCGCACGACCCCCTGAAGGTCATCTGCACCGGCGACTGGGCGGCCGTCGACGCGCCCGGCACCAGCGACCCCCGCTACGTGCGGGCCTACCTGCCGCGCCGGACCTCGTTCGTGCGCTCCACCTCGTCCAAGCGGTCCGAGGGACAGATCCTCGCGGCCAACGTCGACCACGCCGTGATCGCCGTGTCCCTGGCCGCCGAGCTCGACCTCGGCCGCATCGAGCGGTTCCTCGCGCTCGGCTGGGAGTCCGGCGCCCAGCCCGTCGTCGTCCTCACCAAGGCCGACCTCGTGCCCGACGCCACCGCCCTGTCGTACCTCGTCGAGGACGTGGAGACGATCGCCCCCGGCGTGCAGGTGCTGCCCGTCAGCGCCGCCGACGGCGACGGCGTCGACGTCCTCGCCGCGGTCGTCTCCGGCGGTACGTCGGTGCTCCTCGGGCAGTCCGGCGCGGGCAAGTCGACCCTCGCCAACGCGCTCGCCGGGGCCGACGTCATGGACGTCCAGGCGATCCGCGACGTCGACGGCAAGGGGCGGCACACCACCACCACCCGCAACCTCCTCGTCCTGCCCGGCGGCGGAGTCCTCATCGACACGCCGGGGCTGCGCGGCGTCGGCCTCTACGACGCGGGGACCGGCGTCGGCCAGGTCTTCGCCGAGATCGAGGAGCTCGCCGAGGGGTGCCGCTTCCAGGACTGCGCGCACGTGGCGGAGCCCGGCTGCGCCGTGCTCGCCGCCCTTGAGGACGGCACGCTCCCTGAGCGGCGGCTGGACAGCTACCGGAAGTTGATCCGGGAGAACCAGCGCATCGTCGCCAAGACCGATGCTCGGGTTCGGGCCGACATGCGCCGTGAGTGGAAGCGGCGGGGGGCGGAGGGGAAGGCCGCCATGGAGGCCAAGCGGGGGCGCTTGCGCTGAGCGTCGGCGGACGCGGATGCGGATGCGGATGCGGGTGCGGTCGGGGCGCGGTGTTCTCTACCTGCGGGCCGGTGGGGGCTGGTCGCGCAGTTCCCCGCGCCCCTGACGGGGCCCGGTCGTGTCGTCCCCCGCGCCCCTCACGGGGCCCGGTCGGCCGTCCGCCCCGTCGCCCGCCGGGGGCAGCGGTCGGTGAGTGTGGTGTCCGATTTCCGCTAGCAGCCGCGGCTCGTCCGGCACACACTGGAGGGCGTGAGCGATCAGGACACCAGGTACGAGGCCGTCCGCAGCCGCGACGCCCGTTTCGACGGCGAGTTCTTCTTCGCCGTCGAGACGACCGGCATCTACTGCCGGCCGAGCTGCCCGGCGGTCACGCCCAAGCGCAAGAACGTCCGCTACTACCCGACGGCCGCCGCCGCGCAGAGCAACGGCTTCCGAGCCTGCCGCCGCTGCCGCCCCGACGCCGTGCCCGGCTCCGCCGAGTGGAACGTCCGCGCGGACGTGGTCGGCCGGGCCATGCGGATGATCGGGGACGGCGTCGTCGACCGGGAGGGCGTCGGCGGCCTCGCCCTCCGCCTCGGCTACAGCGCCCGCCAGGTCCAGCGCCAGCTCACCGCCGAGCTCGGCGCGGGCCCGGTCGCGCTCGCCCGCGCCCAGCGCGCGCACACCGCCCGCGTGCTGCTCCAGACCACCGAACTGCCGGTCACGGAGATCGCGTTCGCCGCCGGGTTCGCGAGCGTACGGCAGTTCAACGACACCATCCGGGCCGTGTACGAGCTGACGCCCACCGGCCTGCGCGCCGCCGCGCCCAAGCGGGGCGGCGGCCGCGGCACCCCGTCCGCCGGGATCCCGCTGCGCCTCGCCCACCGCGGCCCCTACCAGGCCGCCGCCGTCTTCGACCTGCTCGCCCACGAGGCGCTGCCCGGCGTGGAGGACGTCAGCGGGGTGCGCGGCGCCCGGACGTACCGGCGCACGCTCCGGCTGCCGTACGCCTCCGGGATCGTCGCCGTCGAGGAGCGCGACGCGCGCAAGGGCTCCGACGCCCACCGCTGCGGCTGGCTCGAGGCCCGCCTCCACCTCACCGACCTGCGCGACCTGACCACCGCCGTGCAGCGCCTGCGCGGGCTCTTCGACCTGGACGCCGACCCGTTCGCCGTCGACGAGCGCCTGTCCGCCGACCCCCGCCTCGCCCCCCTCGTCCTGGCCCGCCCCGGCCTGCGCTCGCCGGGCGCGGCCGACCCGGAGGAGTTCGCGGTGCGCGCGGTCGTCAGCAGGGAACAGGCCCGGCGGCTCGTCGTCGAGCACGGCACGCCCCTGCCGTCGCCGTGCGGCACGCTCACCCACGTCTTCCCCGCGCCGGACGCCCTCGCCGAACGGCTCCCGCTCGCGGCCGCACTCGCCGACGGCACGGTGTGCCTGGACGCGGGCGCCGACCGCGACGACGCCGAGCGGCAGCTGCGCGCGGTGCCGGGTGTCGACGAGGTGGCGGCCGCGGCCATCAGGACACGGGCCCTCGGCGACCCGGACGTGGCCCCGCCGGGCGAGCCGGTGCCCGACGCGTGGCGGCCCTGGAGGTCGTACGCGGTGCGTCATCTGCGTACGGGACTGGAGAGCGCGGCCGTCGAGGGAGCTGAAGGAGCTGAAGGAGCTGAGGGAGCCCGGCTGCTCAGCGCGTAGCGTCCGCACGATGAGAGGGGGCCTTCACGCCGTGCCGGAGCCGTCTGGATCGCCGGACCCGCCGGAGTCCGAGCCGCCCGCCGAGGCGCCCCCGTCGGAGCCCCCGCCGTACGGTCTCGCCGCACACCTGGCCGTTGCCCAGGTCGGCCTTCACGTGGATTTTCACGCAGAAGCTGCCGTTCGCGCCGAAGCGGGAGCTGTTCGGCACGGTGCCCCGCCGACGTTCGACACCCCGTGCGAGGCGCCGGTCGTGCCGGACTGGCCCCGGCCGCCCGGGCACGGCCCGTCAGCTCGCGGGCAGCCCCCATCTCGGCGCGTCCGCACCCGGTTTCACCGGTCTGATCCGCAGGTCGGGGCGGTCGCCCCGGGCGGTGATCAGTGCCGAGCCGCCCTTGCCGAGCGTGATGCGCAGCGCCCCGCCGCCCGCGTCCTCGTGGGGCAGCGGCCGCCCCCGCGCGTCCCGCACCTCGACCGGACCCGCGATGCCGTGCCGCACGACGCACGGCGCGCCCGCCTCGCTGACCAGGCGCACCCACCGTGTCGCGCCCCGCTCGCGGACCGCGCTGAGCAGGAACGCCCCCTGGGTGCGGAAGTCGTGGACCACCAGGTCCGGCCACGCGGCGGGCAGCGCGGGGAAGACGCGGATGACGTCGCCCCAGGACTGGCACACCATGTCGTGCAGTGACTGCGCGGCCGACAGCGGGGTCTCGATGACCGGCCCCGACTCCTTGTACATGGTGTTCGCCTGGATGAAGCGGCTCATCAGCCGACCCAGGTACTTGAGCGCGTCCTCGCCCTTGCCGAGCAGCGCCGAGATCGACGCGGCGCCCGTGAACGTGTAGCCCTGCAGGGCGCCTTCGAAGCCCACCCAGTGCGCGAGGGACTTCTCGATCAGGGCCCTCTCGGCGGCCGTGCGGCCCGTCACCTCGTACAGCGGATAGACCGCGAGGAGGTGGGAGTAGTGGCGGTGCGACTTCGCGAAGGGGATGTCGGCGCCGATCATGTAGCCGTTCGCGTCGGTGGGGTACGCGACGAGCCTCGCCAGGACCTCGCGCCAGCGCGGCGCCAACGCGTCGTCCACGCCGAGGAGTTCGGCCGTCTCCAGGAGCGTGCGGCAGCCCCAGGTGAGGAGCATCAGGTCGTAGGTGCAGTCCCGGCTGTTGCCGCCGTACTCGGGCGAGAAGGTCGCCGGGAGGTGCAACTTGCCGTCCGGGCCCGGCTGGAGGAAGTGCAGGTAGTAGTTCACGGCGCCGCGAAGGAGCGGGAAGAGGACGTCGCGCAGGATCGCGGTGTCCATGGTGTGGCGGTAGCTCAGCCAGACGTTGTGCAGCGCCCAGGTGAGGTTCCCGACCTCGGGGGTCGGCGGGTCCTGGCCCGGGATGCCCACGCCGTAGCCCCCGCCCGTGACCGAGGCGCCGTTGACCAGACGGGTGTCGGTGGTGCGTGGCACGCCGAGCGAGTCCGCGCGGTAGGGCGCCGCGACCTCCTTGGCGAGGTTGTCCCGGAACTCGCTCAACGCCCGTGTGACGGCGTCGAGTTCGAGGTGGTTGGCGCCGTGGATCAGCCAGTACTCCAGCTGTACGTTCAGGTTCCACCAGGTGTTGGGCCACGGCGTCGGCTCCAGCCAGGGGCCGCAGGTCGCCATCACGGGGGCGTCGCGACGGGCTGCTGCCGCCGTCTTGTAGAGCTGGATCCAGTAGAAGCGCTGCAGGCGCGCGTCCGGCAGCGACAGGAAGCTCTTGCGGTAGTACGCGTCCCACCAGGCGCGGTGCGGCGCGGCGAACGTGTCGTACGGCGGCCGGGCGGCGGCCCGCACCGCGCGCACCGCCCGGTCGCGGGCCGTGGCCTGCGGGTGCGAGTGCGCGACATGGACGTACAACGTCCGCGCGTCGCCCCGCCGTCGCTCCCGCCAGGCGGTGACGTGCTGGCCGCCCGCGAGCAGCGGCTGCACGGCCGCCGACACCCCGTCGTGGCTCTCCATCCGCGCGGGCGGATTGCCCTCATAGCCGGTCGGCACCGGCTTGAACGCGGCCCGCGGGCTGATCGCCTCCGCCGGGTGGAACACCCAGCGGAAGCCGCGCTCGCCCGCGCTCGCCGTCACCTCCACGGCGAGCACCGCACGCGAGCTGTGCACGTGCGCGCGCAGGCGGAGCGTGCCCCGGTCGGTGGTGAGCGTGCCCGTCAGCTCGGCGACGCGCAGCCGCAGCCGCCAGTCGAGTCCGGTGATCCTGCCGACGGGCTCCAGCGTGAAGTGGCCGATCGGCAGCCGGGCGAGCCCGAAGAGCGAGCCGAACTCAGGGCGGTGGTCCTGCACCTCGGAGTGCTGCACGTTGAACCGGACGGCCGCCGTCTCGCGGCCCGGCTCCGCGTAGATCCCGGAGCCGAGGAAGCCGTTGCCCAGGAACGGGCCCTCGTACCAGGTCCTCGGCATCCGCTGCCAGACCATGTCCGCGTCGTCGAGGACGGCGCGCCAGGGGTCGGCGGCGGGCCGTACGGCCCGCGGTGCCTCTGTCGCGGGCGCGGCCTGTGCGGGGAGGCCGCCGACGAGCATCGCCCCGCCGATCGCGGGTCCGGTGGCGAGCAGGGCTCTTCTGGAGGGTCTTGGCATCAGGCCTCCTGGCCGAGTCATCGGAGGTATCTGCCGGTGAAAGCTAGAGATGACGTACGGGTACGTCAATGAGTAGGGAGAGATCGGATGTAAAGAGCCGTCGGATGTAAAGAGCCGTCGGATGTAAAGAGCCGTCGGATGTAAAGAGCCGTCGGGCGGAAGGAGCCGTCGGGCGTAAAGAGCCGTCGGGCGGAAAGATCCGCAGTGAAACCGGCCCTCAGCCGCCCCACACCTCCGCCCCCGCCCACGCCCCCACGATCAGCAGGCACGCGAAAAGCTCCACGAACACGCTCCATCCCCCGGCCCGCAGCGCCGTGCGCACCGCCGTCACGGCCTCCCCGCGCCCGCCGAGACGTATCCGCTCCGCCAGGTACATCCCGCCGACGAACCCCGGCAGCGCGCCGAGCACCGGCAGCACGCAGAAGCCGAGCAGGGCGCCCCCGCCCGCGTACGCGGCCATCCGATGGGTCGCCCCCGACTCCCGCAGCCGGCGCGGCGGCAACTGCCAGCGCACGGCCTGGGACAGCAGGAGCACCAGCGTCGCGCCGACCAGGACGCCCCAGGCGAGGCCGTCCGGGTCCTGCAGCGCCCACCACGCGGTCCCGGCCCATACGAGCCAGGACCCCGGCACGCCGGGCACAAGCACTCCGCACAGGCCGAGCAGCATCACCACGCCGACCAGCAGGAGTTCCCACGCTCCCATCTGCCCAGAGTGCAGGAGCGGGTACGAAACCGCAGGTCGGGGTCAGTCCCGGGGGCTCGCGTCGAGGGCTGATCCGGGGGCCGTCCCGGTGACCTCGGGGGCCCTCGGGGCCGGGAGCGCGGCGATGGGCCCGGCGGCCGCCTCGCGGGCCACCCAGCCGCGCTCGTACGCGTGCCAGCCGAGCTGGAGCCGGGTCGTCACGCCGGTCAGCTCCATCAGGCGCTTGACCCGGCGCTGCACGGTCCGCAGGCCCAGGTCGAGCTGTTTGGCGACGCTGGCGTCGGTCATCCCGGCGAGGAGCAGCGAGAGGACCTCCAGATCCGTGCCGTCCGGCCCTTCGGCGCCCGCCTCGCGCACCGCGTCGTCCTCGCCGAGGCGCAGCGGGAGCGCCGTCCGCCACACCGCCTCGAACAGGCCCGTCAGGGACTCCAGGAGGCCGCTGGCGTGCACCACGAGCGCGGCGGGCTCCGCCGTCCGCGACGTCAGCGGCACCATCGCGAGGGTGCCGTCGGCGACCACCAGCTTCGTCGGCACGCGGTCGGCGACCCGGATCCGCTCCTCGCGCCGCATCGCCGCCGCGACCTCCATGAGCCCCGTGGGCGCGGCGAGGACCTCGCGCTCGATGACCACGCGGTAGCGCACACCCCGGTTCGCGGCCTGCTCCTCCGCGTCGTTCTCCACGCCCGTGACCGCCACCGGCCTGCCCGTCACCAGCGCGCACACCTCGCGGCTCGCGCCGAGCTGGAGCTGGAGGAAGCGCTGGGAGACGGCGGCCGCGCCGGTCACCACCTCGACCAGGTCGTGGACGGTGGGCTCGGCGGCCCGCGCGCGGTACTCCTCGGCGAGCAGCGTCGCCGCCAGCTCGGCCTTCTCCAGCTCGTGCCGGTGCTGGGTGAGCAGCGCGCCGAGGGCGACGCCGGGCGGCGCCGCCACCCAGCGGCCCGCCCGGCCCGAGGCCTGCGCGGCCAGGCCGTGCCGCTCCAGGCGGCGCAGCGCCCGCTCGGTCTCCGGCTCGCCCAGCGTGAGCCGGCGCGCCAGGTCGGGCACGTCGGCGGCGCCCACCGACACCAGCGCGCGGTACGCCGCCTCGTGCGTCTCGTCCAGACCTATCGCAGCCAGCATGCGGCGACGTCCCTCCCCGATGCGTTCCGGGCAGGCCGGGCCTCCCGATCGTCCTGGCGCGTTCGGTTCGTCGTGGCGGAAAGCGGCCACGGCGTAAACCCGCCGCGAACATCATCCCCGCAGCCCCCACCGGTCTGCCAAGGTGTCCCCCTGCGTCGGGCGGTCCTCCCGTGGGGGTGGGACCGCCCGACGCTCCGCGCGCCACTCCGGCCCGCCCTCGCCCGTACCGGTCGGAATTTCTCGATGCACCGTTTTCGTACGCCCTGTGCGGTGGACAATAGGGGCATGAGCCAGCAGGGGGAGAGGCACACCGGTCACGGGGCCCGTTCCGGCCAGGAGGACGACTGGTGGGGCCAGTTGTACGACGAGTCGAAGGACGACACGGGTCCGGCCAAGGCAGCCGACACTCTGGACGACCGCTTCGCCTCGGTGTCGGACACGGTGGCCGAGGGCCTTGACGGCGGGGACGGCGGGGACGGCGGGGACGGCGGGGACGCCGGAGAGGCCAGGGGCGTCGGGGAGTCCAGGGATGTCGGGGATTCCCAGGACGCCGGAGATCCCAGGGGCGCCGGAGACGGGGACGGGAGTGCCGAGGGTTCTGCGCGCGGGACCGTCCCCGACCAACGCCAGGCCCTCCCCGACTGGTTGACCACGCCGGGCCCTCGGCCACCGCGGAGCCGGACGCCCGAACCACCACAGCCGCCACAGCCGCCACAGCCGCCCCGGCCGACGGCCCCCGCACCACCCCGCCCCGCCGCCCCGGAGCCGCCCCGGCCCCCGTCGCCGGAGCCCTCCCACCCCCCGGCGACGGAGTCCCCCCGGCCCGCCCCTCCAGCCCCGCCGGAAGCCCCCGCACCCTCCGCACCTTCACTCGCCGCACCCTCCGCACCCTCCGCGCCCGCCGCACCTCCCGTACCTCCCGTACCTCCGCCCTCCGAGCCCCCTCTCGACCGCCCGCACAGTCCGCACCGCCCCCCGCACCCTCCCGCCTACCGCGCCCCCGCCCCCTGGGCGGCCACCGTCGCCGGCCCAGGGCCCGCCACGTTCCCCTCGGGGCGGCAGATCGAGCCGGTGGGGGCCTCCACGGACGAGGGGCGGGCGTCGAGCGAGGGGAGTTCGACGAGCCGGACCGGAGCGGGCGACGAGGCGGCGCGGGAGGACAGCGAGGTGCCGGTCGGGGCGCCCTCGTACGTGGGGGACGGGCCGCCCACGTACGAGGCGGAGCCGACGGGCCTGCCCGTGGCCGACCCGGACGCCCTGGACGAACTGGTCGCGGACACCGTGCTCGACGGCGCCCGCTACGGATCGAGCACCCTGCGGGCCGCGTCCGTGCGCGGCGACTCGGCCCGGTTCCGGGGCGAGCCGCGCCGGGACGCGCTGCTCACCGCCCGCTTCGGCACCGGCGAGGACGCCCTCGTCCTGGTCGCCATGGCCACCGGCGCCCGCGCGACGCCGGGCGCGCACCGGGCCGCCGCCGACGCCTGCGCCTGGATCGGCCGCGCGGTGGGCCGCAGCCACAGCCGCCTCGCCCAGGACATCCGCGCCGCACGGCGCGGCGACCTCAAGTCGGGCCTGCACCGCCTCACCGACCGCAGCCTCGGCAAGCTCCGCGCCCGCGCCGCCGAACTCGGCCTGGAACCGGACGAGTACACGGCGACGCTGCGCTGCCTGCTGCTGCCCGCCGACCCCGAGTGCCGCACCCGGGTGTTCTTCGGTGTCGGCGGGGGCGGACTGTTCCGGCTGCGCGGCGGCGAGTGGCAGGACATAGAGCCCCGCACGGCGGACACCGCGGGCGAGCCCGTCGTCGGCTTCGGCTCACCGCCCGCCGAGACGCCCGACGGCGACCGGCTCACCATGGACCTGGGCATCACCACACCCCCGAGCCCGTACGAGCCCGCGCCCGCCCCGCCCCGCGACCCGTTCCGCTTCCGGGCCTCCGTCGCCCGCCCGGGTGACACGCTGCTGTTGTGCAGCGGCGGCCTCGCCGAGCCGCTGCGCGGCGAGCCGGAGCTGGCCCGCCACCTCACCCGTCGCTGGGCCGAGGGCGGCCCGCCGGGACTCGCCGCGTTCCTCGCCGACACCCAGGTGCGGGTGAAGGGATACGCGGATGATCGCACCGCTGCCGCCGTTTGGGAGGCGTGAGCGCTCTCGCTGTGAATTCATGGACCCAACGAGAGCGAAGGGGTGCATGAAGAGATGGCCAAGCAGAACGTCGCCGAACAGTTCGTCGACATCCTCGTACGCGCCGGAGTCAAACGCCTCTACGGCGTCGTCGGGGACAGCCTGAACCCCGTCGTCGACGCGATCCGCCGCACCAAGGCGATCGACTGGATCCAGGTGCGGCACGAGGAGACCGCCGCGTTCGCGGCCGGCGCGGAGGCCCAGATCACCGGCTCCCTCGCCGCCTGCGCGGGCTCCTGCGGCCCCGGCAACCTGCACCTCATCAACGGCCTCTACGACGCGCACCGCTCCATGGCCCCGGTCCTGGCCCTCGCCTCCCACATCCCGTCCTCCGAGATCGGCCTCGGCTACTTCCAGGAGACCCACCCGGACCAGCTGTTCCGCGAGTGCAGTCACTACAGCGAACTGATCTCCAGCCCGAAGCAGATGCCGCGCCTGCTCCAGACCGCCATCCAGCACGCCGTCGGCCAGTCGGGCGTCAGCGTGGTGTCGCTGCCCGGCGACATCGCCTCCGAGCCCGCCCCGGACAAGGCCGCCGAGACCGCCCTCGTGACCGCACGCCCGTCCGTGCGGCCCGGCGACACCGAGATCGACAAGCTCGCCGCGATGATCGACGAGGCGGACCGGGTCACGCTGTTCTGCGGCAGCGGCACGGCGGGCGCGCACGCCGAGGTGATGGCGTTCGCCGAGAAGATCAAGTCCCCGGTGGGACACGCGCTGCGCGGCAAGGAGTGGATCCAGTACGACAACCCGTACGACGTCGGCATGAGCGGACTGCTCGGCTACGGCGCCGCGTACGAGGCCACCCACGAGTGCGACCTCCTGATCCTGCTCGGGACGGACTTCCCGTACAACGCCTTCCTGCCGGACGACGTCAAGATCGCCCAGGTCGACGTGCGGCCCGAGCGCCTCGGCCGCCGCTCCAGGCTCGACCTCGCCGTCTGGGGCGACGTCCGCGAGACGCTGCGCTGTCTCACCCCGCGCGTCTCGCCGAAGTCGAACCGCACGTTCCTCGACAAGATGCTGAAGAAGCACGCGGACGCGCTCGAAGGCGTGGTGAAGGCGTACACCCGCAAGGTCGAGAAGCACATCCCGATCCACCCCGAGTACGTCGCCTCCGTCCTCGACGACCTCGCCGCCGACGACGCCGTCTTCACCGTCGACACCGGCATGTGCAACGTCTGGGCGGCCCGCTACATCTCTCCCAACGGCAAGCGCCGCATCATCGGCTCCTTCAGCCACGGCTCCATGGCCAACGCCCTTCCGCAGGCGATCGGCGCCCAGTTCACCGACCGCAAGCGGCAGGTGATCTCCATGTCGGGCGACGGCGGGTTCTCCATGCTGATGGGCGACTTCCTCACCCTCGTCCAGTACGACCTGCCGGTGAAGGTCGTCCTCTTCAACAACTCCTCCCTCGGCATGGTGGAGTTGGAGATGCTGGTCGCCGGGCTGCCCTCGTACGGCACGAGCAATCACAATCCCGACTTCGCCGCCGTCGCGCGGGCCGCCGGAGCCTACGGCGTCCGCGTGGAGAAGCCCAAACAGCTCGCGGGCGCCCTCAAGGACGCCTTCTCGCACAAGGGCCCCGCCCTCGTCGACATCGTCACCGACCCCAACGCCCTCTCCATCCCCCCGAAGATCAGCTCGGAGATGGTGACCGGCTTCGCCCTCTCCGCCAGCAAGATCGTCCTCGACGGCGGGGTGGGCCGCATGCTCCAACTGGCCCGCTCCAACCTGCGCAACGTGCCGCGGCCCTGACCCGCGAGGGACGCCCCGCGCGGGCTACGCCGGGCGTAGGCGCAGAGTCAGGATCTGGAAGGGGCGCAGCGCGAGGGAGAGGCCGGAGCCGGAGGTGTCGGCCGGGTGGAGGGGACGCTCCAGGAGGTCCGTGACGTCGGCGCGGGTGACGGGGAACGAGGTGGTGAGCAGGGCACGGGCCCGCCCGCCCCGGGACTCGTACAGCCGCACCACCACATCCCCGCTGCGGTCCTCGGCGAGCTTGACCGACTCGACGGTCACCCCGGGGTGGTCGACCCGCACCAGGGGCGCCACGGCGGGCGCTTCGGCGACACGCAGGGGCAGGTTCAGGGCGAGCCCCTCGGCGACGGCGTCTCCGGTCTCCGCCCCGGGCAGCAACGCGTAGCCGAAGTGATGGGTCCCGAGATCGGTCTCGGGGTCGGGGCTGTGCGGTGCCCGCAGGAGAGTGAGCCGGACGGTCGTCCCGAGCCCCTCGGGGTGCGCGACCCGGGTCACGTCGTGCCCGTAAGTGGAGTCGTTGAGCACCGCGACCCCGTACCCCTCCTCGGCCACCCGCAGCCACCGATGCGCACAGATCTCGAAACGCGCCGCGTCCCAGGAGGTGTTGGCGTGCGTGGGCCGCTGCACGTGCCCGAACTGGATCTCGGCGGCGGCCCTTTCGGCCTGCACGTCGAGCGGAAAGGCGGCCTTGAGCACCTTCTCCGACTCGCGCCACTCGACTTCGGTGACGACGTCGAGGCGGCGGCTGCCCGCGCCGAGCCGCAGCTCCTGCGTGATCCGTGACCCGGCGCCGAAGACGCGCACGACCCGCACGGACGCGCGCAGCGGCCCGTCCTCGACCAGCTCCACCGACTCGGCCGCCGTGAGGTCGGTGTGCCGGTGGCGGTAGTGCTTGTCGAGGTCCCACGCGTCGTAGTGGGTGGGGTGATCGGGGTGCAGCTGGAGGAGGTTGCCGCGGCTGCCGGGCGCGAGGACCTCCCGGTCGGCGGCCCGGTCGAGGACGGAGGCGAGGAGCCCGTCGGAGTCGATGGTGACCCGCAGGTGTTCGTTGGAGAGCACGATCTCCTGCCCGGTGCGGGTCGCCGAGGTGACGGCTCCCGCGTCCCGCTCCCGCCCGGCCGCCTGAGCGAGCCCGCGCGCGCCGAACCCGCCCACGTTCACGTGGACGAGGCGCCCCTCGTGCTCGACGACCTCACTGCGTTCGTACGGCGAGGAGTTGAGCACCGAGGCCTCGCCGCCGCCGAGGTGGCGCACCGCCTCGGCGGTGAGCGAGTCCAGCTCGGCGAGGACGCGCGCGTAGGTGTCGCGGGCCTCGCGGTGCACCCAGGCGATGGAGGAGCCGGGCAGGATGTCGTGGAACTGGTGCAGCAGGACCGTCTTCCAGATGCGGTCCAGGTCATCGTACGGATAGGCGTACCCGGCGTCCTTCACGGCGGCCGCCGTACACCACAGCTCGGCCTCGCGCAGCGCGTGTTCGCTGCGCCGGTTGCCGCGCTTGGTGGCCGCCTGCGAGGTGTACGTCGCCCGGTGCAGCTCCAGGTACAGCTCCCCCGACCACACCGGCGCGCGCTCGCCGTACTCCTCCTCGGCCGCCGCGAAGAACGCCGAGGGGCGCTCGATCTCGACGCGCGGCGAGCCCTCGAGGGAGCGCAGCCGGCGCGCCCGCTCCAGCATCTCGCGGGTCGGGCCGCCGCCGCCGTCGCCCCAGCCGAACGGCACCAGGGAGCGGGTCGCCCGGCCCTTGTCGGCGAAGTTCCGCTCCGCGTGGGCGAGTTCGGTGCCGTGCAGCTGGGAGTTGTACGTGTCGACCGGCGGGAAGTGCGTGAAGACCCGCGTCCCGTCGATGCCCTCCCACCAGAAGGTGTGGTGCGGCATCTTGTTGGACTGGTTCCAGCTCAGCTTCTGCGTGAGGAACCACCGTACGCCCGCGAGTTTCGCCAACTGCGGGAAGGCGGCGGTGTATCCGAAGGAGTCGGGCAGCCAGATCTCCTCCGTGTCGACCCCGAACTCCTCCTGGAAGAACCGCTTCCCGTGCACGATCTGCCGCGCCAGCGCCTCACCGCCCGGCATGTTGGCGTCCGACTCCACCCACATGGAGCCCACCGGCGCCCAATTGCCGTCCATGACAGCCTTCTTGATGCGCTCCCAGATGTGCGGCTGATGCTCTTTCACCCATGCGTACTGCTGCGCCTGCGAGCAGGCGAACACCAGCTCCGGATAGTCACGCGCGAGCGCCGTCACATTGGCGAACGTACGGGACGCCTTGCGTACCGTCTCGCGCAGCGGCCACAGCCACGCCGAGTCGATATGCGCGTGCCCGGCAGCCGATACGCGGTGGGCGCTGGCGGCGGCGGGCCGCGAAAGCACGTCGGCGAGGGCGTCCCGGCCCGCGGCCGCGGTCCCCGCCACGTCGTGCAGATCGAGCGCGTCGAGCATGTCCTCGAGGGCCCGCAGGATCTCGTGCCGCCGCGGTCTGCCCGCGTCCAGCTCCCGCATCAGCTCGTCGAGCACCTCGATGTCCAGGATCAGCTGCCAGACGTCCTCGTCCAGTACGGCGAGGTCGGCAGCCGCGAATCGGTAGATGGGCCGATCGCCGGCCGTCAGGATGTCGCCGAGCGGGGTCGGTACGAAGTCGTGCAGCACGGTCGGGTTGGCCGCGGCTTCAAGCAGCAGGCGCACCGGCTCGCCGCCGCGCGCCCTTGTGGCCACCGGCACATGACGGTTGCGCGGGTGAATGCCCTTCAGGGGCACCCCCGAGGCGTCGTACACCAGGCCCTCCGCCTGGAAGCCGGGCCCCTCCCCGGTGAACCCGGGGTCGATCACCGCCTCCACCCGCCGCCCCTCCCACTCCCGCGGCACCTCGCCCTCCAACCGGAACCAGCTCGTCGACCAGGGCTTTCCCCAGTTGGAACCGGCCTCGAACGGCTCATACGTCTCCGCGAGCGCCTCGCCCACGGGCACCGGCTCGCCCGGCGCGTGCCACACGGACAGGGCGAGGGGCACCCGTGCCGCGTACTGGGCGGGCCTGATGAACTGCCGCAGCGCGCGTTCGAGGCGCTCCTCCACCAGCGGTCGGTCGTCGTGCACAGCGGCTCCTTCGGGCGGTCGCTCACGGGGGCGATCGGGGGACGATCGGGCGTACTCGGCTTCCCTTCCCCCCAACCCATCGGCGCATCCGCCTCTTTGATTGACGAATGGACATGAGTGCGGCTTGGCGGGACGGGAATGCATCCCGTGAGCGTGTTCGAGTCTAAGACCGGTCGGGGGGCTTGGTCATCGTGGTCATCGGGTGGGCGGGGTCGTGATGAGACACCTAAGAGGAGCAGCTTCCGCCGGGGCCGTCGGCTCCGGCGGGCCGGCCGGCTCCCTCGACTCCTTCGGCGTGGAGACGTCCGCCGCGCAGCGGACGGACGCGGCGACCGGGGGTGCGTCCGGGGGGACGGGCGGGGGTTCGCCAGGAGGTGGCCGGACGCAGTTGCGGCGGCGCCTCGGGCGCGCGGACCTGCGGGCGGTGTCCGAGGTGCGGGGCGCGCTGCGTGAGCTGCTGCGGCACTGGGGGCGGCCCGGGCGGGCCGAGACGGCGGAGTTGCTGGCCAGTGAGCTGGTCACCAACGCGCTCGTGCACACCGACCGGGACGCGGTCCTGACCGCCTCGGTGGGGCCGGGGCGGCTGCGGGTCGAGGTCCGGGACTTCGTGGGCTGTCGGCCCCGGCCCCGGGCGCCCGGGAACGAGGAGGACACCCACGGGCGTGGGCTCCTCCTCGTCCAGTCCCTCGCCGACGCGTGGGGCGTGCGGGCGCACGGGGTGGGCAAGGTGGTGTGGTTCGAACTGGACGCGGGCCAGGGCTGACCCCGCGGGGGCACCGGCCGGGGGTCAGCCGAACTGCTGCTCCAGATCCTTCAGCTTCTGCTCCAGCGAGTCGAGCCGAGGCAACGTCTGGGTGTCGTCCTCGGCGGTGAGGTCGACGGTGACGGGCGCGGACGGCTCATTCGGAACGGCCTGAAGGGAGGGCCGGGGCCGTACGGGAAGTTCGTCCTGGGGCGGCGGGGAGGGCGTCGGCGCCGCTATGGCAGGGTCCGCGCCGACCGCGGACCCGCCGGAGGAGCCGACCTGGACGTCCACCTGCCGGGACCCGCGCCCGTGGTACCCACGATGCCCCCGGCTGATGGCCTTGAGCTGCGCCCGCTCCAGCTTCTCCTGGTCCCGCCGCCGGGTGCGCGCCTGCTCCTTCTCGCGCCGGTCCTCGCGGACCTCCTCGACGGCCTCGTCGAGGGTGCGTACGCCTTCGAGGAGCATCAGCGACCACGCGCCGAAGGTCTCCCGGGGCGCCCGCAGCCACCGCACGATGCGGATCTGCGGCAGTGGCCGCGGCACGAGACCCTGCTCGCGCAGGGCGGCCCGGCGGGTCTGCTTGAGGGCCCGGTCGAAGAGGACGGCCGCCGACAGCGACATCCCGGCGAAGAACTGCGGGGCACCCGCGTGCCCGATGCCGCGCGGCGCGTGCACCCAGTTGAACCAGGCGGCGGCCCCCGCGAACGTCCACACCAGGAGCCGCGAGCCGAGCGCGGCGTCACCGTGGCTGGCCTCGCGCACCGCGAGGACGGAGCAGAACATGGCGGCGCCGTCGAGGCCGAAGGGGACCAGGTACTCCCAGCCGCCGGAGAGGTTCAGGTTCTGTCGGCCGAAGCCGACGAGGCCGTGGAAGGAGAGGGCGGCGGCGACCGCCGCGCAGCAGAAGAGGAGGACGTAGGAGGCGGTGCCGTAGACGGCTTCCTTGCGCCTGCGGCGCTCCTCGTTGCGCTCCCACGAGTCGTCGCTGGTGGCCGCCTTCGCCTGGGCCTTCCTGCCCCGCGCGAGTACCGCCACCGCGACTGCCATGCCCAGGAACAGGATCCCGCCGGGCAGCAGCCAGTCCAGCGATATGTCGGTCAGTCTCATCTGGCGTCCCTT
The DNA here is from genome assembly GCF_030388665.1 of Streptomyces flavofungini. Lineage (NCBI taxonomy): Bacteria > Bacillati > Actinomycetota > Actinomycetes > Kitasatosporales > Streptomycetaceae > Streptomyces > Streptomyces flavofungini. The sequence goes on along the minus strand of NZ_CP128846.1, from coordinate 1,995,827 downwards.
GCGTCGCGTAGGGCGAGTTCGGGCGCCATAGTGGCCCACCCCGCACGGCGCCCAAGGCGGTTTTGCGGCAAGAGGACGCCAAGGGGGTGGTGAAGGCCGTATCGAGCGCCGCATACGTCGAACGCATGCGGGAGACGCTGGAGCGGGGTTCGATTAAACGCGCACGAAGGGGTGGTTCGCCGGGGGGCGTCAGCTCGCGGCGTCGGCCGTCAGCCGCGCCACGCGGTCCGCGTCGCACATGCGGGGGCAGGTGACGCAGGTGTCGGCGGGCCGCAGCGTGTAGAACATGCAGCAGCTCGCGCGGTCCCGGGTGGGCAGCTTCTCGCCGTTCGGCCCGGTGAGTTCGCGGAACGCGGCCGTGCCCACGTACGGCTTCGTGGCGCCGGGGAGCAGCTGCTCCAGCTCGGTCGTGGCGCGCTGCTCCTCGCCGAGGAGGTGGGCCACGTACCAGAGGCCCTCGACGATCTCGTCCGTGGCGACGGCCCACAGCGCCCGCCCCCGGCGCCGCATGCGCGGGCCGAACCCGTCCAGCAGCGGCCCCATGTGCTCCGCGACCGCCGCCCGCAGCTCGGCGCGCAGCGCCTCCTCGTCCGCCACGACGCGGGCGCCGGGCAGCGCGGCCGCCGGGTCGTCCGGCAGGCAGGCGAAGCCGCCGGGCCGCACGGCGATCCGGCCGAGGGCGCGCTGGAAGAAGACGTTCTCCACGGGATAGCTCGGCACCCGGCGCTGGAGGAACCACGGCACCGTGAACAGCAGGGTGGCGGGCCAGGCGTACCGGTGCAGACCGAAGCTGGCGACGACGTCCGGGCGGGCCTGCTGGCCGTAGTCCTTGAGGACCTGCGCGTCGTCCCAGGCGAGGAACTCCTCGAACGCGGCCCCGGCCTCCGCGAGCCCGGCCGCGCCCACCCAGCCGCCGCCCCGGGGCGGCTGTTCGTCCTCGGCCAGCTCCTGGACGCGCAGCCCGGGGAACACCTCGGTGAGGCGGGCGTAGGCGGCGGTGACGGGGCTCTGAGCGCGCTCCGTACGTCGAGCGCCGCTTTCCAGGGTGGGAACGGACATGCGCGGGGACCACCGAATCACAATCGATTGCAGGTAAGCCTAACCTTACCCAACATGATCGAGGTTTCAACTGCGGTCGTGTCCGCCTATGGTGCTTCTCGTACGTTTCGGACGGGCGGGGCGCGGAAGTGCGGGAGGCGAGCGTGGAGCGGGCGGGAGCGCGGACGGCGGATGCGGCCGCCATGCGCGCCGCCGGGCGCGTGCCCGAGCAGGCGGAGCAGCCCGGGGCGCGGCAGGCGGACGCGGCGGCACGGGGCGAGCACACGCACGGCGGTCCCGACGGGGCTGGCGGCGCCCTCGACGCCTCGGGCGACGACGTCCCGGGCATATCGGCCCTTTCCGGCGCCCCGAAGGCCCTGAGCGCCCCGAACGCCTCGGACACCCCGAACATCCCCGAGGCTCCCGGCGTCCCTGACACCCCTGGCGTCCCTGACAGCTCTGGCGTCCCGGGCGCGCCCGGCATCCCGGGCCCGCCGCCCGTGGGCCCCGCCCGCCGCGTCGGCGTACCGCCCCCGCGCAAGCCCATGCAGCGCGCCTCCGTGCGCGGCCAGGTGCTCGACGCCCTGCGCGCCGCGCTGGTCGGCGGCGAGCTGGCGCCGGGCGAGGTGTACTCCGCCCCGGCCCTCGGCGAGCGCTTCGGGGTCTCGGCCACGCCCGTGCGCGAGGCGATGCAGCAGCTCGCCCTCGAAGGCGCGGTGGAGGTGGTCCCCAACCGCGGCTTCCGGGTCATCCGGCGCGGGGCGCGCGAGCTGGGGGAGCTGGCGGAGGTGCGGGCGCTGATCGAGGTGCCGGTGATGCTGCGGCTCGCCCGCAGCGTGCCCGCGGAGGCGTGGGCGCGGCTGCGCCCCCTGGCGGAGGCGACCGTGGCCGCCGCGGCCTGCGCCGACCTCGCCCGCTACGCCGAGGCGGACCGGGCCTTCCACGGCGCCCTGCTCGGCCTCTCCGGCAACCAGCAGCTCGTCCAGGTCGCCGACGACCTGCACCGCCGCTCCCAGTGGCCGCTGGTGACGGGCCCCGTATCGGGCCGCCGCGCCGACCTCGTGGCCGACGCCGCCGAACACATGGCCCTCCTGGACGCCCTCGTCGCCCGCGACCTCGCGGTGGTGCAGTCCCTGGTGCGCGAACACTTCACGGGCGGCGACGCCTGACCTGGCGGCGGCAGCTGCCGGAGCGGTGGCATCGGAGCGGGGCGCGGCACCTGGCCCGGGCCTGGCGCCTGACCGGGCTCAGCACCTGGCCGGGGCCTGGCGCCTGACCCGGCGGCAGGCCCGGCCGTCTCAGGCAGCCGGTGCCGGCGGCGTCAGCTGGGCCGCCAGCCACGACGGCACCCCGCCGAGCAGCCGGAACAGCCGGGTCGCCTCGGCGCGCAGCCGGGACGCCTCCGGTTCGGGCTCCGCGTCCGCGAGGGCGGCGAGCGCCGGGGCCGTGCCGACGAGGAAGCCGAGCTCCTCGCGGATCCGCAGGGACTCCGCGAAGCCGTGCCGGGCGTCGGCCAACTCGCCCTCGCGCAGGGCGAGTCCGGCGAGATGGCGCCAGGTGAAGGAGAGCAGGAGCGGGTCGTCGTGGGCGGTGGCCCCGGCGTGGGCGCGGCGGTAGGCGGCGCGGGCGGCCTGCGGGGAGTCCGCGATGTGCTCGGCGATCAGGCCGCGGCGGAAGTCCAGGAGGGGGCGTCCGGAGGAGCCGGGGGCGAGCAGCGCGGCGGCCCGGCCGAGCGCGGTGCGGGCCTCGTCGGCCCGGTCCCGTACGCCCAGCACCGTGGCGGCGTAGGCGAGTTGGCCGCGCTCGCAGGCCGCGGCGCCGCGGGCGTTGTCATCGTCGGCGACGGCCTCCGCCGTCCGCAGGCTGTCCTCGGCCTCGTCCCATCCCTCGCCGGTGAACAGGCAGCGCTCGATGAGGAGCGAGGTTCTCTGGACGGCGACGTCCGCGCCCTCACGGGTGGCGAGCAGCGCCGCCGCGTCGGTCCAGCAGCCGCGCGAGCGCAGCCGCCATACCGCGGTCTGGAGTGGATCGTTCGAAGCGTTCGTTCCGGTACCAGACATGGCGGTATGCGCCACGTTGCCCTCCCCTAGCGCGCCATCGAGCTGTTGAGTCGTGGGCGAATCTCAGCACGGATCGGCGCGCTCGGCCAAGGGGATGGGTGAAAGATTTCACAAACGAGGGGGAACGAGAGCCGAGGGGCGGGCGGACACCGCGGGGCGGGGGAGACGCCCGCGGCCCCTGAGACACCCCTGAGATCAGGCCCGCGGGCCTCAACTCATGCGCAGGGCCAGGAAGAAGTCCAGCTTGTCCTCAAGTCGGGAAAGGTCACGGCCCGTCAACTGCTCGATACGCCCGACCCGGTAGCGCAGCGTGTTGACGTGCAGGTGCAGCCGGGTCGCGCAGCGCGTCCAGGAGCCGTCGCAGTCGAGGAACGCCTCCAGGGTCGGGATGAGCTCGGCGCGGTGCCTGCGGTCGTACTCGCGCAGCGGGTCGAGCAGCCGCGCGGTGAACGCGCGGCGCACGTCGTCGGGCACGAACGGCAGCAGCAGCACGTGCGAAGCCAGCTCCTGGTGGCCCGCCGCGCACACCCGCCCCGGCCGCGCCGCGGCGACCCTGCGGGCGTGCCTGGCCTCCTCGAGGGCGCCCCGCAGCCCCTCCGCCGAGTGCACGGACGCGCTGACGCCGATCGTGAGCCGCCCGTCGTCCGCGAGGCCCGCCGAGAGCGGCTCCCGCACGGCCGCGAGCAGCGTGTCCGCGAGCAGCCCCGGCTCGGCGCCGTCCACCTCGGCGGACAGCGCGGGCAGCGGCACGAGCGCGATGGCCTCGTCGCCGGTGTGGGCCACCGCGATCCGGTCGGACGGGTCGGGCCCGGCCGCCGCCGGGTCGACCAGGATCTCCTCCAGGAGCGACTGGGCCACCGGGCCGCCCTCGATCGCCGCGCCGTCGGCGCCGTCCGCGGGGTCCCACTCCACCCGCGCCACCACGACCTGCCAGTGCGGCGCCGCCCCGAGGCCGGGGAGCAGCACGGGCGCCGCGACCCGCAGCCGGGCCGCGATCTCGGCGGGCGCCGCCCCCGTCTGGACCAGTTCGAGGACCTCCTGGGCCAGGCGGCGGCGCACCGTGCGCGCCGCGTCCCTGCGGTCCCGCTCCACCGCGATCAGCTGGGTGACGCCCTGGAGCAGATCGAGCCGTTCCTCGGGCCAGTCGCCCGCGTCCGCCTCGACGGCGAGCAGCCAGTCGGAGAGGACCGTCTCGCGCACGTCCCGCGACGCGCTCACCGCGCCCCGGCCACTGGACCGAATGGGGAACAGCGAGTACGTGACTCCCGGCCCGCCACCCGACCGCCGCCCCTCATCGAGGCGCTCCGCGCCGCCCCCTTCGATCGTCACCCGGTGCGGCCCCCTGCGCCCCGTCCTCGCGGCGGCAAGCTGCTCCCCGGCGAGCCGCGCGCACACGGCCGCGGGCAGGGCAGGTCCCGCCGTGCCCGCCCCGGCGATGGGCCGTCCGGCGGGGGAGAGGACCCAGGCCCGCAGGTCCAGGTCGGTGCCGAGCAGGTCGAGGACCACGTCGGGGCCGCCGCCCGCGGGGCCCGAGGTCATCAGGCGGCGGTGGCGGTCCACCACGGCCGCCAGGTCCCCGGCGCGCTCGCCGGACACCTGGCGTACGACGTGCTCGGTGATCGTCGCGAACGCCACCGACTCGTTGACCGCGAACAGCGGCAGGCGGTGGCGGGCGCACGCCTCCACCAGGTCGTCGGGGACGGAGCCAAGCTCCGCCTCGCCCGCGGCCAGCGCGGCGACCCCGGCGGCTGCGAGAATACGGACAAAAGGCTCGGTGTCCGAAGCGTCCCTGCGCCAGGCGAGACCGGTGAGCACCAGTTCGCCGCCCGCGAGATAGCGGCTGGGGTCGCGCAGGTCCGTGGTCATCACGCCACGCACGGTGCGGTCCAGCTCGTCCTCGCCGCCGAGCAGCCTGAGGCCCAGCGCGTCGGTGTCAAGGAGTGCGCGCAGCCGCATGGTGTCGTCGCCGCCGATCTGTCTCGATTTCATGTCCGGCCGGAGTCCGGGCGAACCCGGGCCCGCGGGGTCCCGAAGGCGCCGCGGTTTCTGGAGGGAATCCGCGAGGTTACCGGGGACCGTTCTTCATATGAATCTACAAGACTCGCGCCTTGGCCAGCCAACTCCTTCATGGTTTCGGTGACTGACCCCATCGGAGCACCGGGCGGTGTACTTGCCCCACTCCGCGTTAACAGCACATGAACGAGTAGTCGAGAGGCGAAGGGCCACCTTGGCCAAAACGATCGCCCCGGCTCGTCAGCCTAGTAAGCCCCGGTCGGATCCCTCACGGGACCCGGCCGCACGGCACGATCACGAAGAGAGAGCCACTCATGGACTTCCTTCGCCCCGCCAGCTGGGAGGAGGCGCTCGCCGCGAAGGCCGAGCACCCCACCGCTGTGCCGATTGCGGGTGGCACCGATGTCATGGTCGAGATCAACTTCGACCACCGTCGTCCGGAGTATCTGCTGGACCTCAACCGCATCGGTGAGCTGCGGGAGTGGGAGGTCGGTGCGGACACCGTCCGGCTCGGCGCGTCGGTCCCGTACACGGACATCATGGAGAACCTGCGCGCGGAGCTTCCCGGCCTCGCGCTCGCCTCGCACACGGTCGCCTCGCCCCAGATCCGCAACCGCGGCGGCGTCGGCGGCAACCTCGGCACCGCGTCCCCCGCCGGTGACGCCCACCCGGCGCTGCTCGCCGCCGACTGCGAGGTCGAGGCGGAGTCCGTGCGCGGCTCCCGTCTGATCCCGATCGACGAGTTCTACACCGGCGTGAAGCGCAACGCCCTCGCGCCGGACGAGCTGATCCGGGCCGTGCACATCAAGAAGGCCGACGGGCCGCAGCAGTACTCCAAGGTGGGTACGCGCAACGCCATGGTCATCGCCGTGTGCGCCTTCGGCATCGCGCTGCACCCCGAGACCCGCACGGTGCGCACCGGCATCGGCTCCGCCGCCCCGACCCCGATCCGGGCCAAGGCGGCCGAGGAGTTCCTGAACGCGGCGCTCGAAGAGGGCGGCTTCTGGGACAGCAAGAAGATCATCACCCCGTCGGTCGCCAAGCAGTTCGCGGAGCTCGCCTCCGGCGCCGCCAACCCCATCGACGACGTCCGCGGCACCGCGAACTACCGCCGCCACGCCGTCGGCATCATGGCCCGCCGCACGCTCGGCTGGACGTGGGAGTCCTACCGCGGCACGGGCCGCAGCACGGAGGGAGTCGCGTAATGCGTGTCAACTTCACGGTCAACGGCCGTCCCCAGGAAGCCGACGACGTGTGGGAGGGCGAGTCCCTGCTGTACGTGCTGCGCGAGCGCATGGGCCTGCCGGGCTCCAAGAACGCCTGCGAGCAGGGCGAGTGCGGTTCCTGCACCGTCCGGCTCGACGGCGTGCCGGTGTGTTCGTGCCTGGTCGCGGCCGGACAGGTGGAGGGCCGCGAGGTCACCACCGTCGAGGGCCTCGCCGACTACGCCAAGCACCGGCAGAGCGCCCACCCCGGCGGCGGCTGTGCCTCCGGCGCCTGCGGCACCTCGCTCCAGGACGCCCAGCAATGGACGGCCAAGGGCCAGGACGGCCAGACGGGCGAGGGCACCGAACTCTCCCCGATCCAGCAGGCGTTCATCGACGCGGGCGCCGTCCAGTGCGGCTTCTGCACCCCCGGTCTGCTCGTCGCGGCCGACGAACTCCTGGAGCGCAACGACCAGCCGTCCGACGCGGACATCCGCGAGGCGCTGTCCGGCAACCTCTGCCGCTGCACCGGTTACGAGAAGATCCTCGACGCGGTCCGCCTGGCTGCGGCCCGCCAGGGAGAGGCGGTCTGACCATGGCTGGCACCACCACGGGAATCCCCGCCAACGTCACCCAGGGCTCGAAGACGAAGGGCGGCGTCGGCGAGTCGATGCTGCGCCCCGACGGCACCCTGAAGGTGACCGGCGAGTTCGCCTACTCCTCGGACATGTGGCACGAGGAGATGCTCTGGGGCCAGGCCCTGCGCTCCACGGTCGCCCACGCCGAGATCGTGTCCATCGACACCTCCGAGGCCCTGGCGATGTCGGGCGTCTACGCCGTCCTGACGGCCGACGACCTGCCTGCCGCCAAGAACTACGGCATGGAGTACCAGGACACCCCCGTCCTCGCCTACGGCAAGGTCCGCCACCACGGCGAGCCGATCGCCCTCGTGGCCGCGGACCACCCGGAGACCGCGCGCCGCGCCGCCGCGAAGATCAAGATCGAGTACCGCGAGCTGCCGGTCATCACGGACGAGGCGTCCGCGACCGCGCCCGACGCGGTCCTGGTCCACGAGAACCGCGGTGACCACCACGCCGGGCACGTCCCGCACCCGAACATCGTGCACCGCCAGCCGATCATCCGCGGCGACGCCGCCGAGGCCGCCAAGAAGGCCGACGTGATCGTCAAGGGCGAGTACACCTTCGGCATGCAGGACCAGGCCTTCCTCGGCCCGGAGTCCGGCCTCGCGGTGCCCGCCGAGGACGGCGGCGTCGACCTGTACGTGGCCACCCAGTGGCTGCACTCGGACCTCAAGCAGATCGCCCCCTGCCTCGGCCTGCCCGAGGAGAAGGTCCGCATGACGATGGCGGGCGTCGGCGGCGCGTTCGGCGGCCGCGAGGACATCTCGATGCAGATCCTCGCCTCCGTGCTCGCCCTGCGCACCGGCAAGCCGGTGAAGATGGTCTACAACCGCTACGAGTCCTTCTTCGGCCACGTCCACCGGCACCCCGCGAAGCTCTACTACGAGCACGGCGCCACCAGGGACGGCAAGCTCACGCACATGAAGTGCAAGATCGTCCTGGACGGCGGCGCCTACATGTCCTCGACCCCCTCGGTCGTCGGCAACGCCTCGTCCCTCTCGGTCGGCCCGTACGTCATCGACGACGTGGAGATCGAGGCGATCGGCCTCTACACCAACAACCCGCCCTGCGGCGCCATGCGCGGCTTCGGCGCGGTCCAGGCGTGCTTCGCCTACGAGGCGCAGATGGACAAGGTGGCGGCGGAGCTGGGCATGGACCCGGTGGAGTTCCGGCAGAAGAACGCGATGGAGCAGGGCACGATCATGCCGACCGGGCAGCCGGTCGACTCGCCCGCCCCCGTCGCCGAACTGCTGCGCCGGGTCAAGGCCCGCCCCATGCCGCCGGAGCGCCAGTGGGAGTCCAGCGAGGGCGCCGACGTCCGCGCGCTGCCGGGCGGCCTGTCCAACACCACGCATGGCGAGGGCGTCGTCCGCGGCGTCGGCTACGCCGTCGGCATCAAGAACGTCGGCTTCTCCGAGGGCTTCGACGACTACTCGACCGCGAAGATCCGCATCGAGGTCATCAACGGCGAGGCCGTGGCCACCGTCCACACCGCGGCGGCCGAGGTCGGCCAGGGCGGCGTCACCATCCACGCGCAGATCGCCCGCACCGAGCTCGGCGTCCAGCAGGTCACCATCGCCCCCGCCGACACCCAGGTCGGCTCGGCGGGCTCGACCTCCGCGGGCCGCCAGACGTACATGACCGGCGGCGCCATCAAGAACTCCTGCGAGATCGTCCGTGAGAAGGTCCTGGAGATCGGCCGGCGCAAGTTCGGCTCGTACCACCCGGCCTGGGCGAGCGCCGAACTCCTCCTGGAGGGCGGCAAGGTCGTCACGGACGGCGGCGAGGCCCTCGCGAGCCTCGTGGACGTCCTGGAGGACGAGGCCGTGGAGGTGGAGGAGGAGTTCCGCCACCGCCCCACCCAGGCCTTCGACCTGCGCACCGGACAGGGCAACGGCCACGTCCAGTACGCCTTCGCCGCGCACCGCGCGGTCGTCGAGGTCGACACCGAGCTGGGCCTCGTGAAGGTCATCGAGCTGGCCTGCGCCCAGGACGTCGGCAAGGCGGTCAACCCGCTCTCCGTCATCGGCCAGATCCAGGGCGGGACCACGCAGGGCCTGGGCGTCGCGGTGATGGAGGAGATCATCGTCGACCCGAAGACCGCGAAGGTGAAGAACCCCTCCTTCACGGACTACCTGCTCCCGACCATCCTCGACACCCCGACGATCCCGGTCGACTACCTGGAGCTCGCCGACCCGCACGCGCCCTACGGCGTACGCGGCATCGGCGAGGCCCCCACCCTCTCCTCGACCCCCGCGGTCCTCGCGGCGATCCGCGCGGCCACGGGCCTGGAGCTCAACAAGACGCCGGTACGTCCGGAGCACCTCACCGGCACGTGAGTTCTCCGGGCGGCGCGAGCGTCCCCTGATGGACGCGGAACGTCACACTTCCGATGCCCGCGCCGCCCGGAGTCCAACTCCCCTTCGCAGGGGGACCTTTCGTTCGTCTCGGGCCGTCCCCCGGGTCGTGCAGCCAACGCACCATCCCAAATCCCGCAGTCGTCACAGACCCGTCAGCGACGCGTCTGATGCGGGTGCCCCTTTGAACCTTGGGAGTAGGCACCATGACCCAGCAGTCACTGGAGCCGAAGACCACCGCGGAGGACGCGGGCTCCGGCTCACGCGTCCCCGCCGGACGGTCTTGGCTCGACCGGTACTTTCACATATCCCGCAGAGGATCGACGGTCGCGCGTGAGGTGCGCGGCGGCATCACCACCTTCATGGCGATGGCGTACATCGTCCTGCTCAACCCGCTGATCCTGTCCGGCAAGGACGCCGCGGGCGACACGATGGGGCAGAAGGCCCTCATCACCGCGACGGCCTTCGCCGCGGCCGTCACCACCCTGCTCATGGGCTTCGTCGGCAAGGTGCCGCTGGCCCTGGCCGCCGGGCTCTCCGTGTCCGGCGTCATCGCCTCGCAGGTCGCGCCCGAGATGACCTGGCCGCAGGCCATGGGCATGTGTGTGATGTACGGCGTGGTGATCATGCTCCTGGTCGTCACCGGGCTCCGCGAGATGATCATGAACGCGATCCCGCTCGCGCTCAAGCACGGCATCACGATGGGCATCGGCCTGTTCATCGCCATCATCGGCCTGGTCAAGGGCGGCTTCGTCCACCAGGGCAAGGCCACCCCGCTGACCCTCGGCCCGGCCGGCGAGCTCCAGGGCTGGCCCGTCCTGCTCTTCGCCGGCACCCTGCTCCTGATCTTCATGCTGCAGGCCCGCAACACCCCCGGCGCCATCCTGATCGGCATCATCACCGGCACGATCGTCGCCGTCGCCCTGAACGCGATGGACGTCATCAACCCCAAGCAGTGGGCCAACGGCGCCCCCGAACTGCACGGCAGCGCGGTCTCCACACCCGACTTCTCGCTCTTCGGGGACGTCGAGTTCGGCGGCTGGGGCGAGGTCGGCGCGATGACGGTCGGCATGATCGTCTTCACTCTGGTGCTCGCGGGCTTCTTCGACGCCATGGCGACGATCATCGGCGTCGGCACCGAGGCCAACCTGGCCGACGACAAGGGCCGCATGCCCGGCCTGTCCAAGGCCCTGTTCATCGACGGCGCGGGCGGCGCGATCGGCGGCGTCGCGGGCGGCTCGGGGCAGACCGTCTTCGTGGAGTCCGCGACCGGCGTCGGCGAGGGCGCGCGTACGGGTCTCGCCTCCGTCGTGACCGGCCTGTTCTTCGCGGCCTGCCTGTTCTTCACGCCCGTCACCGCGATCGTCCCGCAGGAGGTCGCGTCCGCCGCGCTCGTCGTCATCGGAGCCATGATGATGATGAACGCCCGGCACGTCGACTGGGCCGACCGCGCCACCGCGATCCCGGTCTTCCTGACCGTGGTCCTGATGCCCTTCACGTACACCATCACCACCGGTGTCGCGGCGGGCGTCATCGCCTGGGTCGCCATCAAGATCGCTCAGGGCAAGGCACGCGAGATCGGGGCCTTCATGTGGGGCCTGACCGTGATCTTCATCGTGTACTTCGCCCTCAGCCCCATCGAAAGCTGGATGGGCGTCCACTGAGGCGCCGCCCGCCCCGCACACGCACATGGGGAGTCTCTCGGGGAGGCTCCGCAGAGCCCTTGAGGAGGCCGACATGCTGGACATCGCCGAAGAGCTGAACCGGTGGGTCGAGCAGGGGCGTGACTTCGCCGTCGCCACCGTCGTGGCCGTCGGCGGCAGCGCGCCCCGGCAGCCCGGCGCCGCCCTCGCCGTCGACAGCGACGGCACGGCGATCGGGTCGGTCTCCGGGGGCTGTGTGGAGGGCGCGGTGTACGAGCTGTGCCGGCAGGCGCTCGACGACGGCGACACCGTCGTCGAACGCTTCGGCTACAGCGACGACGACGCCTTCGCCGTAGGCCTGACCTGCGGCGGAGTCATCGACATCATGGTGACGCCGGTCCGCGCGGACTCGCCCGCGCGGCCGGTGTACGCCGCCGCCCTCGCCGCCGCGGCCCGGGGCGATGCGGCCGCGGTCGCCCGGGTCACCGAAGGCCCGGCCGAGCTGATGGGCCAGGTGCTGCTCGTCCGCGCGGACGCCGGGGCCGGGGCCGCGGGGGCCGCGCACGGGGACGGGCCCCCGGAGGAGGTCGCCCGGGATGTCGCCGTCCCGTACGAGGGCGGGCTCGGCGGACATCCCGAGCTGGACCGGACCGTGGCGGGCGAGGCGCGTGCCCTGCTGGACGCGGGCCGCACCGCGACCGTCGGGATCGGCGCGGACGGCTCCCGCTGCGGGCAGCCCCTGACCGTCCTGGTCGAGTCCTCCGTACCCCCGCCCCGGATGATCGTCTTCGGGGCCATCGACTTCGCCTCGGCCCTCGTCCGCGTCGGCAAGTTCCTCGGCTACCACGTCACCGTGTGCGACGCCCGGCCCGTCTTCGCCACGTCCGTCCGCTTCCCCGACGCCGACGAGATCGTCGTCGAGTGGCCCCACGAGTACCTGGAGCGCACCGAGGTCGACGGCCGCACCGTCCTGTGCGTCCTCACGCACGACGCCAAGTTCGACGTGCCGCTGCTGCGGCTCGCGCTGCGGCTTCCGGTGGCCTACGTGGGCGCCATGGGGTCGCGCCGCACCCATCAGGACCGCAACCGCCGGCTGCGTGAAGTCGGCGTCAGCGAGCTGGAGTTGGCGCGCCTGCGGTCGCCCATCGGGCTCGACCTCGGGGCGCGTACGCCGGAGGAGACGGCGTTGTCCATCGCGGCGGAGATCGTCGCCTCGCGGCGGGGCGGGAGCGGGGTCTCGCTCACCGGGGCGCACACGCCCATCCACCATGACGGAACGCGGAAGACGGGTGGGCGGATCGGGTCGGTCGCCTGAGGTCGGGCCGGTCGGCGCCCCCGGACGGGGTTGCTGTTCATCGCGCTGCGCGCTCGTCCTCGAACGCCGGACGGGCTGAGAAGGCATCGCGCTGCGCGTTCGCCTCAATCGCCCTCGTCTCGATCGCCGGACGGGGGCAGATCCTCCTCCCGGGACGTCGAGTGGCCGGTGGAGGGGCTCAAGTCCCTTCCCCGGAACGTGAAGTGCACCCCCGTCAGGTCCTCCGACAAGGTCCAGAGGCGGGTCGCGGTCTCGGGGTTCGTCGCTTCGGGGGAGAGGCGTACCCGCTTGGGGGCGCCGCGCAGTTCCGCCGGGCCGTCGGGGCCGATGAAGTCGCCGCCCTGTGCCTCCGGTGCCGTCGCCGCGTAGAGCTGGGGGAGGGCGCCCCGGTCGGGGGACTGGGCCAGGGGCTTGAGGAGGCGGCCGAACAGGAGCTTGACCATGCCGGTCGGGGCGGCCGTCTGGAGGTTGGTGGCGGTGTAGCCGGGGTGGGCGAGGACGCTGCGGACGGGGCTCGACGCCTCGGTCAGGCGGCGGTGCAGCTCGTGGCCGAAGACGGCGTTGGCCAGCTTGGACTGGTTGTAGAACGCCATCGGGGAGTACGTCCGCTCCCCGGAGAGGTCGTCGAAGGCGAGGCGGCCCTGGCGGTGGTTGGTCGACGTCACCGTGACCACACGGGAGTCCGGCGTCGCCGTCAGCAGGTCGAGCAGCAGCCCCGTGAGCGCGAAGTGGCCCAGGTGGTTGGCGGCGAACTGGAGCTCGTGGCCCTGCGCGCCGAGCGTCCGGGGCGGGGCCATCACGCCCGCGTTGTTGATGAGGCCGTCCAGGCCGCCGGGGCCGTTCGAGCCGGTGCGGTCCGCGTGCAGACCGGCGGCGAAGGCGCGCACCGAGTCGAGGTCGGCCAGGTCGAGGCGGCGCACCTCCAGGCTCGCGTCCGGCTGGTCGGCGGTGATCCCCGCCACGGCCCGGCGGCCCTTCGCCTCGTCCCGTACCGCGAGGACCACGTGCGCGCCCCGGCGGGCGAGGGCGCGGGTGGTCGCGAGGCCGAGGCCGCTGTTGGCCCCCGTGACGACGTACACCCGGCCGGTCAGGTCCGGTATGGAGGCGGCGTCCCAGCCGCCCTTCCGTGGCTGCTGCTGCCCGCGCTGCGCGTGCTGCTGGCTCTGCTGCGTCATGCGGCACATGCTGCCTCGCGTGACACCGAGTGTCAATGCGCTACCAAGTGCCATGCGGGGCATCGCATGTAGCATGGCGGGGTGAGTTCTCGCCGTGAAATCAGCCTGGCCGAGCGCAAGCGTCAGCTCGTCGCGGACGAATTGACCGAAGCGGCGCTGCAGTTGCTCGCCCTGAAGGGGTTCGACGCCGTCACCGTCGACGAGATCGTGGGCGCGGCGGGCGTCTCCAAGCGGACGTTCTTCCGGTACTTCGCGTCCAAGGAGGACGTCGTCGTCCAGTTCCTCGCCGACATGGGCACCGGCATGTGCGCGGAGCTGGCCGCCCGGCCTGCCGGGGAGCGGCCGTCCGAGGCGCTGCGGCACGCCGTCTGGGTCCCGCTCGGCGAGTGCGCCGACCACTCCGAGCGGGCGCTGCGCGTGGTCCGGCTGATCCTCGGGACGCCCGCGCTGCTCGCCCGCTTCCTGGAGCGGCAGGCGCAGTGGCGCGACGACCTGGCGGCGGAGCTGGCCCGCCGGGAAGGCCGCGACGCCGCGGCCGAGATGTACCCGCGCCTGGCCGCCGGGATGGCGCTGAACGCCTTCGACACGGTGCTGCACCGGTGGAGCGGCAGCGAGGGCAAGGAGGACCCGGCGGGCCTGACGGACCAGGCGTTCACCGTGATCGCCCCGGCCCTTGACGCGGGGGTCCTGCGGGGCTGAAGGGGACCGCGGGGGGACCGCGCCGGCGCACGGTCCCCGTGGGCGGGCGCGCGCCCTTCCGTGGGCCTCGGCGGCTCGGGCACCATGAGGAGGATGGAGCGGCAACAGCACGCCAGGCTCGACGAGTTGATGCGCGACCCCTACCCGCTGTACGCGCGCGCCCGGCGTGCCGAAGGGCTCACCTTCGTGCCCGAGCTGCAGGCCTGGCTGGTCGCCAGGGACGCCGACGTCCGTGAGGTGCTGCGCAGGCCCGACGTGTTCTCCTCGGCCAACGCGGTGCGCCCGGACACCGTCCCCGCGCCCGCGGCCCTCGCCGTCCTCGGCCAGGACCAGGGCGGCGGACCGCGCCGCCGCGTCGTCGTCACCGCCGACGGCCCGGCCCACCAGCGCCTGCGCGCACCCATCGTGCGCGGCCTCTCCCCGGCCCGGGTCGCCGCCGTCCTGCCGTACGTGATCGAGCGGGCGACGGCCCTGGTCGACGCCCTCGCCGCGGCGGGACCCGGCAGGCGGGGCGGGCCGCGCGTGGACGTGATGGAGGCTTACGCGCTACGGCTGCCGGGGCAGGTGATCGGCAGGATCCTCGGCCTCGACCCGGCGGACGTGCCGGTGGTCGTGCGCGGCGGCCACAGCTCGGAGCAGCTGCTGTTCCGGCCGCTCCCGGAGGACGAGCAGGTCGCGGCGGCCCACGACACGGTGGCGCTGCGACGGCTCCTGGAGGGCTACGTACAGGACCGGCACGCCGCGCCCCGGGACGATCTGTGCAGCGAGATGGTCGGCTCGCTCGCCCCCGACGACAGCGATCCCGACGACAGCGAACCCGAGGCCGACGGCGCCGGCCCCGCGCTGACCCTCGGGCAGCGCGCCGAACTGGTCGCGCACCTGCACAACTTCCTGCTCGCCGGGCACCTGACCACCACGGCGCTGATCGGCACGACCCTGCTGCACCTGCTGCGCCACCCCGCGCAGTGGAAGCTGCTCTGCGAGGAGCCGGAGCGGATCCCCGCGGCCATCGAGGAGGCGGCCCGCTACGACACCGCGCTCCAGGGCTTCCGCCGCGTCACCACCCGCGCCGTCACCCTCGCGGGCACCGAACTCCCGGCGGGCGCCGAGGTCCTGGTCGGCTTCGGCTCGGCGGGGCGCGACGCCGGGCGGTACGAACGCCCCGACGTCTTCGACATCACCCGCACCCCGGTCGCCCGGCACGTCGCCTTCGGCCTGGGCGCGCACGGCTGCCCCGGCGCCCAGCTCGCCCGCGAGCAGCTGCGGGTGACGCTGGAGCTGTTCACGCGGCGCTTCCCCGGCCTCAGGCTCGCTGCGGACGGGCCGCCGGTGAAGATGCGCCCGACGCTGATCCACCGGTCACCGGAGGCCCTGTACGTGGAGTGGTGACCGCCGACTAGCGGTACACCTTCCCCGGCTCCGCCTTGCCCGGCGCGA
Source organism: Streptomyces flavofungini (assembly GCF_030388665.1). NCBI lineage: Bacteria > Bacillati > Actinomycetota > Actinomycetes > Kitasatosporales > Streptomycetaceae > Streptomyces > Streptomyces flavofungini. The sequence continues at coordinate 1,980,244 of NZ_CP128846.1, read as the reverse complement.
GCAGCTGCGGCACGGTCACGAAGACGTACCCGCGCTCCTTCAGGGCGTCGATGATGCCCGGCACCGCGGGCACGGTCCCCTTGTAGATGTCGTGCAGCAGGATGATTCCGTCCCGGCTCGACTGTTCCAGGACCCGCTTCTCGATGAGGGCGGAGTCGTTCGTCGTGTAGTCCTTGGCCGTCACCGTCCACAGGATCTCGGAGAGCCCGAGCTCGCGGGAGATCTTGTTGACGGTGTCGTTGGTGCGGCCCTGCGGCGGGCGCATGAGCGTCGGCTTCTTGCCGATGAGCTTCTCGATCGCCTTGTTGGGGCGCTCCAGCTCGGCGCGCGCCTCCTCGGGGTCGATCTTGGTGAGGATCTTGTGCGACCACGTGTGGCTCGCGACCTCGTGCCCCTCGGCGTCCATCTGCTTGACCAGCTCGGGGTACTTCACGATGTGGTTCTTGCCGAGCGTGAAGAAGGTCGCGGGCACGGCCTTCTCCTTGAGGATCTTCAGCAGCCGTGGCGTGTTCTCGCTGGGCCCGGCGTCGAAGGTCAGCGCGATGCACTTCGCCTTGCGGCAGTCCACGGTGCCGAACGTGCCCTGGTCAGCGGCTTTCGCGTCCACCGCGTCCTTGCGGACGGTGCTCGGGGACACGGTGTCCAGCTTGGTGCAGCCGGACAGGGCCACGCTCGCGGCGAGCGTGGCGAGCCCGAGAAAGGCGGTGCGCGGACGCAACCTGATCGCGGGCTTCCGCATCTTGTGTATAGCAGGCATGCGGGAACTATACATGCAGTGTATAGAAGGGGCCGCGCAGGGGCTGACGTGGGCGGAAGCCCGGGGCCCCGGTGGCGCCCGGGACCCCGCGACCGCGTCGGGCCCGGCTCCCGCCGGATCAGGTCCTGCTTCCGTCGGAGCGGCCGAACATCTCGATCTCCGCGATGGCCACCTGCTTCTTCGCGGTCGCGGCGTGGGCCGACTCGATCGTGAAGCGGACCTTGGTGACCTCGCCGACGCGGAAGGCGCGGCGCCGGCCGCCCGCCCCCGGGTCCAGGGTCAGATCGCGGGTCGTCGTGCTGCCGTCCTGCTTGGTGATCGTCGCCTTCACCCGACGCGGCAGCGCGGACTTGTCGAGCCGGTCGGCGCGCGTCGACGTACCCGGCGTGATGATGAGGTCGAGCAGCCGGGTCGGCCGCGCGAACCCCACCTCGATCCACTCGCCCTGGCCCGACTGTGCCACCCCCGGCCCCCACCAGGTGTTGTTCAGCTTGTCGAACGCCAGCTTCGCGGGGTGACCCTCGTACGCCCGGGACGCCTTGATCCGGTCCGGCTCGACCGGGGCGCGCTTGGCGAAGTGGTCACGCGTCGCGTTGTAGCCGTCGGGGATGAACACCACGCCGAGGATGAGCAGCGTCACGACCACGACGACGGTGACCCAGGTGCCGACCCGGTCGAACACACGGCGCAGCCGGGGCCGCTCACCGGCCCAGGGCGCCTCCTCCCGGCCGGGCCCGAACAGCCGGCGCCACCACGGCAGGTCCCCGGGCGCCGTGCGGACGCGGGCGGGGATCGGCGAGCAGAACGGTCACGTCGGTGGCAGCGGTCAACTCCTCGACCATCGCCCGGTCGGTCGGGCAGGCCGCACACCACGACCGCCCGGCCGCTCAGCCGTGCCTCGCGCAGCAGGTCCGGGACGTGGTCCGCGGGGCCGGAGTGGCGCAGCGCGTCGACGCCCGCCGTGCGCAGGGCGGACGCGAGGGTCTCGCCCTCGCGGTGCTCCCGCAGGTAGACGGCGAGGGGCCCTCCGCCGAGCCTGGCGGCGAGCCTCTTGGCGAAGTCCTCGTCGTGCCCGGCGGCGGGCGGCGGCTCCGGCATCGGGACGAGACCGCCGAGGAGCGAGGCGTCCGGGGTGTCGTCGCCCAACAGGTGCGCGACGAGCCGGTCCGGAACCCGCAACGCCCGGGACAGCAGCGGCCGGTCGGCGTCCTCGACACTCAGCAGGCCGTGGGCGCGCAGCGGCGCCGAGGGGTGGAAGCGGGCGCGAGCCGCCGCCAGGTGCGCGTGCACCCCGCACAGGTCGAGCGCGAGGCCCACGGTGGCGCGGCGGCGGCTCCCGTCGTCGTTCAGATAGCCGTAGAGCGGCTCGAAGGTGCGGTCGAGGTCGGGGGCGAGGGCGATGAGGACGACGGCGGTGTCCAGCTCGGACAGCCCCGTCCGGGCGGCCGTCCGGGCGGCCGTCCGGGCCAGCCGGTCGTCGAGGCCGTGCGGCCAGTGGTCCAGGGCGTCTCGCGGGGCGTCCTCACGGCCGGGCGGCCCCAGGGGTGCCGACGGGGTGCCGGCGGGTGCCTGCGGGGAGGCGGTCGCGCTGCGACGCCGTGTGCTCCCGTGCGCTCCCCGGGCGGTCTTGATCGCCTCCGTGGCACGCGGTGAAGTGTCATCAGTTCTGAGGCGTGCGACCCGAGTTGAGCCGCACACGCCGAGCCCCGCACACCGAGCCCCGCACGCCGAGCCGCACACACCGAGCCGCGCTCAGCCCCGTCGCGCTGAGCCGAGAGAGACGGGACGGGCCATGGCCACGAACAAGCGCAGCCCACAGGCAGGACCCCGCTGGGAGCGGGCCGTCGTCGTCGGTGGTGGGTACGCCGGGCTCGTCGCCGCGCGCGTCCTCGCCGACCACTTCGCCGACGTGCTCGTCCTGGAGCGCGACCCGGTGCAGGCGGACACGGGCGTGCACCCGCACATCCCGCAGGGCTACCACGCGCACGCGATGCTCGCGAAGGGCGGCGAGGTCCTGGAGGGTCTCTTCCCCGGGCTGCGGGCCGAACTCGCGGACCTCGGCGCGCCCGTCTTCGACTACGGCGAGCGGATCAGCTTCCTGCTGCCGACCGGCTTCGCGCCGCGCCACCGGGTCGGGGTGTCCATCCAGACCTTCACCCGCGACGAGCTCGAACGGTGCCTGCGCCAGCGGGTGTCGGCGCTCACGCCGGTGCGTCTGCTCGGGGCCACGCACTGCGAGACCGTCACCGGGAGCGCCCCCGGCCGCCTGGACCGGGTGCGCTACCGCACGGCGGGCGCCGAGGGCTCCGTCGAGGTCACCGCCGACCTCGTCGTGGACGCGTCCGGCCGCGCCACCTCCGTCGACCGCTGGCTCACGGACGCGAAGCTGCCGGTGTCCGCCAAGACCGTCATCAAGGCGAAGATCACCTACACGTCCGCGTGCTACGAACGTCCGCGGCAGGACCGCGAGGACGGCCCTGACTTCGACGTCGCGTACCAGATGGCCTTCGCGCCCGGCGTGCCGCGCGGCGGGGTGGTCCTCGCCGTGGAGCACCACCGCTGGATGTGCTCGCTGTTCGGCTTCGACCAGCACGTGCCGCCCACCGACGACGAGGGCTACCTCGACTTCGCGCAGAGCCTCGACAATCCGCGCCTCGCCGAGCAGATCAAGCGCGGCACCCGGCGGGGCGAGATCCACCGCTACACCAACCCCGGCAACGAGTGGCGCCTGCACCACAAGAACCCCCGCTGGCCGGAGCGCCTGATCGCGCTCGGTGACGCGGTCTGCGTGTTCAACCCCGTGTACGGACAGGGCCTCACCGTCGGCGCGCTCGAAGCCGAACTGCTCGGCCGCCTGCTGCGCCGCCGCCGGGGCGGCCCGCCCGGCCTCGACGGCCTCAGCCGCGCCTACCAGCGCGGCGCGGCCCGCCTCATCAAGGTCCCGTGGACCATGGCCAGCAGCTCCGACCTGATGTGGGCCCCCGGTAACCAGCCACTTCCCGCCCGCTTCGCCCACTGGTACAACGAGCACGTCTTCGCGCTCGCCGTGGCCGACCCGGACGTATGGGCCAGGTTCGTCCGCGTACTGAACATGTCCGCGCCGCCCACGCTGCTGTTCCACCCGGCCGTGCTCACCAAGGTGGTGCGCCGCGCGCTCACCCGCCGCGCGAGCTGAACCCACGGCGCGGGGGGAGCGCCGTCGGCACTGGCTCGAAATCGATCATGAAATGATCATCAACGGCCTGTCAGATGTATACCTTTGCCGTGACTTTACGCGATTTCCTCCCCCTGACCTGCGCCGCGACCGCCTTGGCCGCAGCGCTCTGCGCCTCCCCGGCCGCCGCCGCGGAGCCGTCGGCGCCGACTCCCCGCGCGGCCGACCGCGGCGCCGCGCCCGCCGAGAACACGCTGTGCGTCTACAGCACAGAGATCACCGACAAGACCACCGGCGGCTACGTCTGGGACGTGGGCACCCGCGCCCACGCGCTCTGGAAGTCCGATGACTTCCAGAGCAAGTACGGCAAGCTTTCCTACGGCGAGCAGACGAACAAGCTCCTGTACGAACTCAACGTGAGCCAGCACGTCTTCGGCCACAGCTGGCTGGTGCACTTCAACTCCGACGGCGCGTTCCAGCGGCGGCTCGCCGGGGGCGGCACGGCCCGCTACGACACGTACTCCTTCCAGCCGCAGGACCCCGACGGCCGCAACGGCGACGGCAGCCCGGTGGACGGCATGTCCGTCAACTACACCGGCTACGACATCAACGCGCCCGGCAAGCCCCTGGTCGAGTGGGACCGGCCCAGCCGCAAGCAGGACCGCGACGGCGCGTACGCGCCCCGGGCGGCCCGCTGCAAGACGCTCAGCGCCACCCAGCAGGCCGCGTTCGACCGCGAGATCGCGCGGCGTGAGCGGGCCGACGAGAAGTACACGCTCCTGCCGAGCTGGAAGTACCTGCTGACCGGCGGCTGGGCCGGCACGCCCGCCCGCAACTGCACGACCTTCGCCCTCCAGGTGTGGGACACCACGATGGCCGACGCCCCGGCCGAGCGCATCGACCCGACGCTCCCTCTCCCCGCCGGCGACCTCAACCGGCGCGGCGCCCAGGTGGCCAAGGACCTCACCCAGAGCGAGTACTCGGCGTGGATACCGGCCCTCGCAGGCAAGTGGATCCACGAGAAGAACGGCAACCGCGACGAGAACGACGAGGTGCCGCGCTTCGCGGACGATCACCTCGCCCCCGCGACCAGCCCCGCCGGAGGCCGATCCGGGAGCTGGATGCGCTGATCGCGGGCGGCGCGCAGCCGCGACTTGTCGATTATCGATATGGCCCGCTACCGTGGTCATATCGAAAATCGATAGGTAGGGATGGGATGAACACGCGACTCACGAAGACCCTGGCCTCGGTGACCCTGCTGCTCGCGGTGCTGAGTGGGCTCGTCTTCATCGGCACGGCGATCACGCACATGGCCGACGACGGGGCGGTCTGCGTCAAGACGGGCTTCTGGGCGAACACCGAGGTGGCGCCGGACTCCCTCCCGATCGAGAAGGGCGTCGAGGCGACCGGCAGCGGCACCCGGCTCTGCCAGGACGACCCCTCCGTGGGCCAGCGCGCCGCCGACCTCGGGGGCGAGCTGCCCTGGCTGCTCTTCGGCTCCGTCGTGCTGCTGCTCTTCTCCCGGCTCCTGGACGCCGTCGTGGACAAGGGGCCGTTCACCGAAACGGTCGCGCGACGGCTCTCCACGCTCGGCTGGGTCGTCACCGCGGGCGCCCCGCTGGCCAGTCTCGTGGTCGGCTCGTCGCGCTCCTGGCTCGTCGGGAGCATGGCGCCGGTCGCGGGTTCCGGGCCCGAGATGTCCGGGTCCCTCGAACTGGTCCTCGCCGGTCTCGCCGCGGTCGTGATGGGCAAGATCATGCGGGAAGGCGTACGCATGCGAGAGGACCTCGAAGGGACCATCTGATGCCCGAGGAGGAACTCCACGCGATCCGCATCCACCTGGACCGGATCCTGGCCGAGCGGGGCATGACCCTGACCGAGCTGTCCGCGCAGGTCGGCATCACCGTCGTGAACCTGTCCGTGCTCAAGAACGGCCGGGCCAAGGCCATCCGCTTCTCGACCCTGTCGCGGATCTGCGAGGTCCTGCGGTGCCAGCCGGGGGACCTGATCACCCACGACCCGGACGAGCCGACCTAGGTCGCCTCGTCCGGGCAGGGCCCCGTATCGGAAAAGGTGTGTGGGAAGCCCGGGTACTCGGCTTCAGGAGGCGACCCGTTCCCCCGACGGCTCGGTGACCACGATCTGGATGTGGCTCGGTGCGTACTTGCGGGACTTGGCGACCATCTTGGCCAGGTCGAGCTTCTGCCGCTGGACGGCCACGTACGTCGGCGCCGGCATGGCCGGGTGGGCCGGCGGGACCTCGGCCCCGGCGGGCAGCCGCGCGCCCTCGCGCAGCCGGACGCCGATCAGGGCGTGCTCGCTGTTCGGGGGCGTGGCCACGACGAACTGGGTGACGTCGTTCCAGGGCAGCAGCACAGTGCCGACGCGTACTCCGGCGGCGTCGAACTGGAACAGGACGCGCTTGGAGTCGAACCAGGACGAAATGAACGGGATCGCGGCGACGATCACCACACCGCCCTTCATGTCGAGCGCCCAGCCGAGGAGCACGGCGAGGAGCACGACACCGGCGATCGCTCCCCACAGACCGGCCAGGTCCTGGGGCGAGAACGGGCCCGTGACCTTGTAGCGCTCCCAGCGCCCGCGGCGCGCGGGCTGGTTCGGATTCGGCATCGGGGTCCCCCTGAGGTGATGGCGCGGTGCGTCGGCGTACGCGACGTGCTCGACGTACGCGAAGTGCTGGACCCAGGCCGGCGGCCTGAAGATCACAGTCGGGGACCTTAGCGACGTACGGGCGCGCTGGCTTGGACAAATATGACCTGCGCGGCACCGGCGCTAAAGCGGAACGGCGCCCTCCGCCGGGCGTGCGGCGGCCATCGCGCCGGGGGTGACGTCGGCGAGGGCGCGGAACTCGCGGTTCAGATGGGCCTGGTCGTAGAAACCGCAGGTGGCGGCCACGTCATCGAGGTCGCCTTGCGCGCGGGCGAGCAGCCCCACGGCGCGGTGGAAGCGCAGCACGCGGGCGGCTGTCTTCGGTGTCAGGCCTATCTGCTGGGTGAAGCGGCGGACCAAGTAGCTGTGGCTCCAGCCCACTTCGGCGGTGATGCCGGCGATCGGCATGGCCCCGCCCGACCGGGAGAGGAGACGCCAGGCGTGGCTCACCTCGGGCGCGGGGTCCGGGCCGCGATCGAGGCGGGCCAGCAACGCGGTGTCGAGGAGGTCGAACCTGGCCCCCCAGTCGCCGGTCGCCGCCAGGCGCTCCACCAGTTCCGCGGACCGGGGGCCGAGGACGTGGGGGAGCTCGACCACCTGGTTGGTCAACTCCCGCATCGGCATGGCGAACAGCCGGTAGGCGCCGAGCGGGGTCAGCTCGATCCGGATCGCCTCCTGGCCGCCGGGGTGGTCGAGGACCCGGGGCCCGTCTTCGAGCCCCGCTATCAGAGAGCCCACCACGTGCTCGGCAGAGCCCGCCGAGTGCAGGCGGCGGACCTGGGCGAACGGCGCCCCCAGGCTGATCACCAGGGCGGCGCGGCCCGTGGGGACGAGCCGGACCCTGAAGGGCGAGACCGTCGCCTCCCAGTACCCGGCGTAGCTGTGCAGAAAGGGGCGCAGGGCGGGCGGCCAGGGCCGGGTCACGCGCCACCGGCCGCCGCCCACCGGGGTCATGGCGACGCCCCGGCCTCCAGCGATCCCGCTTTCTGGCATGCCGTGCTCCTCTCGTCGCGGTCAGCGGGCCCGAAGGACGCGGAACTCGTGGCCCTCCGGGTCGGCCATGCCCCGCCATGGGACGTCGCCCTGGCCGGGGCCGGTGTCGGTGGCGCCGAGGGCCCGCAGCCGGGCGGCCTCCGCCTCCTGGTCGTCGCCGGAGTACGGCAGCAGGTCGAGCCGGAGGCGGTCCGGCACGGTGTGCCCGTCGGCGGAGCGCAGGAATTCCAGATACGGGCCGACCCCCTGGGCGGAGCGCAGCGAGGCGTGCTCGTCGGTCACCTCGTGCACGGTCCAGTCGATCGCCTCGCCCCAGAACCGGGCCATGTCCCGCGGATCCGCGCAGTCGACCACGATCGCGGCGATCGGCCCGGTGTCCCGGTAGATCTCCCGGGGCTCCAGGACGCAGAACTCATTGCCCTCCGGGTCGGCGAGGACCGTCCACGGCACCTCGCCCTGGCCCACGTCGACGGGCGTCGCACCGAGCGCCCTCAGCCGCGCGACCAACTCTCCCTGATGGGCCGCCGAGGCGCTGGCGAGATCGATGTGGAGCCGGTTCTTCGTCGCTGTCTTCGCCTCCGGCACGCTCACGACCTCGACGCGGACGGCACTCGCGTCCGGCCACACGAAGTCCCCGCCGGGCGCGACGCCGGTCACCCCGTGAGCCTGGCTGGAGACGCCCCAGCCGAGCGCGTCCGCCCAGAACCGCCCGACCTTCGAGTCGTCGAGCGCCTTGAGGTTCACCTGAACAGGTCGCAGTGCCATGGCGCCGACTCTATGCGTCGAGTTCGCGCGGGGCTTCCTGGACGTCGACTGACGCGCGGTGGCGGTCGGACGCGACACGTCAGGAGGGCGGGGCGGGTGTACGCGGCTCCTTGTGACCGTTCAGCCGGTTGCGGCGGTCACAGCCAGTCCCGCCGCTTGAAGATGAAGTACAAGCTCACGCACACCACCGCCATCAGCAGAATCGCGAACGGGTACCCGAACCCCCACCCCAGCTCGGGCATGTTCTCGAAGTTCATGCCGTAGATCGTTCCCACCAGCGTCGGTGCGAACAGGATCGCCGCCCACGACGAGATCTTCTTGATCTCCTCATTCTGTTCGAAGCCCGCCTCCGCCAGGGCCCGCATCTCCGCGTTCTGCTGTTGGGTGACCAGCGTGGCGTTGACGGTGAGGATGTCGGTGAGGGCCTGGCGGAAGCCGTCTACGCGTTCGCTGGTGTGCGTGACGTGGTCGGCGACGTCGCGGAGGTAGCGCTGGAGTTCCTCGTCCGTGCCGTACTTCGTGAAGCCCGCCATCAGGGCGTGCAACATGCCCACCAGGGGGCGGGTGGCGCGCTGGAACTCGACGACCTCGCGGGAGAGTTCGTAGATGCGGCGGGAGACCGTCGGGTCGCCGCCGAAGACCTCCGTCTCGATCTCGTCGATGTCGTTCTGGACGCCGGACACGACGGGGGCGTAGCCGTCGACGACCGCGTCCAGGATGGCGTAGAGAACCGCCTCCGGGCCGAGGCGCAGCAGGTCCGGGGTCTTCTCCAAGCGGCGGCGTACGGCCGACAGGTCGGGGGCCGCGCCGTGCCGGACCGTGATCACGAAGTCCGCGCCCACGAACACGTGCAGCTCGCCGAAGTCGACCTCCTCGGGGGCGTCCAGGTAGCGGGCCGCCCGCAGGACCACGAACAGCGTCTCGCCGTACCGCTCCAGCTTGGGGCGCTGGTGGGCCTCCATCGCGTCCTCGACCGCCAGCTCGTGCAGGTCGAACTCGGCCGCCAGGGAGAGGAGTTCCTGCTCGGTCGGGCGGGCGAGGCCGATCCACGCCATGCCGTCGGGCTGCGCGCGCAGTGCGCGGAAGGTGTCGGCCAGGGAGTCGGGGGAGGAGACGCGGACGCCGTCGCGGTACAGCGCCGCCTCCACGACGCTCGGGTCGGCCGGCGCTGTCGGAGCAGGGTCCCGTTCCGGGTGGGGGTTCGACGTGTCGGCGGGCGGTTGCGCGCCCTGCGCGGACGGGGACGACGCCCGCCGCCACGCGTGCTTGCGCGGCTGCTGCGGGCGGTGTGGTCGTCGCTCCGGAGTCACCGGTGGCCCTTCCCGTGGTCGTCCGACTTCGGTCCGGCGCGCGAGGGTCCTGCCCCGGACATGCCCGGAGCAGGATATATGCGGCAGATGACGCGGGGGCGACGGGCGTCGGGAGGGGGGTGGTCGAGGTGGGCCGGAGGCGGCAGGGGCGGGGGCCGGGCGGGCGGCGGGGGCGCGTGGCACGCGTGCGGCGCGGTTGGACCGGAGGTGACCGGGGGCGGGGCGTTCCTTGAGGACCGTATCTGTCCGCAAGCGGCGCTAGCGTGCGGAGCATGACGAAGACTCAGGGCGCCGCTCCCCTCCTCACCCGCCAGGCCCTCAACCGCGCCACCCTCGCCCGCCAGCTCCTCCTTGAGCGGGCCCCGATGGCCGCCGACGCGGCGCTCGCCCACCTCGTCGGGCTGCAGGCCCAGAACGTGAAACCGCCCTATTACGCCCTCGCCGCCCGCCTCGCTCAGTTCGACCCGATGGAGCTCTCGGGGCTGATGGCGGAGCGCGCCGCGGTCCGCGCCGTCACCATGCGCTCCACCGTGCACACCCTCACCGCCGACGACCTCCTCACCCTGCGGCCCCTCACCCAGGCCGCCATCGACCGTGAACTGCGGATGTTCCGGGGCGGTCTGACCGGCGTGGACCTCGACCGGCTCGCCGCGCTCACCCGCGCGTACGTCGAGGAGGAGCCCCGCACCCTCGCTCAGATCCGCGCCGAGCTGCTGCGCCACTGGCCGGACGCCGACCCGCAGTCCCTCGGCATCGCCGCCCGCGCCCGCCTTCCGCTCGTCCAGGTCACCCCGCGCGGGCTGTGGCGCCGCAGCGGACAGGTCGCCCTCACCACCGCCGAGCACTGGCTCGGCCGCCCGCTCGCGAAAGAGCCCGCACCCGACGACACCGTCCTGCGTTACCTCGCCGCCTTCGGTCCCGCCTCCGTCAAGGACATGCAGACCTGGGCCGGTCTGACCCGGCTCCGCGACGCCTTCGAGCGGCTGCGCCCCGGCCTGCGCACCTTCCGCGACGAGCACGGTGTCGAGCTGTTCGACCTGCCCGACGCGCCCCGCCCCGACCCCGAGACCCCGGCCCCGCCCCGCTTCCTGCCCGAGTACGACAACCTCCTGCTGTCCCACGCCGACCGCACCCGCGTCGTGGCGCTCGCGTACAAGGACCGCACCTGGACGGGCAACCAGGCCCACTGCACCTTCCTGGTGGACGGGTATCTCGCCGGGCTCTGGCGCCTGGAGGAGGCCAAGGACGGCGCCGTGCGGATCACTGTCGAGCCGTTCGGGCGGCTCACCAAGGCCCAGCGCGTCGAGGTCGCGGCGGAGGCGGAGCTGACGGCCCGGATCCTCGCGGCGGACGCGCCTTCGTACGACATCGGGTTCGGGGCCGTCGTGGAGAAATGAACCGGGGAGACCGGGGAGACCGGGGAGATCAGGGGGCCAGGGGCGGCCCGAGGAAGCCAGGGGAGGAGGGCGTGGGGAGGCTCAGTCCGCTCGGCCCGTCAGGGCCACCGAGACTCCGAGGCCGATCATCGTGCAGCCGCCCGCCCCGCCGATCATCGCCATCCTGCGGTCCGACCGGGCGAACCAGGTGCGCGCCGCCGACGCCGTCAGGCCCCACAGGGTGTCCGTGACCAGGCCGATGCTGATCGGGACCAGGCCGAGCAGCAGCATCTGCGCGGGTACGTGGCCCGCCGCGTGGTCGACGAACTGGGGCAGCACCGCCGCCGCGAACACGATGCCCTTGGGGTTGGTCAGGCCCACGAGGACGCCGTCGAGGACGGTGCGGACGTCGCCGCGCGCGGGCCGCCCGCTCGCGCCCGCCGCGCCGATCGCCGCCGCCTTCATCGCCTTGCGGTGCCGGAACGCCTGGACGCCGAGGAAGACGAGATACGCGGCGCCCGCGAGCTTCACCGCGAGGAACACCGCCGCCGAGCGCTCCAGGACCGAGCCGAGGCCGAAGGAGACCGCCACGATCATGAGGTACGAGCCCGCCACGTTGCCGATGACCGTCGCCACGGCGGTGCGGCGGCCGTGCGCGAGGGCGCGACCCACCACGAACAGGACGCTCGGCCCCGGGATCACGATCACCAGCGCCGACATCGCGGTGAAGGCCAGGAATCTGTCGGTGGACACCATCGCGGGCCCCATCCTCCTTGCTGTGCGCCTGCGGGCGCGCGGGTGCCCTTGGTCGTCCGCCTCGGGCGGCCCGCGGCGGACCGTGCCGGTCCTGCACGGTCACGTACGGTCGTGTACGCGTCATTGAACCGCGTGTCGCCCGGATCCGGCAGCGGAATCGGCTCAGAGGGTGCCGAGGACAGGGGGGACAGGGAGGAGGGGGAGGATAGGGGGCAGAGGGGGGCGATCCGGCCAGCGGGCGCATCGCCCTCGGCGCCTACGGCAGCACCCCCGCCCGCCGCGCCGCCACCACGGCCTCCCACCGCGTGTGCGCGCCGAGCTTCCGCATCGCCGACCGCAGATAGCCCTTCACCGTCTCCGGGCGCAGGCCCAGGCGTTCGGCGGCGGCCGCGTTGGTGACGCCCCCGGCCACGCAGGCCAGTACGTCCAGTTCGCGCGGGGCGAGCCGGACGCCGGGGTCCGGGGCCGGGCCGGGGGAGCCGGGGGCCGCGTCCGTCAGCGTCCCGCACACCGCGAGCAGTTCCTCGCGCAGCGCGGGATCACCGATGCGCGGAGCCAGCGCGCGCAGCGCCCCGTGCGCCTCCCGTACGCGCTCCCATGCCGCGTCCCCGGAGCCGTACCCCCGCGCGGACCTTTCCGTGACCGCTTCCCGGGCCGCTTCCCGGGCCGCCGCGAGCATCGCCGCCGCCTCGTCCCGTACGACGAGGGCCTGTTCGAGGTCCCTGGCCGCCGCCACGGCCGCTGCGAGCGCGCGGTCGCCGAGGGGCTGCGCGGTGCGCAGGGCGCCGTACAGCAGTCCGCGCACCCGGCGTCGTACCACCAACGGCACCGCGAGCACCGCCCGCAGGCCCTCCAGGGCGACGGCGGTGTCGTACTCGTGGCTGATCTGCCGGGACGTGCTGTAGTCCGTGACGGCGCAGGGGCGGGCCAGGGCGACCGCCTTGCCGCCGAGGCCGTTGCCCACGTGGATCGCGAGGCCGTTCAGGGAGTGTGTGGCGGTGCCGCTGAGTTCGGCGATCCGCACCCGCGCGGTGCCGTCCGCGCCGGTCACGAGGCCGCCGAAGGCCACAGGAAGGCCCGTCCCGCGACGCAGTCGCAGCAGCGCGGCCCGTACGTCCGCCGCCTCGCCGCCGTCCGCAGCACTCACGCGCCCGCTCCCTCAGCTTCCGGCCCCGTGCACCTGATGACTCCGGATGGCCCCTGACTATCCACTGTGACGTCGACCGCCCGCGCGGGGCACCACCCCCGTTCGGGGGTAGTGAGACCTGCGTCACGAATTACACGATGGTACGGACGAGCGGCGGTAAGTGGAATGCGAGCGGAATGCGAGGGGTGCGGATGACGGCGACCGGAGCGGGTGGCGGCACGGAGGAGTTCCGTGCGGCGCGGGACTTCCTGCTGCGCCACCGGGAGGACTACCGGGCCGCGTACGAGGGGTTCGTCTGGCCCCGGCCCGCCCACTTCAACTGGGCCCTCGACTGGTTCGACGTGATCGCCGACGGCAACGACCGCACGGCGCTGCACATCGTCGAGGAGGACGGCGAGGAGACCCGGCGCTCGTTCGCGGACCTCGCGCGGCGCTCCGCGCGGGCCGCCAACTGGCTGCGCGGGCTGGGCGTCCGCGCCGGGGACCGCGTCGTGGTGATGCTGGGCAACCAGGCCGAGCTGTGGGAGGTCGCGCTCGCCGCGATGAAGCTGCGGGCCGTGGTGATCCCGGCGACACCGCTGCTCGGCGCCGCCGACCTGCGCGACCGCATCGAGCGCGGCCGGGCCCGGCACGTGGTGGTGCGGGGCGAGGACGTCGCGAAGTTCGCGGACGTGCCGGGGGAGTACACCCGGATCGTGGTCGGGGTCCCGGAAGCGGGAGGAGCCCGGGAAGCGGGAGGAGCCGGACGAGCCGCAGCCGGGGAGGCCCCCGCGGACGCCGGCGACTGGATCCCCTACGACGGCGTCGACACCGCCCCCGCCGACTTCACCCCCGACGGCGTCACCCGCGCCGACGACCCCCTGATGCTGTACTTCACCTCCGGTACGACGGCCCGGCCCAAGCTCGTCGAGCACACCCATGTGTCGTACCCCGTGGGCCACTTGGCGACGATGTACTGGATCGGCCTGAAGCCCGGGGACGTGCATCTGAACATCTCCTCGCCCGGCTGGGCCAAGCACGCCTGGTCGAACCTCTTCGCGCCCTGGAACGCGGAGGCGACCGTCTTCATCCACAACTACACGCGCTTCGACGCGGGCCGCCTCATGCGGGAGATGGACCGGGCGGGCGTCACCAGCTTCTGCGCGCCGCCCACCGTGTGGCGGATGCTCATCCAGGCCGACCTCACCCAGCTGCGGACGCCGCCGCGCGAGGTCGTCGCGGCCGGGGAGCCGCTGAACCCCGAGGTCATCGAGCAGGTCCGGCGCGACTGGGGGGTGACCATCCGGGACGGCTTCGGGCAGACCGAGACGGCCGTGCAGGTCGCCAACACCCCCGGTCAGGAGCTGCGCCCCGGCTCGATGGGACGCCCCACGCCCGGCTTCGCCGTCGAACTGCTCGACCCGGTCACCGGGGCGCCGGGCGCCGCCGAGGGTGAGATCGCCCTCGACCTGTCGGCGCGCCCGGTCGGCCTGATGACGGGCTACCACGGCGACCCGGAGCGCACCGCCGAGGCCATGGCGGACGGCTACTACCGCACCGGCGACATCGGCGCGCGCGGCGCCGACGGCTGTCTGACCTACGTCGGCAGGAGCGACGACGTCTTCAAGGCGTCCGACTACAAGATCTCGCCGTTCGAGCTGGAGAGCGCGCTCCTGGAGCACGAGGCGGTGGCCGAGGCGGCCGTCGTGCCCGCCCCCGACCCGGTCCGCCTGGCCGTGCCGAAGGCGTACGTGGTGCTCGCCGAGGGATATCAACCAGGTCCGGACACGGCCAAGTTGCTGTTCGAGCACTCCCGGTCGGTGCTCGCTCCGTACAAGCGGGTGCGCCGTCTGGAGTTCGGCGCGCTGCCCAAGACCGTGTCGGGCAAGATCCGCCGCATCGAGCTGCGGGAGGCGACGGCCAAGGGGTCCGGCGCCGAGTACCGCGAGGAGGACTTCCGGTGAGCACGACGGTGACCACGACGGGCACGGGCGGCGCACCGGACGGTGCCCCGGGTGGTGTCCAGGGTGGTGCCCCGGGTGGTGTGCAGGGCGGCTCCGCGGGGCTTTCGTACGCGCACGGCACCAGCAAGACGCCCCTCCTCGGCGACACCATCGGGCAGAACCTCGCCCGTGCCGTCGCCGCCTGGCCGGACCGCGACGCGCTCGTCGACGTCGGGGCAGGCGCGCGCTGGACGTACGCCGAGTTCGGCGCCGCCGTCGAGGAGTTGGCGCTGGGCCTGATCGGCTCCGGGGTCGGCAAGGGCGACCGGGTCGGCATCTGGGCGGTCAACTGCGCCGAGTGGGTGCTCGTGCAGTACGCCACCGCGCGCGTCGGCGCGATCATGGTGACCATCAACCCGGCGTACCGCGCGCACGAACTCGCCTACGTGCTCAAGCAGTCGGGCGTCTCCCTGCTCGTCGCCTCCCGGGAGCACAAGACCATCGACTACCGGGCGATGGTCGAGGAGGTCAGGGGCGAGTGTCCGGACCTGCGGGCCGCGCACTACATCGCCGACCCGTCGTGGGACGCGCTCCTGGCCGCGGGCCGGTCCGTCGGCCCGGCCGAACTCGCGGCCCGTGAGGCCGATTTGAGCTGCGACGACCCGGTCAACATCCAGTACACCTCGGGCACCACGGGCTTCCCGAAGGGGGCCACGCTCTCCCACCACAACATCCTCAACAACGGGTACTGGGTGGGGCGCACGATCGGCTACGACGAGCGGGACCGGGTGTGCCTGCCCGTGCCGTTCTACCATTGCTTCGGCATGGTCATGGGGAACCTGGGCGCCACCTCGCACGGCGCCTGCGTCGTCATCCCGGCGCCGTCGTTCGACCCCGTGGCCACCCTGCACGCGGTCGAGCGCGAGCGCTGCACCTCGCTGTACGGCGTGCCGACGATGTTCATCGCCGAGCTCAACCTCGCCGACTTCGCCACGTACGACCTGTCGTCGCTGCGCACCGGCATCATGGCCGGGTCGCCGTGTCCCGTCGAGGTCATGAAGCGGGTCGTCGCCGAGATGCACATGGCGGAGGTCTCCATCTGCTACGGCATGACCGAGACCTCGCCCGTCTCCCTGCAGACCCGCATGGACGACGACCTGGAGCGCCGCACCGGCACGGTCGGCCGGGTCCTGCCGCACATCGAGGTGAAGGTCGTCGACCCGGTGAGCGGGGTGACGCTGCCGCGCGGTCGGTCCGGTGAGCTGTGCACGCGCGGGTACAGCGTCATGCTGGGCTACTGGCGGGAGCCGGAGCGCACCGCCGAGGTCATCGACTCCGGGCGCTGGATGCACACGGGCGACCTCGCGGTGATGCGCGACGACGGGTACGTCCAGATCGTCGGGCGCATCAAGGACATGATCATCCGCGGTGGCGAGAACATCTACCCGCGCGAGATCGAGGAGTTCCTGTACGCCCACCCGAAGATCGCCGATGTCCAGGTGGTCGGCGTGCCGGACGAGCGCTACGGAGAGGTGCCGCTGGCCTGCGTCATCCTGCGCGACCCCGAGGAGCCCCTGACGCTGGAGGAGCTGCGCGGCTTCTGCGCGGGCAGGCTCGCCCACTACAAGGTCCCGGCGGGGCTGCGGATCCTGGAGAGCTTCCCGATGACGGTGTCGGGGAAGGTGCGGAAGGTGGAGCTGCGGGAGCGGTTCGGCTGAGTCCGTCGCGGGTGGGGGCGCGGGCGCGGGGCGGGCGCGCGCCGGGTGCCGGGTGCGTCCCGGTCCCGGCGGTCAGGCGCCCGTCGCCGCCAGTTCGTCCGCCGCGCCGTTCAGGGGCTCCGGTGTGCCCGACAGGTCGATGCGGAACAGGGCCACGTCCAACTCGTCGGCGCGGTCGCGGGCCGCGGGCGTGAAGTCGCACAGCGCGAAGCACACGCACGTCGCCGAGTGCGCCATGGCGGTCAGCCAGGCGCACTCGACATCCCGCAGCGACGTCTCCCGTACGGTGTGCTCGACCTGGGCGAGCACACCGAGCGCCGCGAGCCGCGTGCCCGACGGCGGGCGCTCCTCTTCGGGCCCCGCCTCGCGCACGTCCTCGTAGCCGAGCCAGCGCAGATACAGCGCCGCCGTGGTCACCGCGTCCCCGGCGCTGCAGACGGGCAGGGGGCGGAAGGCGGGCCGGGGCGTGGGGGCGGTCCGCGGCAGGGGGATGTGGGACGGGGTGAGGGAGGGGTGGCCCGCGTCGCTGTCGGCGCTCTGGTGGTCGTCGGTTGGTGCGGCGGTCTTGTCGGCCGCAGTGCCCTCGTCGGTCGCGGCGGCTTGGTCGGCCCCACTGCCCTCGTCGGCCACACCGCCCTCGTCGGTTGCGACACCCTCGTCGGTCGCGGCACCCTCATCCGTCTCGACGCCCTCGCGCGTCACAGGACCCTCGTCCGCCGCGTGCGGTTCCACCGCCACCCGCAGCACCGTCCCGCACGCGCACCCCAGCTCCGGGCGCGGCCAGTCCGCCGTGCGCCCGCAGGCCGCGCATCGCACCGTCACCCAGGCGTCCGCGCCGGTCCGATGGGTGAGCGGGACGGCCGGGCCGTGCCGGACGGGGGGTGCGACGGGTTTGCCGCAGACGCAGGGGAACGCCGGGGGAGCGTAGGCCTGTTCGTGGCGACACACCGGGCACCGCACCAGAACGCCGTCCTTCGCCATGCCCTCACCGCCGCCCGTCCGCTCCGCCGCCCGTCCGCTGCCGAAGCTGCCCATCGCAAGAAGCTGCCCGCCGTACGAAGCTCCCCATCCTACGGAGCCCGTCGTCGTATGGAGCCCCATCGTCGTACGGAGCTCATCGTCGTACGGAAGGTGACCGCACCGATACGCGATTTTGAGCTGGACGCGGGCTCTCCCCTGCCCGGTCCGCCACTGCGCCGATACCGGAATCCCTTGACGGCCCTGGCGCACCCCCTTACATTGCTTCCATATAGCAGAACATAATTTCCGCAATGTGGAAGTCACCGCGAGGTGGGTCACGGCGCGGAAGCAGCACCGGAAGGCATGGCTCATCGCGGGGCGCGACGGTGGCCGTGGCTTCGTCAGCCGAAGCAGGAGAACTCAATGGCTCGTATGACCGCTGCCCGCGCGGCAGTCGAGATCCTCAAGCGCGAGGGCGTCACCCACGCGTTCGGTGTGCCGGGGGCCGCGATCAACCCCTTCTACAAGGCGCTCAAGGAAGGCGGCGGCGTCGATCACACGCTGGCCCGCCACGTCGAGGGCGCCTCGCACATGGCCGAGGGGTACACGCGCACCCACCCGGGCAACATCGGTGTCTGCATCGGCACGTCGGGCCCCGCGGGCACCGACATGATCACCGGCCTCTACTCCGCGATCGGTGACTCGATCCCGATCCTGTGCATCACGGGCCAGGCGCCCACGAGCGTGATCCACAAGGAGGACTTCCAGGCCGTCGACATCGCCTCCATCGCCAAGCCGGTCACCAAGATGGCCGTCACGGTCCTGGAGGCCGCGCAGGTCCCCGGCGTCTTCCAGCAGGCCTTCCATCTGATGCGCTCCGGCCGTCCCGGCCCGGTCCTCATCGACCTGCCCATCGACGTCCAGCTCACCGAGATCGAGTTCGACCCGGAGACGTACCAGCCACTGCCGGTCTACAAGCCGGCCGCGAGCCGCGCCCAGATCGAGAAGGCCATCGGCATGCTCGTGAACTCCGAGCGGCCCCTGATCGTCGCGGGCGGCGGCATCATCAACGCCGACGCCTCCGAACTCCTCGTCGAGTTCGCCGAACTGACGGGCACTCCGGTCATCCCCACCCTGATGGGCTGGGGTGCCATCGCCGACGACCACGAGCTGAACGCGGGCATGGTCGGCCTGCAGACCTCGCACCGCTACGGCAACGCGACGTTCCTGGAGTCCGACTTCGTCCTCGGCATCGGCAACCGCTGGGCCAACCGCCACACCGGCTACAAGCTGGACGTGTACCGCGAGGGCCGCACGTTCGTGCACGTCGACATCGAACCGACCCAGATCGGCAAGATCTTCGCGCCCGACTACGGCATCGCGTCCGACGCCAAGGCGGCCCTGGAGCTCTTCGTCGAGGTCGCCAAGGAGCTGAAGGCCGCGGGCGAGCTGCCCGACCGGGGCGCCTGGATCGCCCGGGGGCAGGAGCACAAGTCCACGCTCCTGCGCCGTACGCACTTCGACGACATCCCGATCAAGCCGCAGCGCGTGTACGAGGAGATGAACAAGGCCTTCGGGCCGCAGACGCGGTACGTCTCCACGATCGGGCTCTCCCAGATCGCCGGTGCCCAGATGCTGCACGTCTACAAGCCGCGGCACTGGATCAACTGCGGCCAGGCGGGGCCGCTCGGGTGGACCATCCCGGCCGCGCTCGGTGTCGCCACGGCCGACCCGGACGCGCAGGTCGTCGCCCTCTCAGGCGACTACGACTTCCAGTTCATGATCGAGGAGCTGGCCGTCGGGGCCCAGCACCGCATCCCCTACGTCCACGTCCTCGTCAACAACTCCTACCTGGGCCTGATCCGCCAGGCCCAGATCGGCCTGGACATCAACTTCCAGGTCAACCTGGAGTTCGAGAACATCAACTCCCCTGAGCTCGGTGTCTACGGCGTCGACCACGTCAAGGTCGCCGAGGGGCTCGGCTGCAAGGCCATCCGGGTCACCGACCCCGCCGAGCTCGGTGCCGCCTTCGAGCAGGCCAAGAAGCTGGCTCAGGAGTACCGGGTCCCGGTCGTCGTGGAGGCGATCCTTGAGCGGATCACCAACATCTCCATGAGCCGTACGGCGGACATCAGTGATGTGACCGAGTTCGAGGAGATCGCCACGGAGCCGTGGCACGCGCCCAGCTCCATCAGAACGCTGAAGGCTTAGTACGGCGCGGCGTTCCCCTCCCAGGGCGCGGCCCCGGTCCCGGAGTCCGACTCCGGGGCCGGGGCCTCCCCATGCCCGGGGCGCGCCGCGAGGGCTCGGGCGGTCAGGCCGACGGGCGGCGGCGGATGAAGTAGTGGACCGTCAGGGCGAGGACCAGCGGGCCCCAGAGACCGACAGGCAGCACGCAGGCCCGGAACAGAAACTCCCAGAAGCCGCTGTCGAACTCGCTGAAGGAGGCGCCGAGTCCAAGCGCCCCCAGCGTGAACGGCCCGAACAGAGCCGTCGCCCCGAGGCCCCCGAGCGTCGCGGGCACCACCGCCACCCAGCGGTTCAGACGCCGCCCGCCGACCAGCGGCACCCAGCCCGGCACCACCTCCCCCCACCCCCGCACGAGCCCGAAGCTCAGCAGGGCGAGCGCCTCCGTGAGCAGGCTCAGGGCGAAGATGTACGGCACCGAGATCCACAGGCTGCCGATGGACCCGGTGCCGGTGCCCATGTCGAACCCGAAGGCGAAGGGAAGCCGCCACACGCACTGGGCGAGCAGCACGAGGGGGATGGCGTGGGCGACGCGCTCGGCCCACCGGGGAACGGGACGCTCCGTGCCGGTGCCGGTGCCGGTGCCGGCGTCGGCGTCGGCGTCGGCGGCGAGGCCCCACCCCGTGTCCGTGCCCTGGTCACGGCCCGTGCCGATACGGATCTCGTCCTCGTGAACTGCTGTCGTCGTCATGACAGTTACTCTTCCGCCCGAGCGAACGGAGATCGTCACCCCGTACGCCGGACCGTCTCCGCCACACGGGGGAGGGGCCCGTATACCGTGGCGTGAGGTGCGTACACACGTACGCGCGCACAGAGGGAGTCCTGTCATGGAGACGTTGGACGGGCTTCCGGTCCGCACGTTCGCCGACCGGAGCGCGCTGGAGGAGTGGCTGGACGCGCATCACGAGGACAGCCCCGGCATCTGGCTGAAGCTGGCCAAGAAGGCCTCGGGCGTCCCGTCCGTGACGATCGACGAGGTGATCGACCTGGAGCTGTGCTTCGGGTGGATCGACGGCCAGCGGCGCCGCCACGACGACACGTACTTCCTGCAGAAGATCACCCCGCGCCGCCCGCGCGGCACCTGGTCGAAGCGGAACATCGACCGGGTGGAGGCGCTGCTGGCCGCGGGCCGGGTGCGGGCGCGCGGCCTCGCCGAGATCGAGGCGGCGAAGGCGGACGGCCGCTGGGACGCCGCGTACGACGCGCAGGCGGAGGCGAGCGTGCCCGACGACCTCGCGGCCGCGCTGGCCGCCGAGCCCCGGGCCGCCCGGACGTACGAAGGGCTCGGCAGGACGGACCGGTTCCTGGTGATCCTGCGGCTGCAGACGGCGCGGACGGAGCGCACCCGGGCCGCGCGCCTGGAACGGATGGTCGCGAAGCTGGCGGCGGGAGAGAAGGTCCGCTGACCGCCGCCCCGGGCAAGCCAAGGTCCCCGGAGCGCCTCCGCGCCCCGGGGACCGGGAATTGCTGCCGCCCGACGGCGTGCGACTGGCGGAACATGCATACGCGCCGCCGGGCGGAATCAGGGAGAGCCCCGAGGGGGGCCGTGGGAAGCCGAGGGACCGGTGAGCGCAAGGGCACCAGGTATCAGGGGCACCGGGGCTCAAGCGGACCGGGGCTCAAGCGGGCCGGGCCTCAAGCGGGCCGGGCCTCAAGGGCGCCAGGGCGCCGGGGGGGCAAGCGTGCGCCGCGGCTCCCCGCGAGTGTGCCGGGACCGCGGCGGCGCGGGCGACAGCCCCCGGGCGGCGCCTTCTCAGGTCGAAGGCGTGCCGGTGGACCTTCACCACCGCACTGGCTCGCACGAGCCGCCGCGGTCCTCGTCGTCCCGCCCGCCGTGGTACCACCCCTCATCCGGGTCCACGGCGGTGCGGGTCTCCGCGCGAGGGGACCGACCTCCCGTCAAGTCCCCCGCGCAGCCTTGGGTGGGGAGCCGGCCTCAGTCGTCGCGCAGGGCGCGGACCGCTTCCTCGACGCGCTTGCCGTAGTCGGCGTCGGCGGCGTGGAAGTGGGCGAGGTTCTTCTCGATGACGTCGTCGCGGGAGACCTGCGAGAGACCGCCCGCGATGTTCGCCACCAGGCGCGACTTCTCCTCGGCCGACATCAGCCGGTACAGCTCGCCCGCCTGGAAGAAGTCGTCGTCCTTGCTGTGGGCCGGGGCCTCGTGCGTGCCGGTGTGGCCGTTGACCGCCAGCGGGGCCGACAGCGGCTTGCCGGTCTCGGTGGGGCCGTCGTAGGAGTTCGGCTCGTAGTTCCTGCGGTCGCGGCCATAGGCGTTCGTGGCCATCAGGCCGTCGCGGCCGTAGTTGTCCGCGCCTCCGGGCACGGCCTTCGGCGCGTTCACGGCGAGCTGGGTGTGGTTGACGCCGAGGCGGTAGCGGTGCGCGTCGGCGTACGCGAACAGGCGGCCCTGGAGCATCTTGTCGGGGGAGGGGCCGATGCCGGGCACGAAGTTGTTCGGCGAGAAGGCGGCCTGCTCGACCTCGGCGAAGACGTTGTCCGGGTTGCGGTCGAGGACCAGGCGGCCCACGCGCCGCAGCGGGTAGTCGCTGTGCGGCCACACCTTGGTCAGGTCGAACGGGTTGAAGCGGTAGTTCGCCGCGTCGGCCGCCGGCATGATCTGCACGTGCAGGGTCCAGGACGGGTTCACGCCCCGCTCGATGGCCTGGAGCAGGTCCGTCTGGTGGGAGTTGGGGTCCTTGCCCGCGAGCTCGGCGCCCTGCTCGGCGGAGAGGCAGCGGATGCCCTGGTTCGTCTTGAAGTGGTACTTGACGAAGAAGGCCTCTCCCTGGGCGTTCGTCCACTGGTAGGTGTGCGAGCCGTAGCCGTTCATGTGACGGTACGAGGCGGGGATGCCGCGGTCGCCCATCAGCCAGGTCACCTGGTGCGTGGCCTCGGGGGCGTGCGCCCAGAAGTCCCAGACGTTGTCCGGCTCCTGCTTGCCCGTGAACGGGTCGCGCTTCTGCGAGTGGATGAAGTCGGGGAACTTCAGCGGGTCCTTGATGAAGAACACCGGGGTGTTGTTGCCGACGAGGTCGTAGTTGCCCTCCTCGGTGTAGAACTTCACCGCGAATCCGCGCGGGTCACGGACGGCGTCCGCGCCGCCGAGGCTGTCGGCCACGGTGGAGAAGCGCAGGAAGGTCTCCGTGCGCTTGCCCACCTCGCCGAGGAAGGCGGCGGAGGTGTACGCGGTGACGTCGTCGGTCACCTCGAAATAGCCGTAGGCGCCCGAGCCGCGGGCGTGCACGACGCGCTCCGGGATCCGCTCGCGGTTGAAGCGGGCGAGCTTCTCCAGCAGGTGCTGGTCCTGGAGGAGCAGCGGGCCGCCGACGCCGGCGGAGGCGGAGTTCTGGTTGTCGGCGACAGGAGCGCCGGACTCGGTCGTGAGCACACGCTGCGACATGGTGGTGGGTCGGCCTTCCGTGCTGTGGCTGCTGACGTGATGGGGAGCGTAAGGACCCCTGAGCTGCTGCGTCAACAGTTTGTTGAAGTTGATGAAGGGGGAGGGTTCCGGGCCGCGGCGGCGTCTGGGCGCGACAGGACAGGTGTCAACGCCGCCGCGGCCCGGAAGTCTGGGTGCGCCGAGGCCCGGGGCCCGCGCGGATCTGCCGGACGGGCCCTGGCGGCCGGGCTCAGGCCTGGGTGCCGGAGAGGCGCTCGACGGAGCGGAGCAGCGCGGAGTGGTCGAGGCCGCCGTCGCCCTGCGCGCGCAGGCTGGCGACGAGCTGGGCGACCACGGCGCCGACGGGCAGGGCCGCGCCGACGTTGCGGGCGGCGTCCGTGACGATGCCCATGTCCTTGTGGTGCAGGTCGATGCGGAAGCCCGGCTTGAAGTCGCGGTTCAGGAAGTTGTCCTTCTTGCGGGTCAGGACGGTCGAACCGGCGAGGCCGCCGTTGAGGACGTCCAGGGCCGCGGACAGGTCCACGCCCGACTTCTCCAGGAAGACCACGGCCTCGGCGCACGCCTGGATGTTCACGGCGACGATCAGCTGGTTCGCGGCCTTCACCGTCTGGCCCGAACCGTGCGGGCCGCACAGCACGATGGTCTTGCCGAGCGCGTCGAGCAGCGGCTTGGCCGCGTCGAAGTCGGCCTGCTCACCGCCGACCATGATGGAGAGCACGGCCTCGATGGCACCGGCCTCGCCGCCGGACACCGGGGCGTCCAGGACCCGGATGCCCTTGTCCTGGGCGGCCTTGGCCAGGTCCACCGAGGTCTGCGGGGTGATCGACGACATGTCGATGAGCAGGGCGCCGGGCCGTGCGTTCTCCAGGATGCCGTCGGGGCCGTACGCGATGGCCTCGACCTGCGGGGACGCGGGCACCATCGTCACGATGACGTCGGCGTTCCCGACGGCCTCGGCGATCGACTTGGCGGCGGTGCCGCCCGCCGCGGCGAGGCGGTCCAGCTTGTCCTGCTCCAGGGTGAAGCCGGTGACGGAGTAACCCGCCTTGATCAGGTTCTCGGACATGGGGGAGCCCATGATGCCGAGGCCGATCCATGCGACCGCCGGGCGGGCGGGGTGGGGGGAATCAGCGAGGTTGCTGCTCATGAGTGCTTCTCCTACGGCTCTGAAACGTGTGCTGCGTCGATCAGTTGGCGCTCAGCGCGCGGCGCGGGCCCCGGCGGGAAGCCACTCGAAGGAAGCGGCGGCGTCGGCGGCCTTGTACTCCAGGCCGACCCAGCCCTCGTAACCCGCCTTCCGCAGCTGGTCGAGGAGGCCTTCGAGGGGGAGTGAGCCGGTGCCGGGGGCGCCCCGGCCGGGGTTGTCGGCGATCTGCACGTGGCCCGTCTTGGCCGCGTACTGCTCGATGACCGACGGCAGGTCCTCGCCGTTCATGGACAGGTGGTAGAGGTCCATGAGGAACTTCGCGTTGCCGAGGCCGGTCGCGGCGTTCACCTTGTCGACGATCTCGATCGCCTTGGGCGCGCTCACGAGGGGGCACCGGGGCGACTCGGGGGCGTTGAGCGCCTCGATCAGCAGGACCGCGCCGACGCGGTCGGCCTCGCGGGCCGCCAACACCAGGTTCTCCAGGGCGAGTTCGTCCTGGACGGCCGGGTCCACGCCGTCGACGCGGTTGCCGTACAGGGCGTTGAGGGCCTTGCAGCCGAGCGATTGCGCGAAGTCCGCCGCCACCGCGAGGTTCGCGCGGAACCTGTCGCTCTCCTCGCCGGGGATCGACAGGGCGCCGCGGTCGGGGCCCGGAAGCTGTCCGGCGTAGAAGTTCAGGCCCACAAGGCGCACGCCCGCGTCCTCGATCGCCTTCTTCAGGGCGTCGAGTTCGGACTGCTCCGGGGTGGGGGCGTCGACCCAGGGCCACCACAGCTCGACCGCGCCGAAACCGGCCTTCGCGGCGGCCGCGGGGCGCTCCAGGAGCGGGAGCTCGGTGAAGAGGATCGACAGGTTCACATTGAAGCGCTGGTCGGAGTATCCCATGGGGCTTCCGCGCTCCTTCCGTATTGCGGAAGTTCATTTCTGCTTGATGGAAGACTGCATCCGATCTGCGGAGGCTGTCAAGGGGCTCCGTCGGAAATCCGGGCCGCACGCACCGAAGAAGCCGGGCGGGATCGCCTCGTGGGCGGGATGCCGCGTTAAGTTGGCGCCGTGCGATTGAGAGTGGAGTTCACGACCGAGCCCTTCGACCTCGACGAGGCGCCGCCCCACGCCCTGGCGGCCCGCGACGTGATCCAGGGCGCCGACCTGGACGCCGTGGACGTCGGCCCCTTCGGCAACACCGCCGAGGGCGACGTCGACGCGGTCCTCACGGCCGTCGACGCGATGCTGCGCCGGTCCCTGGGCGCCGGCGCCACCCGTGTCTCGCTCCAGGTCAACGTGATCGCGGAGCCGGGCGAGCGGACCGCGCCGGGGGAGGTAGCCCGGTGACCGCCTTCGGGGACGACCCCTTCGCGACCGCGGTCAAGCCGCTGGTGGACGCGATGGGCGGCGAGATGCTGCCGCCCGGCGACGCGGGCCCCGACGACGTCGTCCTGTCCTGGGAGGGCGAGGACGTGCTCGCGGTGCGCCTGCCGCAGCTCGCCGACTCCCTCGACCACATCCTGCTCGCCCTGGAGCGCAAGCGCGGCATGCCCCTCGCAGAGCTGGACCGCAAGGCCAAACAGGAGGTCGTACGGATACTCGAAGCCCGGGGCGCGTTCTCCGTGCGCCATGGCGTGGAAACCGTGGCGGGGGCGCTCGGGGTCAGCCGCTTCACCGTCTACAACTACCTGAACAGGGAAAACGCCGCGAAGGACAAGTAGTTCCCCAGCGCGGGGCGACCGTGTCGTCACGCTGCGCGGTCGAGCCGTCACCCGGATCGCAGGGTGGCGGCTTCTTTGTTCAAATGATTTCAACAAACTGTTGACGGGATGTTGTCGAAGGTCTTAGCTGTTCCGCAGCCCGTCCAGCACATGGCCACGGAGGCACCCCGTGACTTCCCGTACGACACCGGGCCTGGCCCGGTTCAACGCCCTGCCGGAGCCGGCGGCCACCGCCGAGCTCCACGAGGCCTGCGCCTCCTCGGCCTGGGGGAGCAAGCTGCTCGCCCAGCGCCCCTTCACCACCGCCGACGCGCTCTACGCGGCCAGCGACGCCGCCATGGCCGAGCTGACCACCGACGACCTGGCCGAGGCGATGGCGGGGCACCCCCCCATCGGGCGCCCCAAGCCGGGAGACCCGACCTCGTCCCGCGAACAGGCGGGCATGGCCGGGGCGTCGGCGGAACTCAAGGCCGAGATGCTCGACCTGAACCTGGCCTACCAGGACAAGTTCGGCCACGTCTTCCTCATCTGCGCCACCGGCAGGACCGGCGAGCAGATGCGGGACGCGGTCCGGGACCGGATCGGCAACTCGCCCGAGCGCGAGCGGGAGATCGTCCGCACCGAACTCGGCAAGATCAACCGCATCCGGCTGGCCCGCATCCTGGAGGAAGAGAGCGCATGAGCACCGACACCACGGCCTCCGTGTCCACGCACATCCTGGACACCAGCGTCGGCCGCCCCGCCGAGGGCGTCGCCGTCACGCTCGCCGCCCGCGGCGGCGGCGCGGACTGGGCCCTGCTCGGCGGCTCGGCCACCGACGCGGACGGGCGCTGCAAGGACCTGCCGGCCCTGCCGGAGGGCACCACCCACGTACGGCTCGACTTCGCCGTCGAGGCGTACTTCCTGAGCAAGCAAGCAACGCAAGCCGAGGCGCAGCAGGACGCCCCCGCGAATCGGGACAGCGGTGCGAGCGGTGTGTTCTTCCCCGAGGTGGCGATCACGTTCGCCGTCGTACCGGGCGAGCACTACCACGTACCGCTGCTGCTCAACCCGTTCGGCTACTCCGTTTACCGAGGGAGCTAGCAGACATGACAGACGATTCCCGCCGGTCCCGCCCTGTGATCCTGGGCCAGAACCAGTACGGCAAGGCCGAGAACCGGGTCGTCAAGATCACGCGGGACGGCGACACCCACCACATCAAGGACCTCAACGTCTCCGTCGCCCTCTCCGGCGACCTGGACGACGTCCACTACAGCGGCTCGAACGCCAACTGCCTGCCCACGGACACCACGAAGAACACCTGCTTCGCGTTCGCCAAGGAATACGGCATCGAGTCCGCCGAGCAGTACGGCATCCACCTCGCGCGGCACTTCGTGGACAGCCAGCCCTCCATCCACCGGGCGCGCATCCGCATCGAGGAGTACGCCTGGGAGCGCATCACCGCCTCCGACGCCAACTCGCAGTTCATCGGCGCCGACGAGGTCAAGCACTCCTTCGTGCGCAAGGGCCAGGAGATCCGGGTCGCCCAGATCACCTATGACGGCACGGAGTTCGAGATCCTGAGCGGTCTGAAGGACCTGACCGTGATGAACTCCACGAACTCCGAGTTCTGGGGCTACATCAAGGACAAGTACACGACGCTCAAGGAGGACTACGACCGCATCCTCGCCACGTCCCTCTCGACGTGGTGGCGGCACAACTGGACCAATGACGAGCAGCGCATGCCGAACTGGGAGAAGTCCTACGAGCAGGCCAAGAAGCACATCCTGCAGGCCTTCGTGGAGACCTACTCCCTCTCGCTCCAGCAGACGCTCTACCAAATGGGTGCCCGGGTCCTGAACAACCGCGGCGAGATAGACGAGATCCGCTTCTCCGCGCCCAACAAGCACCACTTCCGTCAGGACCTGTCCTTCTGCGGCCTGGACAACGACGCCAAGGACGGCGCGGTCTACTACGCCGCCGACCGCCCCTACGGCCTCATCGAGGCCACCATCCTGCGCGACGGCACCGAGGCGAGGATCCCGGTCGACATGACCAACCTCTGACGCGGGACGCGCGCCCCGGAACCTGACGTCCGGGGCGCGCCACACCGGAGGGAACGAAAGGCATGGCACAGCCCGCAATACCTGAAGGGGAGTCGACTCTCCCCTGTCCCCCGGTGGACGAGTGCCACCCGGTGGACGAGAAGCTCAAGACCTCGCGGCTCGTCCCCGCCGCGCTCCAGCACATCGCCGCCATGTACGCGGGCGTCGTCACCCCTCCGCTCATCATCGGCCAGGCCGTCGGACTCGACACCGCCGCCCAGACCCGGCTGATCGCGGCGAGCCTGCTCATCGCCGGCCTCGCCACCCTGCTCCAGACCCTCGGCGTCAAAGGGGTCGTGGGCAACCGCCTGCCGTTCGTGAACGCCGCGTCCTCGGCGGGCATCGCACCCATCCTCGCCATCGCCGAGAACAGCGCGACGGGACACCAACTCCCGGCGATCTACGGCGCGGTGATGGTCGCGGGCGTGTTCTGCCTGGCCGTCGGACCCTTCTTCGGCCGACTGCTGCGCTTCTTCCCGCCGCTGGTCACCGGCGTCGTCATCACGCTCATCGGCGTGACGCTGATGCCCGTGCCCGTCACCTGGGCGCAGGGCGGCGACAAGGAGGCCGCCGACTTCGGCGACATGCGCTTCCTCGCGCTCGCCGCCTTCACGCTCGTGGTGATCCTGCTCTGCCAGCGCTTCGCCCGCGGCTTCCTCAAGCAAGTCGCCCTGCTCATGGGCCTGTTCATCGGCACGCTCGCCGCGATCCCGTTCGGGATGGCCGACTTCGCCGCCCTGGAGTCCGCGCCCGTCGCCGCCGTGCCCGAGCCGTTCGCCTTCGGCGCCCCCGAGTTCCAGCCCGCCGCGATCCTGTCCCTGTGCATCGTGATGCTGGTCCTGATGACGGAGTCCAGCGCCGGGATGCTCGCGCTCGGCGAGATCTGCGAGCGCAGGACGGACGGGAGGACCATCACCCGCGGCCTGCGCACCGACGGCATCGCCACTCTCGTGGGTCCGGTCTTCGGCGGCTTCCCGACCTCCGCCTTCGCGCAGAACGTGGGCGTCGTCTCCCTGACCCGGGTGCGCAGCCGCTATGTCGTCGCCGTCGCGGGCGGTGCGCTCATCGTGCTCGGCGCCTTCCCGGCGCTCGGCGCGGTCGTCAGCCTCGTCCCCATGCCGGTCCTCGGCGGCGCGGGCATCGTGCTCTTCGGCTCCATCGCGGTCAGCGGCATCCGTACGCTCTCCGAGGCGGGCCTGGACGACAGCTCCAACATCATCCTGGTGGCCGTGTCGCTCGGGGCGGGCATCATCCCGCTCGCCGCGCCCGCCTTCTACGCCGACTTCCCCGCCTGGGCGCAGACCGTGCTCGGCTCCGGCATCAGCGCGGGCGCGCTCACCGCGGTCTCGCTCAACCTGTTCTTCCACCACCTCGGCACCCGCGGCAGCGCGCAGAACGCCGCCGCGGCACTCAAATCTTCCTAGGGTCATGCCGTGCCCAGCATCTCGCCACTCACCCAAGAAGGAAGCACCATGGCAGCATCGGCAACCCCCGAAGGCGCTCTCGAGCGCATCGTCATCGAGAACTGCGCCATCGCGACCGTGGACGCCGACGACACCGAGTACGCGTCGGGGTACGTGGTCGTCGCCGGCCGCACGATCGAGTCGATCGGCGCGGGGAAGGCCCCCGAGGGCCTGGAGAACGTCGTGCGCCGCGTGGACGGCACCGGCCACCTGGTCACGCCCGGCCTGGTGAACACGCACCACCACTTCTACCAGTGGATCACCCGGGGCCTCGCCACCGACCACAACCTGTTCAACTGGCTGGTGGCGCTGTATCCGACGTGGGCGCGCATCGACGAGGACATGGTCCGCGCCGCCGCGCAGGGCTCCCTCGCCATGATGGCGCGCGGCGGCGTCACCACCGCCATGGACCACCACTACGTCTACCCCAAGGGCTCCGGCGACCTGTCCGGCGCCATCATCGGGGCGGCCCGCGAGACGGGCGTGCGCTTCACCCTGGCGCGCGGCTCCATGGACCGCAGCGAGAAGGACGGCGGCCTGCCGCCGGACTTCGCCGTCGAGACCCTGGACGGCGCGCTCGCCGCCACCGAGGAGACGGTCAAGAAGCACCACGACGCCTCCTTCGGCGCCATGACGCAGGTGGCCGTCGCGCCCTGCTCGCCGTTCTCCGTCTCCACCGAACTCATGAAGCAGGGCGCCGAGTTGGCGCGCCGCCTCGGGGTGCGCCTGCACACCCACGGCAGCGAGACGGTGGAGGAGGAGAAGTTCTGCCACGAGCTGTTCGGCCTCGGCCCGACCGACTACTTCGCGTCCACCGGCTGGCTCGGAGAGGACGTGTGGATGGCGCACTGCGTCCACATGAACGACTCCGACATCGAGGCGTTCGCGCGCACCGGCACCGGCGTCGCCCACTGCCCCTCCTCCAACGCCCGCCTCGCCGCCGGCATCGCCCGCGTACCCGACATGCTCGCCGCGGGCGTCCCCGTCGGCCTCGGCGTGGACGGCACCGCCTCCAACGAGTCCGGCGAGCTGCACACCGAACTGCGCAACGCGCTCCTCATCAACCGCCTGGGCGCCCACAAGGAAGCCGCCCTGAACGCCCGTCAGGCCTTGCGCCTGGGGACGTACGGCGGTGCCCAGGTCCTCGGCCGGGCGAGCCAGATCGGCTCCCTGGAGGCGGGCAAGCTCGCCGACCTGGTCCTGTGGAAGATCGACGGCATCGGGCACTCCTCGATCGCCGACCCGGTCACCGCCATCGTCTTCGGCGCGGCAGCGCCGGTGACGCTCTCCCTCGTGGGCGGCCGGCCGGTCGTCGAGAACGGCCGTCTGCTGCACGTCGACGAGGACGCCATCGCCCGTGTCACGCGGGCCGAGGCGCAGCGACTGGCGCGCGTCGCCGCCGGGAGCTGACCCCTGGATCTCCGGTCGGGGGGGACGGCCCCCGACCGGACTCGAGCAGCCGAGCGGGCTGTTCGAGTGCCGCCCCGGAACGTGGCCCAAAGCTTCACGTTCCCGGGGCGGTCAGTACTGCCTGGGCGCTTCACAACCGCATAACGAGCAAGTCCTTGCATCACGCACCACCTCCCAGAAGCGCGTGCCGGTCCGCAGCCGGCACAGGAAAACAAACGGAGGAGCCGCAGTGGCGACCGAGCCCAGGTTCACCAAGCAAGGCACCACCCCACAGTCCGACGGGACCCCACATCCCGAAGGCGCACGGGACCCCGAAGGGTCCTCGCCCCCCGAAGGCTCCACGCCCCCCGAAGGCGCTCCGCACCCCGTCGACGAGAAGCTCCCCGCGCTGAAGATGGCCACCACCGGCCTGCAGCACGTCGCCGCCATGTACGCGGGCGTCGTCGCGCCGCCGCTCATCGTGGGCGCCGCCGTCGGCCTCTCGGCGAAGGAGCTCACCTTCCTCACCGGCGCGTGTCTGTTCACGGCCGGTCTCGCGACCTTCCTGCAGACGCTCGGCATCTGGAACATCGGCGCCCGGCTGCCGTTCGTCAACGGGGTCACCTTCGCCGGTGTCGCGCCCATGCTCGCGGTCGTGGACTCCACCAAGGACAAGGACGACGCGCTGCCGATCATCTTCGGCGCGGTGATCGTCGCGGGCCTGCTCGGCTTCGTCGCGGCGCCGTTCTTCTCCAAGATGGTCCGCTTCTTCCCGCCCGTGGTGACCGGCACGGTCATCACCCTCATCGGCATCTCG
Organism: Streptomyces flavofungini; assembly: GCF_030388665.1. Classification (NCBI taxonomy): domain Bacteria; kingdom Bacillati; phylum Actinomycetota; class Actinomycetes; order Kitasatosporales; family Streptomycetaceae; genus Streptomyces; species Streptomyces flavofungini. Next base: position 1,948,463 of record NZ_CP128846.1, on the reverse strand, counting down.
CTGATGCCGGTCGCCTTCGGCTGGATGCAGGGACCGAACCCGGCGGCCGACGACTACGGCTCGACCAAGTACCTCTCGCTCGCGGGGATCACCCTCGTGATCGTGCTCCTCCTGCGGCGCTTCACGCGCGGCTTCGTGAAGCAGATCGCGGTGCTCCTCGGCCTGGTCATCGGCACGCTGGTCGCGATCCCCTTCGACGTCACGGACTTCGGTCCGGTCGCCGACGCGGACGTGGTCGGCTTCCCGACGCCGTTCCACTTCGGCGCCCCGCAGTTCGCCGCCGCCGCGATCGTCTCGCTCTGTGTCGTCATGGTCGTCTCCATGACCGAGTCGACGGCCGACATGCTCGCCCTCGGTGAGATCGTGGACCGCCCCGCCGACGAGAAGACCATCGCCGCGGGCCTGCGCGCCGACACCCTCGGATCCGCCGTGAGCCCGCTCTTCAACGGCTTCATGTGCAGCGCGTTCGCGCAGAACATCGGCCTGGTCGCGATGACGAGGATCCGCAGCCGGTACGTCGTCGCGACCGGCGGCGGCTTCCTCGTCCTGATGGGCCTGTGCCCGATGGCCGCCTCGCTCATCGCGGTCGTGCCCCGGCCCGTGCTCGGCGGCGCGGGCGTCGTCCTGTTCGGCTCGGTCGCCGCGAGCGGCATCCAGACCCTCGTCAAGGCGGGCCTGGAGAAGGACAACAACGTCCTGATCGTCGCCGTCTCCCTCGCGGTGGGCCTGATCCCCATCTCCGCGCCGGAGTTCTACCACGCGTTCCCGGAGACCGCGAAGATCATCCTGGACTCCGGCATCTCCACCGGCTGCGTAGCCGCGGTCGTCCTGAACCTGCTGTTCAACCACACCGGAAGGGGCGGCGAGGACGACGAGGTCACGGCGCCGATGGAACCCGGCGGGGAGATCGCCGAACAGCGCACCCACTCCGCGCCCGCGGGGCCTTCCGCTGCCGGGGTGCACTGACGCGCTGAGCCGGGCGCGGGCGTCCGGGGCACCCGCCGGTGCCCCGGACGCCCGCGCCCGCGCCCCGTGGCGGCTACCTGCCGATGTGGAAGGAGTCGCCGTAGACCTTCCAGTCCAGCGGCGGGTCCAGGTTCAGATTCTTCTTGTTGAGGAACACGCGCTGGGCGGTGTCCACGCGGCTGGTGTCCTCGTGGGCCGCCTCCTGCTTCATCGCCCAGACGCGGGCGTCCAGGAACGCGTGCAGGTACTTCACCTCGTCGCCGCCCTGCGCCGGGGGCTTGGCCTTGGTCAGGGCGCGCTTGCGTATGTTGCTGAAGCTGGTGCTGTCGCCGCCGTCCCCGTGCATGACGATCGCGTCGTAGTAGGCGAACTGCCCGAGCGTGCCGATGCCGTCGGCCTTGCCCCGCTTGACCGCCGGGTTGAAGTAGACGCGGTCGCGCTCGTCGTTCTGGGCCTTCCGGAACGCCGAGTCCTGGGCGGCCTTCTTCCAGTCCCTGGTGAAGTTCGGGTCCAGGCCCTCGTGCGAGTCGCTGCCGTCGACCTCGCGCAGCGCGGGCAGGTACTTCGCGAGGACGTTGCCGGGCTTGCGCTGGGTGTACAGCTCGACCAGGTCGAGCATGTCGCCGGTGCCGGAACAGAATCCGATGATGCCCGCCGTGTAGCCGCGGCCGTCGTCGATGTCCTCGATGTAGCCGTACTGCGCCTTCCAGTCGAGCGAGGAGTTCTCCGCGCTGGAGACCAGTTTCATCGCGATCTCCTTCTTCGCCGGGTCGTCGAGCCCGGCGGCGGCGGAGAGCGAGGGGGTGCCGCTCGCGGGCGCCGGGGCCGGGGCGGCGCCCGCGGTCTGGGTCAGGGCCAGCGAACCGGCGAGAAGGGTGGCGCCGACCAGGCCGATCACGGCACGTCGCGTGGTGCGCCCGTGGGGGGTGCGGTGAGCGTGCAACGGGTCCTCCAGGTGGGGGAGTTCAGCGTTCCGCTGTTCTGTTAGGAAGGTTTCCTACCAGAGTTCGCTTGTGACGTATACCCGTCAAACAAGAGTCATCGGATGTGTCGCGCTCACGCACCCCACGCGCCGCGCGGCTTCGCCCGTACATGGCCGGACATCGCCCTAGTCGCTGCTCACGCTGGTCCGTACTATCCCAACACCCTCAGCCTCCGCTCATCGCCCGCGGGCCGCTCGTGGCCCCCGTGCGAGGGCTGGGTCAGTTCCTCCCAGTACCGCTACATCCCCCACCTCGCGGCGGACCGCGCCCTGCGCGCGTGCCGCCGTGGGCCGAAGCAAGAATGGGAGAACCATGTCCGTTGCACTGCTCGCCGGGGGCGCACTGGCCGCCCTGATCGGCGCGGGCCTGCCCGCGCAGGATCCGACGGGTTTCTCCGACCCGCCGCCGGACAAGATCGTGATCGACGTCGCGACCGTGAACGGTTCCGGTTGCCCGAGAGGGACGGCCGCCGTCGCCGTCTCCGAGGACAACACGGCCTTCACCGTCACCTACAGCGACTACCTCGCCCAGGCGGGCGGGAACTCCGCTCCCACGGCGTTCAGGAAGAACTGCCAGCTCAGCCTGGTCGTCCACGTCCCCCACGGCTTCACCTACGCGATCGCGAGCGCCGACTACCGAGGCTTCGCGTCACTGGAGAGGGGTGCCAAGGGCACCGAGAAGGCGTCGTACTACTTCCAGGGCTCCCCGGACACGGGAAGCAAGGCGCACTCCTTCAACGGCCCGATCGCCGACAACTGGCAGGCCACCGACGAGACCGAGGTCACCCAGCTGGTCTGGGCGCCCTGCGGCAAACAGCGCAACTTCAACATCAACACCGAGCTGCGCGTCGACCTCGGCACCTCGGACCGCACCAAGACCAGCTTCATGACGATGGACTCCACCGACGGAGACATCAGCACCATCTACCGCGTGAAGTGGAAGGAGTGCCCCTGATCGTCCCCCGGTGAGGCACTGACGAGTTCCTGGTGAGGGTGTCGCGCCCGCGGCGGAATCGTGTTCTGTCCGTCCGCGGGCGCGGCGACTCGACCCCGGCCCGCCGTCAGTCGGACCCGGCGAGCGCGGCGCGCACCTGCTTCGCGATCGCGTACGTGTCCCCGGTGGGACGGACCGCGAGCCGGCCCGGCTGCCGGGTCCAGCGGTCCTCCAGGGCGAACCAGTCGATGTCCTTGGGCGCGCGGCCCTCCTTGAGCGCGGCACGCAGCTCGTCGAAGTACGTCTTCCAGCGCAGCCGGTACAACCCGCCGACCAGGCCCGCCCACTCCCGGTTGGCGTAGTCCCTCAGGCCCGCGTCGGCCCCGGCGCGGGTGCCCCACACGGTCAGCAACGACAGCTGGTCGTAGGCCAGCCGGTCGCGCTCGCGGGCGTCGGCGCCCCAGCCCCGGGCGTCGGCGAGCGCCCGGCCGAGCAGATGCCGGGCGTCGGTGGCGACCAGCCGGTCGAGGAGGTCGATCAGGCCGAGCCAGGTCCGGGTCAGCTCCTCGAAGCGCGCGGTGTCCCGCTGGTCGTAGGCGTCCTTGATGCGCACAAGCAGCACCCGGCTGCGGTTGGACAGGGCCTGCCGGGCGACGTCGAGCAGATCGCGGCGGTACCCGGACGACCTCCGCAACTCCCGGCGCACGAGCAGCAGTTCGCCGAGCGCGGGCTCGAACTCCGCCGCCTCGTACCGCAGCGCCTTCGGCGACCAGGAAGCCGCCGACGTCACCGCGAGACCGGGCCGCGCGCCGAACAGGCCGTCGGCGCCCTCGGACCACTTGTCGGCGCGCGTGGTGCCGTAGACGGTGCGGCGCAGCACGTCCCAGGCGGCCCGCGCGTGCGGATCGGCCGCTCCGTAGCGCGCCACCGACCAGGCGTCGAACCACGCCTTGAGGTCCACGTCGCGATCCAGCCAAGGGAGTTCGGAGAAGAGGGCGAACGCCGCCGGGTTGTTGTCGGCCGCCTCGGGCATGAGCGCGATGCCGCGCAGGGTGCTGCCGTCCTTGGTGCGCCACTTCCCGTAGAGGTCCGCCCAGTCCGGCGTGTTCGCGCCGAGGACCGTGTGCCCGCCGAAGTTCCAGATCGAGCCGAAGGCGTACGGCGTGGAGCCCCAGTCGGACTCGCGGTCGGTGACCGTGGGGAAGCGGTCGCTGAGCCCGTCGACGACGAGCATCCGGGACTTGTCGACGGCGTCCGTGATCTCCTTCGGCGGATTGTGCTGCCAGCCGAGGATCACCCAGACCGCGTCCCGGTGCGCCGTCCGCAGCGCCTTCTCGACGCCCTTCGCGGCCTCGCCGACCGGCACGTCACCGGGCTTGCCGCCCTCGTGCAGGAGATCCATCTTGTACATCGTCGACGGGCCGAACAACTCGTCCTGCACCCGGTAGAACGCGGCGGCCACGCGCGCGAACCCGTCGGTGCGCGGGTCCAGCCAGTCGGGCCGCGCGAAGCCCACCCAGTCGCCCTGCGGCACGGTCCTCGCTCCCGGGTTGCGGTCGGCGAAGCCGGGCGGGACGGTGCCGAAGTAGCCCGGGAGCACGGGCGTCATGCCCAGCTCGCGGGCCCGGTCGGCGATGCGGCGGCCGAGGCGGGCGCGCTTGGCGAGCAACTGCCGGGACACGGGGTGCGGGAACGACGACATGTTCTGCAACAGCCACCACGGCTGGTGCGCGGGCCCCGGCACCCAGGCCCGCAGCTCCTCGTCGTCGTATCCGAACTCCTGAAACATCCGGTGATAGACCGCGTCGGCCCCGGCGTACACGAGGACTTCGTTGTAGCCGTGCAGTGCGAGTACGTCGAGTTCGTGCTCCCAGTAGGTCCAGTCGGCGTAGGCGTTCACATAGCCGTCGTTGGTGTCGTTGAGGACGAAGCGGTGCGGGACGTCGGCGCGCCGGGTGACGGGGGCGCCCGGGGCGGGGAGCGTCGCGGGCAGGTCGAGCTGGTCGCCCGCCCAGGTGATCGTGGCGTGCGCGGTGTGCTGCAAGTAGTGCCGCAGTCCGGTGAGTTGGACGGCGGCGGTGGGACCTGAGACGACGATGTGACCGCGTTTTCCGGACACCCTGAAGACGTCGTCGTCGCTCGGGACCGTCTTGAACGTGACCTGTTCCCAGTGGTCGGGGAGCAGTCTTCGCGCGGCCGCGGTGGCCGCGGCGGTGGGCCCGGACCCGCCGCGCGTGCGGACCGACGTGCCGGGTGCCGGGCCGCCCGAGCCCTGTGAGGCGGCGGGCGAACAGGCCACGGCGGCACCGGCGGTGCCGGCGAACGCGGTCAGGACGGTACGGCGGCGGGGCGGGTGCGGCATACGGGGCTCCCGGGGTCGGGGCGGGCGGCGAGTACCGAGGTGACTCCTGCCCGGCCCGACCCCGTTCCGTAACCCTCGGGCCGGAGGTTGCCGCCGGAGGTCATGTTCATCGAGGTGCCGTTGACGGTGAGGACGATCAGGCGTCCGCCGCTGCCGCGCCGCACGTGGTAGCAGGTGCCCTGCACGGACTGCGGCCCGGCGGCGTCGGGGCGGGTGGTCTTCTTCTGGGGCACGGCGGGGGCGCTGGCGCGGGGCTTGTAGGGGGCTTGGAGGAGCCTGCCACACGCGCGATCGCGAGATCCAGAGACGCCAAGCATGTTCCTGGGATTAGTCCGGGTGCGCCGGCCCCGACGGGGGCCCCGGAACCGACCACGCCGCCGACGACCCCTTCACCGCCGATCGCACCGACTGGTTCCGCCAGGACCGCTTCGGCATGTTCATCCACTTCGGCGCGTACGCGAACCTGGAGGCCGAAGTACGAGAAGCGCATGTACGCCCAGCTCAAGGAGCTGGTGGACACCTACGACCCGGCGCTGCTCTGGTTCGACGGGGAGTGGGACACCGAGGACCCGCACAACCCGTGGACCGCGAGGGACGGCGAGCGCCTGGAGTCCTACCTGCGCGGTCTGAACCCGGACCTCGTCATCAACAACCGGGTCGGCAAGCGTCGCGTCACCGACGGCGACTACGGCACCCCCGAGCAGGAGATCTTCGACAACGCGGATCTCGCCGGCGCCCCGAAGGTCACCCGCACCGACCCCACGGTCAACCACGCCTGGAAGTTCGGTGGTTCACCGCACGCGTCGATCCCGTCGGACCGCTTCAGCGTCCGCTGGACGGGGTCGATCGAGCCGCGCCGCACGGAGACGTACACGCTGACGACGGTCTCCGGCGACGTGGTGCGGGTCTGGATCGACGGCAGGCTCGTCATCGACTCCTGGAACCCGCACGAGCCGAAGGTCGACAAGGCGCAGGTGCCGCTGACGGCGGGCGAGCGCCACAGCATCCGCGTCGACTACGCGGAGAACACCGGTGAGGCGCACATGAAGCTGCTGTGGTCGAGCCCTGACCAGCCGCAGCAGATCGTGCCGTCGACGCAACTGCGTACGCGGTGAAGCGGCCGAGTGCGGCGAAGCCGGGCTTGCGGTAGACGGGCTCGCCCTCGGGTGACGCCTGGACCGCCGTGGTGGCTCCGGCGTCGCGGGGCGGCGGCGGTGACGGTGATGGTGGCGTCGGGCAGGTGCCGGTGCTGGTGCAGATGGCCGACGTGCGCGGCGAGTTCTGCTCCATGGCGGTGAGGAGGGCGCGGCTCCCGCTACCGGGACCCGGCGCCCTCTTCTGCGTCCACGTGGGTCACAGCCGCTCCAGGGTGTTGTCGACGGTGGCGAGCAGAACATCGCGGTCGTCCTGTACGCGGCCGAGGACGCGCAGGCCGTAGTAAGTGCTCTGGACCAGCCGGGCCAGGGCGCGGGCGTCGCGGTCCGCCGGGATCTCGCCCGCGCGCTGGCCCTCCTCGACGACCGCGCGCACCTCGTCCTCCACGCGCGTGAAGTTGCGCCGCACGACCCGCTTGACGTCCGCGTCGAGCCCGGCCAGCTCGATCGCCGCGTTGATGGCGAAGCAGCCGCGCCCGTCGTCGGCGTCGAGGTCGCTGTCGACGGAATGCAGCATCATCGCGCGCAGCCGGTCCTTGGCGGTGCCGGGCTCCTGAAGCCGCTCGATCTGCGCGCCGGTGACCGTCTCGTAGTAGCGGTCGAGGGCGCGCAGATACAGCTCGCGCTTGCCGCCGAAGGTGTTGTAGAGGCTGGACGGGCCGAGGCCCGTGCTGTCGCACAGGTCGCGGGTGGACGTGCCCTCGTACCCGTGGCGCCAGAAGGTCTCCATGGCGGCGGTGATGACGCGGTCCTCGTCGAACTGTCGTGGCCTGGCCATGGGCGGGAGCCTACCGGTTTTGGAATACCTTTTCAAAACCGGCGGGGGCGGCGGGCGCGGGGGATTCGGCCACCGGTGCCGGACCCCGCGCGGCTCGCTGCGTCGCCCGCTCCAGGTGTCCCGCCCACAGCGCCCCCGCGCACCCGAGCACCGCGAGCCCCGCCCCGACCCAGGCCACCGACGTGTACCCGTACCCGGCGTCGATGGTGAGGCCGCCGAGCATCGGGGCGAGGGTGTTGCCGACGTTGAACGCGGCGGTGTTCGTCGCGCCGACGAGGGTGGGCGCGTCGGGGGCGAGGGCGAACACCCGGGACTGGAGGGGCGGGTTGGTGACGTATCCCGCCAGGCCGAGCAGGAAGATCAGGACGAGTACGACGGCGAGGGCGGTGTCGGCGGTGAGCGCGAGGGCCGCCGAGATCACGGCGAGCCCGCCGAGCCCCCACCCGAGCGTGCCGACGGCGTGTGCCTGCGCGGTGCGGCTGCCGATGAGCAGGCCGAGCATGCCGCCCGCCCCGAACAGCGCGAGCACGGCGGGCACCCAGCCCTCGCTCAGGCCGCTCACGTCGGTGAGGAGGGCGGCGAGGTAGGAGAAGGTGACGATGACCGCGCCGAAGGCGAAGCCGGTGACGGCGTACGACAGCCACAGCTGCGGCCGCCTCATGCCGCGCAGCTCGGCGCGCACGGACGGCGCCTCGCGCGAGCCCCGGCCGCCCGGCACGGCGAACACCGTCGCGGCCAGGCTGACGGCGGTCGCCGCGGCCACCGCCCAGAAGGCGGCGCGCCAGCTCGCGGACTGGCTGAGGACGGTCCCTGCCGGGACGCCGACGATGGTCGCGAGCGTCAGGCCGCCCGCGACGAGCCCGACCGCCTTGCTCTTGGCCTCGCTCGGCACGAGCGCCACGGCCGTGGCGACGGCCACGCCCCAGAACCCGGCGTACGCGAGCGCGCTGACGATCCGGGTCGCGAACAGGACGCCGTACCCCGGCGCGAGCGCGCCCACGACGTGCCCCGCGATGAACACGGCCTGGAGCAGCACGAGCGCCGTGCGGCGCGGCCGGCGCAGTGTCGCCACCGCGAGCAGCGGCGCGCCGACGACCATGCCGATCGCGAACGCCGAGATGAGCAGCCCGGCGTCGGGTATGGAGACGCCCAGGTCATCGGCCATGCCGGGGAGCAGTCCCGACAGCATGAACTCCGACGTTCCCTGGGTGAAGATGCCGAGCGCCAACACGTAGACCGCGAGCGGCATGGAGGTCCCTCCCTGGTTGTGGCTGGTGGTTGCGACGGGGGCGCGACTCGTTTTGAATCGGTCGCTTCAGAACCCCGGTGGACCCTAGCACGTTCTGAAGCGAGTGCTTCAAAACAAGTCAAGGGTGCTGGGAGGTTGATGTCGGTGCGGAGTCGGTGCGGAGTCGGTGCGGAGTCGGTGCGGAGACGGCGCGGTGTCAGCGCGGTGTCAGCGCGGCCTCAGGTCGACGCCGGGATGCGCTGTCGTCGCATGCGGCTTCGTGGGCGGGGGCCCGCTAGCCCTCGCCCTCGTCCTCGGGCGGTTCGGCGGTGGTGGCGCGCAGTGCGGCGGCGGCGGAGCGGGCCTCGGTGGCGCGGTGGCGGTGTTCGGCCGCTTCCTGGGCCCGGCCGCAGCGTCTGTGGTCGCGGGCCAGGGCGGCCTCGGCCGTGGCCAGCGACTCGGCCGCCGCTACGGCCCGCTCCCGCAGCAGGTCCGTCCGGGCCCACAGGACCTCAAGCAGCACCGGGCTCTGCTCCGCCATCTGTTCGGTGGCGGCCGCCACCTCCCGGTTGACGGCGTCCTGCTCGCGCTGGTCCGCCGCATCCGCGCGACGCAGTGCCGCCTCGCTGCGGCTCAGGCGCTCCTGGCTGGTCTCCAGCAGGCTCTGGCCCCGCCCGATCTGCTCGTACGAGCGCTTCCGGGCGCTGGGAGCCGGCTCCCCCGCAGTGCGACGCCGTTGGTCCAGGCGCAACTCCTTGGCGGTGAGCCTCTTCTGCCACGCGTCCAGGGCGGCTTCGCGCTGGTCGGCGATGGCATCCCGCCTGTCGGCAGCGGTTTCGCGCTGGTCGGCGGTTGCTTCACGCTGGTCGGCAGTGGCTTCGCGGTCGTCGGCCACCTGCCGTCGTCCAGCGGTGCTCTGCCCGCGCTTCGTTTCGGGCTGTGCGCCGGTGCTCGTCGGGGAAGGTCCGCCCAGCGGGTCAGTGCCCATGGCACCAGTATGCCCGCCTTCGGAATCGACGAACGGGGCATGTGTCGCCCCGTGACGAGCCCGCCGGACTTCGCAACAATGCCCACGCTCGGCCAAGCGCACATCGCCACCCCCACAGGAGAACCCATGAGACTCCGGCTGATCATCGCCCAGTTGCTGTGCGCCACCCTCGCGGCCCTCGGCCTGCTCGCCGCTCCCTCGGCCACTGCCGCGCCCGCCGCCCCCACCGCGACGGCGGTCCGCGGCGGCGACGTCCTCTACTCCGCGAGCGGCCGCTGCCCGGTCGCCTTCAACGTCAGCAACGGCACGCGCTTCTACGGGATCATGGGTGGCCACTGCGGCACCGTCGGCACCCAGTGGTACGCCGACCCGCGCCTCACCGTCCCGGTCGGTGTGACCGAGACCGTCGTCTTCCCCCGCAGCAGCTACGCCCTCGTGCGCTACACCAACACCACGCTGACCTACCCCAGTGAGATCAGGGCCGGAAGCCAGATCATCCGCATCAATCGCGCCCCGCAGCCCGTCGTCGGCCAGCAGATCTGCCGTACGGGGCCCACGACCGGCCTGCACTGCGGGACCATCCAGTCCCTGAACTCCTCGGTCACCTTCCCCGAAGGCACCGTGCACGGCCTCATCCGCACCAACGTCTGCGCCGAGCCCGGCGACTCGGGCGGCCCCGGCTTCGCCGGTGACGCGGCGCTCGGCGTCGCCGTGGGCGGCAGCGGCAACTGCGCGTCCGGCGGTACGACGTTCTTCCAGCCGCTGCCGCCGATCCTCAGCGCGCACGGCCTCCGGGTCGGCTACGCGCGTACGTGAGGAAGTCGGCCCAGGCGGCCGAATCGAGGGCGAGTTGGGGGCCTTGGGGGTTCTTGGAGTCGCGTACGTGTATGGCGTCGGGGCGGAGAGCCACTTCGACGCAGTCGTCGCCGGACCCGCTGCTGTAACTGCTCTTGAACCAGGCCAGTTCGGGCGTGCTCATCATGCTCCTCGCATCCGCTCCAACAGGCTCACCGAGTCCTCGAACGAGCGAGCCTGTGAGCGCATCCTGGCATACCGCATCTGGAGCATGCTGACCACCTTTGGGTCAGAGATGAGTTGGCCGCTCTCCTGCCCCTCGGAGTAGGCGAACCACCGGTTGTCCGGCGTCTCCAGGAGCCTGATGGGCCCGCCCAGCCCGGCGTGCGACTCGCGCGCGACCGGCATGACCTGCAACTCGATGTTCCGTCGCTCGGCGAGCTTGAGGATGTGGTCGATGGCCTCCCGCGTGATGGCCGCCCCGCCCATGTTCCGCAGGAACAGGTGCTCTTCGAGGATGAAGCTGTAGGCCGTGTTCGGCCGCTCCATGAGCAACTTCTGGCGCTCGGCGCGCGCCGCCATGTTGGCCGCGATCTGCTCGTCGCTCATCACGGGCACCTGGTTGGCGAACAGGCGCTCCGCATACGCGGGCGTCTGCAACAGCCCCGGAATCAACCGGCATTCGTACGTGTAGAGGGTGATCGCCTCCTGCTCCAACTGGGCCCACTGGCGGAACCAGGACGCCAGCCCGCGCTGGCGCGACAGCTGATTGGCCACCAGCCGCAACGTCCCGAAGGCGTCCAGCGCGGCCTCTGCCTGGTCGACGAACCTCGGGGGCGGGAACCGCCGCCCCTGCTCGATCGACGCCACGAAGTGCGTCGAGTATCCGATCTCCGGGGCCAGGGCCTCCTGCGTGTAACCGGCCCGCTTGCGAAAGCTCTTCAGGGCCGCACCGAAGGCCTTGAGCCCGTCGGTCGGCTCGGGCTCGTTCGTTCCAGGCGTGCTTGACGACATCACGGGTCTCCCCAGACGCTTGCGTACCGTTCCCCGCCAACGCGCCCATGCTCACGGACAGTTACCCGTACTGTCCACACTTCGCACCCGTACACTTACGCAGCGTACGAGTTCTGGGGCTCCCGTCGGACGACAGTGCAGGTCACGGTGGGTGCCATGCCACTCCAGGTGCAAACCCCCACACCAGCACATGTGTTCACGCAGCGCATCAGCGCCACCCCGCGAGGGGCCCGCCTGGCGCGCAGGCTCGCGCGGTACCACCTCGACGGCTGGGGCATCCCGTACGACAGCGAACTGTCCGACGCGGTGGCCCAGGTGACCGCGGAACTGGCGGCGAACGCGGCGACGCACGGCCGCGTACCGGGGCGGGACTTCGAGCTGCGGCTGCTGCTCGCGGCGGACGGCGTACGCGTCGAGGTCACGGACACGCGCGCGGAGCGCCGCCCGCCGGAGCGCCCCGAACTGCCGGGCGCGGAGGCCGAGTCGGGGCGGGGCCTGGTCCTGGTGGCGGCGCTGGCGGCGGAGTGGGGGGTGGGGGAGCGGGCGCCGGGGAAGACGGTGTGGGCGCGGCTGCCGTTCCGCTGAACGGCGAGGGGCCCGGCCGCGCGCGGGACCGGTCGGCCGGTCCGGTCGGGCCCGGCCGGACCGGCGAGGTCAGAGGCCGAGCACGCGCGGGTCCGACGCCAGCGCCCTGAAGTACTCCTTCGGGTCCGCCACCATCCTGCGCTCCTTCAGGTCGAGGAGGCCGCCGAGGGCGGAGACCGTCGCGGCGACCTGGCCGTCCGCCCGGACGACGGACTGCTCGATCCGGAACGTCTTGCGCTCACCCCATACGAACTGGCAGGTCACCTGGACCTCGTCGCCCGCGCGCAGCTCGCTCCGATAGCGCAGTGTGTTCTCCAGGGCGACGGGTCCCACGCCCTTCCCGATGAGGTCGCGCTGCTCGATGCCGGCCGCCCGCAGCGCCGACCAGCGCGCGTGCTCCGCGTACTGCAGGTACACGGACTGATTGAGGTGCCCCTGCGAGTCCGTCTCGTACCCGCGGACGCTGATGCCCACGGAGAACGGCTCGGGCGGCGATTGCTGTGACACGGCTTCCCCTTCGACTGCGACGGATGTCATCCGGTTGACCACCAACACCCTCTCGACCTGCGGCATTCCAGCCACCACCGAAACTCATCCCCGCCGGGGCGACACCAGGACATACCGCCCCGCTCCCGCCGCCCGTTCGCTGTGTTCGCTGACCTGCCACCCCGCCCGCTCCAGGGCCTCAGCGCAGGCCCGGACGCCCTCCGGCGTCGGTTCGCGCACCGCCACCGCTTCCGGCTGGGGGGTCGCCGTCACGCGGTACCCCTCACGGTCCGGGGTCGCCGGGGTGCGGCCCGCCGCCTCCAGGGCTATCGCGGCCGCCTGCACCAGGTGCCCGCGCTCCCAGGCGCACGGTCGGTCCCTGTCCGCGTCCGGGTTCGTCATGCGGCGCATCTCGACGAGGCCGAGCCAGGCGGCACGCACCTCGCGCTGCCGCGCCGGGCCGTCCGTCACGGCGTGGGTGCCGTCCTCCGTGCCCGTGCGGGCCGCGAAGACGCCGGGGGCCGGCTCCACCGGGGCCGTCTCCGGGACGGCCTGCTCCGGCTCCTCCCGGACGCGGTGGCCCGCCGGGGTCAGGAAGTACGCGTGCGGGGGGCGGGGGTGGCGGAAGGCCAGCCGCAGCCGGACGAGGGCTGTGAGCTGGGCCTCCGTGCCGGTCAGGCGGCCCGTCACCGGGTCGGCCGCCGCGATGACGCGGCGCTGTGCGGCTGTGGTCGGCTTGGCCATGCTCCCGATGGTGCCTCGTGCCACTGACATCGGCCCCGTGGGCCCCGCCCTCACGGCCGGACGTTCCACGTGGCCAGGACCGGGCGGCCGTGTTCGTAGCTGAGGCGGCTCACGGTGCCGGTGGCGAGCTGGAAGTGGGCGCCCGCCGCAGGGGGGAGGCCCAGGCGGCGGGCGGTGAGGACGCGGAGGAAGTGGCCGTGGGCGAAGAGGACGACGCTGCCCTCGGTGTTGGCGAGGGCGGCGTCGACCTTGGCGAGCATGCGGTCGGCCCGCTCGCCGACCTGCTCGGGGGTCTCACCGGGGTGCTCGGCGGGCCCGGGGGCGACCCCGTCCGTGAAGAGGAACCAGTTGGGCCGGGTGCGGTGGATCTCGACGGTGGTGACGCCCTCGTACGCGCCGTAGTCCCACTCGGAGAGATCGGGATCCACCCGGGCCTCGGCGAAGCCCGCCAGCTCGGCCGTCTCCCGCGCCCGCACCCGCGGACTGGTGAAGGCCGCGTCGACGCGGTACTTCCCGAGGAGCGGCGCCACGGACCGCGCCTGGGCGCGCCCGTTCTCGGTGAGGGGGACATCCGACCAGCTGGTGTGCTGCCCCGACAGGGACCATGCGGTCTCGCCGTGACGTACGAGGAGAAGATCACCCATGGCGTTGCGGGTCCTGTTCTGGTCGGCGAATCGTCAGCCCAGCGTATGTATACGAAGCGCGGACGCATGGGGGTACCCGCCTTGGGATAGCGATGTGCCCAGGCCATCCCCCATTGAAGTCGAAGGGTATTCATCGTGCATCCGGCTCAGAAGTTCGGCGAAAACCCCGTCGAAGTACGAGAAACCGGCCACTACACCGAGGAGTACGTACCCAGCTTCGTGGAGAAATGGGACTCGCTCATAGATTGGGAGAGGAGGGCGCAGAGCGAAGGAGACTTCTTCATCGACCTGCTGCGCAAACGCGGCGTGAAGAGCGTGCTCGACGTCGCGACCGGCACGGGCTTCCACTCCGTGCAGCTGCTGGCCGCCGGGTTCGAGACGGTCAGCGCGGACGGCAGCGCCGAGATGCTGTCGGCGGCCTTCGCCAACGGCATGAAGGACGGCCATGTGATGCGGGTCGTCCAGGCGGACTGGCGGTGGCTCAATCGCGACGTACACGGGGAGTACGACGCCATCGTGTGCCTCGGCAACTCCTTCACCCACCTGTTCTCGGAGCGCGACCGCCGCAGGGCGCTCGCCGAGTTCTACGCGATGCTCAAGCACGACGGCATCCTCGTCCTGGACCAGCGCAACTACGACGCGATCCTCGACGACGGCTACACCAGCAAGCACAAGTACTACTACTGCGGCGAAGACGTCTCCGTGGAGCCCGAGTACGTGGACGAGGGCCTCGTGCGGATGCGGTACAGCTTCCCGGACGACTCCTTCTACCACCTCAACATGTTCCCGCTGCGCAAGGACTACACCCGGCGGCTCATGTCGGAGGTCGGGTTCCAGAACATCGAGACGTACGGCGACTTCCAGCACACCTACCGGGGCGAGCAGCCCGACTTCTTCGTGCACGTCGCGGAGAAGGAGTACCGCGCGGACGACGAGCAGGACGAGCGCTACAGCGGCGCGGTCGGCGTCGCCCGCAGCTACTACAACTCCGCCGACGCGGACACCTTCTACGCCAGGGTCTGGGGCGGCGAGGACATCCACATCGGCCTGTACGACCACTCCGGCGAGCCCATCGCCGACGCCAGCCGCCGCACCGTCGAGCGGATGGCCGGCAGACTCGGCCTCACCGAGGAGTCCGTGGTCCTCGACCTGGGCTCCGGCTACGGCGGCTCCGCGCGGTACCTGGCGTCGACGTACGGCTGCCGCGTGCTCGCCCTCAACCTCAGCGAGGTGGAGAACCAGCGCCACAAGGAGCTCAACCGAGCCCGTGGCCTCTCCGGCCTCATCGAGGTCGTCGACGGGTCCTTCGAGGACATCCCCTACCCCGACGACCAGGTCGACGTGGTGTGGTCGCAGGACGCCTTCCTGCACAGCGGCAACCGCGTCCGTGTCCTGGAGGAGATCTCCCGGGTCCTGCGGCCCGGCGGACAGCTGATCTTCACCGACCCGATGGCCGACGACGCCTGTCCGCCCGGGGTGCTGCAGCCGATCCTCGACCGCATCCACCTCGACGACATGGGCTCACCCGGCTTCTACGCGCGCGAGCTGGCCCGGCTCGGGTTCGTCGCCCCGACGGGCGGATTCGAGGAGCACCGCGAGCAACTGATCACGCACTACGCCCGCGTGCTGGAGGAGACCGAGCGCCAGGAGGCGGAAGGACTGGCCGGGCAGGTCAGCCACGACTACCTCACCCAGATGAAGATCGGTCTCGCCCGCTGGGTCGCCGCGGGCCGCGACGGGCACATCACCTGGGGCATCCTGCATTTCAGGAACGGCGCGTAGTTCCCGGCGACCGCGGTCCCGGGTGACAGGGGCGGGGCAGGGCCGGAGCAGCGGGACAGCGCCGACGGGCCTCGATGCTCCGGCCCGCCCGCCCTCACCGGGGCCGCAGCTCACGCCCGCCGAACGCCCCCGTCCCGTCCGCCTGCTTCCACCACGACTCCAGGCCCGCCTGGTCCAGCTCCCGCCACCGCGGGGTCCGCTCGACCAGGGCCCGGCCGAGCCGCCGCCCCAGGTCGACCATCGTGCGGCCCGCCACGGTGCGGTCGGTGTCGTAGGACTCCAGGGCCTCCGGCCACGTCGTCGCCGTGGCGATGGCGGACTCCAGGACCGTGGCGTCCTGCAGCGCCTTCACCGCGCCCGCGCCGGTGTGCGGCCGCGCGACCGTGGCCGCGTCGCCCGCGAGGAGCACCCGGTCCAGGGCGTAGCGGGGCGCTGTGAAGTCGTACATGGGCTGGAGGAACAGCTCCTCGGGGCGGGTCGCGCGGACCACGGCGCCCCAGTACGGCGGCAGCAGCGCGTCGGCGACGTGCGCGAGACGGGCGCCGAGCGCGTCGGTGAGGCCGCCGGGCGGCAGGCTCGTGGGGCTGGTGAAGCCGAGGTCGGCGTCCAGGCCCGGGGGCGCGGCGGTGTACAGGACCCAGTTGACACGGTGGCCCCCGACGCCGTCCGGGATCCGGTAGATGATCACGTGCCCGCCGTCGAAGACCGCGTACACGCAGTCCTCCTCGTCCCACAGGTGCGGATCGGCGAGGCGGTCGGCGGGGTAGGCGCCGCGCCAGGCCAGATAGCCCGCGTACTCGGCGCGCAAACCCGGGTGGGCGGCGGCGCGCACCACGGAGCGGTAGCCGTCCGCGCCGACCACGACGTCGAACCGCTCCGTTCCTTCGGCGGTGTCCACCTCCGCGCCGACCGCGCCGGTGCGCACGGCCTCAACCGACGTGGCGGTGCGGAACTCCACCGACTCCGGCACCCGGCGCCGCAACTCGCCCCACAGCGGGCCCCAGTTGTAGGTCCGGAACGGGAACGGCATCGTGCCGATCGGGTGCCCCAGCGGGCCGGACGCCCGCTCGTCCCGTACGTACCAGCGGCGTCTGACCAACTGCACCCAGGGCATGTCGGCGTCCATATACCCGGCCGACTCCAGCTCCGCGTACCGGGAGTTGTGCACGGCGAGACCCACGCCCCGCTCCGCGAGGCGGCCGCCCGCCCGCTCGTACACCGTGATCTCGTCCGCCCCGCCACGGTGTGCCGCCAGCGCCATGGCGCAGCCCGCGACGCTGCCGCCGACGACGGCGACCCTGCCTGAATGCATCATCGCGCCATCCTGGCAGGGAAGATGACGTTCTGTCATGAGCGCGTGTCAGTGCGTGGCCGCCCCGTCCGCGTGCGGGCCGAGCGATACGCCCCGGCCTGCGAAGAAGGGCTCGAATTGGGACACGGGCAGTTCGGCCGTGCGGGTGCGCGCGTCGATGCCCGAGGGGTTGTGGAAGTGCAGTGCGCCGTCCGCCGTGCGCCCCGTGATCAGGACCAGGTGCCCGCCCCGCCCCGGCGCGGGCCGCTCCGGCCGGCGGATCTCGAAGTGCGCGGACACGATCACCGTGCGCCCCGCGTCCAGGAGCGCGGGGATCTCGTCCAGCGCGAGATGGCGGTGCACGGTCGCGTCCACGCCGTGCACGTCGCGTACGTACTCGGCGAACGGCGCGTAGATCAGCCCCCGGATCGTGCCCTCGGCGTCCTCCGTGTACCCGCCGTACTTCACCGCGCCGTCGCGCAGCTCGAACAGCGACGGCGCGTCCGGGCCGAGCGCCATCCGCAGGCAGGTGATGCCGCACAGGTGCTTGCACCAGCGGCCGTAGTCCTCGAGGGTCGCGGCGCCCGACACCCGCCAGGCCGGGTCGTCCGTGGCGTCGTGACCCTCGTAGACGATCTTCTCGACCAGGTCCGGCGAGGCGAACTGGGTCAGCGACGGGGTGCGGCAGGTGGTGCAGAGGGTCATCGGCGGGCTCCTCCCGGGGCTGCTCGCTACTGGCGATATCCGCTCAGGAAACGGCCGATGCGGCTGATCGCCGCGTCCAGATCGTCAGCGTACGGGAGGGTGAGGATGCGGAAGTGGTCGGGGCGCGGCCAGTTGAAGCCGGTGCCCTGGACCACTTGGATCTTCTCCTGGAGCAGCAGGTCCAGGACGAACTTCTCGTCGTCGTGGATCGCGTGCACCTTCGGGTCCAGGCGCGCGAAGGCGTACAGCGCGCCGCGCGGCTTCACGCAGGAGACGCCTGGGATCTCGTTCAGCTTCTGCCAGGCCCGGTCGCGCTGTTCGTACAGGCGGCCGCCCGGCGCGGTCAGTTCGCGGATCGACTGGCGGCCGCCGAGCGCGGCCTGGATCGCGTACTGCGCGGGGGCGTTGGGGCACAGGCGCATGGAGGCCAGCATCGTCAGGCCCTCCAGGTAGTTCCGCGCATGCTGCTTGGGGCCCGTCACGACCAGCCAGCCGGAGCGGAAGCCCGCGACGCGGTACGTCTTCGACAGGCCGCAGAAGGTCAGGACCACCAGGTCCGGGGCCAGCGAGGCGACGCTGTGGTGCACCGCGTCGTCGTACAGGATCCGGTCGTAGATCTCGTCGGCGAAGACCATCAGGCCGTGGCGGCGGGCCAGGTCGAGCATGCCTTCGAGGATCTCGCGCGGGTAGACCGCGCCCGTCGGGTTGTTCGGGTTGATGATCACCAGGGCCTTGGTGCGGTCGGTGATCTTCGACGCCAGGTCGTCGAGGTCCGGATACCAGTCCGCCTGCTCGTCGCACAGGTAGTGCACGGCCTTGCCCCCGGAGAGGGTCGTCACGGCCGTCCACAGCGGGAAGTCCGGGGCGGGGACGAGGACTTCGTCGCCGTCCTCCAGGAGTGCCTGTACGGCCATCGTCACCAGTTCGGACACGCCGTTGCCGAGGAAGACGTCGTCCACGTCGATGTCGTCGAGGCCGAGCGCCTGGTAGCGCTGGACCACGGCGCGGCGCGCGGACAGGACGCCGCGCGAGTCCGTGTAGCCGTGCGCGCCCGGCAGCATCCGGATCATGTCCTGGACGATCTCCTCGGGTGCCTCGAAGCCGAAGAGCGCGGGGTTGCCGGTGTTGAGGCGCAGGACGCTGTGGCCCGCCTCCTCCAGGGCGTTGGCGTGCTCGATGACCGGGCCCCGGATCTCGTAACAGACCTCGCTGAGCTTGCTCGACTGCCGGAACTCCATGTGCTGTGCCTCCCGTGGCGTGCGTTACTTGGTTTTACCAAGCTGGCGCTTGGAAAGTCCAACAACTTGTCTAGACTGCGACGCATGCCACCTCGCTCACGCCGAAGCTACGACCAGTACTGCGCCGCCGCCCGCGCCCTCGACGCCGTCGGCGACCGCTGGACCCTGCTGATCGTCCGTGAACTCCTCGCCGGGCCCCGGCGCTACACCGACCTGCACGCCGATCTGCCCGGCGTCAGCACGGACGTGCTCGCCTCACGGCTCAAGGACATGGAGCAGGGCGGGATCGCATCGCGGCGTCGGATGTCCGCTCCCGTCTCCGCGTACGTCTACGAACTCACCCCGCGCGGGCGGGCGTTGCTGCCCGTCCTGGAGGCGCTCGGGGAGTGGGGGGCCTTCGACCTCGGTGAGCGTGCCCCTACCGACGCGGTGCGCGCGCACTGGTTCGCCTTGCCGCTGCGGGGGCGGTTGGAGGCGCTCGGCGGGCACGGGGTCGTGCAAGTCCGGCTCGACGAGGGGGAGTTCCTGCTGCGGCTCGGGGACGCGGCCGAGGGGCAGGCCGTGTACGCCGACGGGGGCGGGGAGGCCGAGCCCGACGCGCGGATCGTGCTGGGGGCGGATGTGTGTGTCGCGCTGGCGCGCGGGGAGACGGCCTGGGCGGACGCGGTGCGGAGCGGGGATGCTGTGGTGGTGGGGGAGGGGGTGCTGGCGAAGGTGTTGCGGGCGGGGTGAGGTGGGGTGCCCCCGCGACGGGCTGAGAATCTCGCCGGGGTGGGCTGGGACGGCCAAGGGGGGTGGGCTGAGGCGGCGGAGGCCCCCGGGTGTGCGGGACGGGCCTCCGCCGCTTCGTGTGCCGTCAGGCGCCCGACGGGGGCCTTCCGGTGCCGCGCGTCAACGCGTAGCCGCCGATTCCCGCCAGTGCCGCGAGCACTCCGCCCGCGCCCGTCCAGATCCAGCGGTCCGTCCACCAGCCCGACGCCCAGCCGTCCTCCGGTTCCGCCGTCGACAGGGCCGCCCGGGTGGGGGAGCCGTCCGAGTCGTCGGTGTCCACGGAGGCGCCGGGCACCAAGGGCTTCGCCAGGGTGCCGTCGACCGCCGCCGAGCCGCCGATGTCCTTCGAGGTCGCCTCGACCTCCGCGGTGACGGGGGCGCCCAGGTCGGCCGTCCTCAGGCCCGTCGCCGTCAGGCGGATGTAGTACGTGCCGGGGAGCGGGTCGTTGGACCAGGGGTCCGACCAGGCGCGGACCGGGCGCAGGACGCAGGTCAGGTCGACCGTGGCCGCGTCCGCGGGGCGCGACTGCATGCCGTACATGCAGGGCTGACGGCGCCTCAGACCGTCGTACACGTCGACGCGCCACCGGGTGTCGGCATTGCGGGCGGCGTCGGGGAGCTTGACCGTCGCCTTGACGGTGGGGCGCAGGCCCGCGTCCGCGGGGAAGGACCAGTACAGGTAGTCGCCGGTCGACGCGCTCGCCGTGGCCCGGTGGCCCTGCTGGATCTCCGTGGCCGTGCGGAAGGACGTGCCCGCGTCGGCCTTGCCCTTGTCGTCGTCGCCGGAGGCGGCGAGCGCCGGGGCGGCGGTGAGGAGCGCGGCCAGACCGGCGAGGCCCGCGGCCGCCACCAGGCGGGTCTTCAACAGACGTGTCGTACGCATCAGCTCGTCCTCCAGACGGCGACGCGCCACCGCGCCACCCAGCCCCACAGCAGTCCGCCGACGAAGCCGGTCAGGACCAGCGCGCCCAGCAGCCACCAGCCGCGGCCGAGCCCGAAGGCCGCCACGTCGGAGGCGTCGTCCGGCGCGTCCACGATGTCCACGGCCAGCTCCACGGGCAGACCCGGCTTGCCCTTGGCGGCCGCCGCACCGCCGGCGGCGGCGGGCGCGTAGGAGTGGGAGACCTGGAGGCAGACCGCCTCGGTATCGGCCTCGTCGGAGTCGTCGGAGTCCTGGTCCGGCTTCGGGTAGCGCAGGCCCGTCGAGATCACGTCCGTGCGCCCGTCGCCCGCCTCCGAGCCGCGTACGATCTCACGGCCGTGCTTGGTGACGGCCCGCATCAGCACGCCGTAGTCGTCGGCCACGGCCCGGTCGGCCGCCACGCTCACCGAGGCGCGCAGCTCCTGCCCCGGCTCGACGTCCACGCGGTACCAGCGGTGCTCGCCGAACCCCGTGCGGTCGGTGTACAGGCCGGGCCTCAGCTCCGGCGCCGCAGCGCACCGGTCGGCGCCCTCGACCGCCACGGGCGTGACCACGGGGTCGGCCGCGCGGTCCACCAACTGGCCGACGCGGTCGGTGAGTTCGTCGGTGTGCCGGATGGAGGTGTACGTACCGCCGGTGGCCTCGGCGATGCAGCTCAGCTGCGCGCGCATCTTGGTGTTCGGGACCAGGCCGAGCGTGTCGATGGTGAGGTGGATGCCCTTGGCGGCGATGTCCCGCGCCACCTCGCACGGATCCAGGGGCTGGCAGGTGTCCTCGCCGTCGCTGATGAGGACGATGCGGCGCGAACCCTCGCCGCCCTTCAGGTCGTCGGCGGCCTTCAGGAGGGCCGGGCCGATCGGGGTCCAGCCGGTGGGCGCGAGCGTGGCGACCGCCGCCTTGGCGTCCCTGCGGTCCAGCGGGCCCACCGGGTAGAGCTGCTCGGTGTCCTTGCAGCCCGTCTTGCGGTCGTCGCCGCGGTAGTTGGCGCCGAGGGTGCGGATGCCGAGCTCGACGTCCTCGGGGGTGGCGTCGAGCACCTCGTTGAACGCCTGCTTCGCCGCGGCCATGCGGCTCTTGCCGTCGATGTCGCGGGCCCGCATCGACCCGCTCGCGTCGAGCAGCAGCTCGACCTTCGGGACGGGCCCCGACCCGCCGTCCGCGCCGTCGGGTTCGTCGTCCGCGAACGCGGACGTGGGCGCGAGCCCCATGCTCAAGGCCGCGAACAGGGCGCAGAAGCCCGCCGCGAACCGCTTTCCAGTGATCATCGGAGGATCTTATGGATCAAGGACCGCCCGCTCCAAAAATGGCTTGCGGCCGCCGGTTAGGGTGGCTGGTGTGCTGCGAGAAGTGACGGCTGTCCGGTATCTGGAACCCCTGCGGGCCGGCGGCTCCGTGCCCGGGATCGTCGAGGCCGACGACCTCGGGACCTACGTCCTGAAGTTCACCGGCTCCGCGCAGGGCCGCAAGGCGCTGGTCGCCGAGATCGTCGTGGGTGAACTGGCGCGCCGCCTCGGCCTGCGCGTTCCCGAACTCGTCCTCGCCCACTTCGACCCGGCCGTCGCCGCGGACGAACCGCACCAGGAGGTGCGGGACCTGCTGCGCGCCAGCGCGGGCCTGAACCTGGGCATGGACTACCTGCCGGGGGCCCGCGACTTCACCCCCGACACCGACCTGGACGTCGACCCCCTCGAGGCGGGCAAGGTCGTGTGGCTGGACGCCCTCACCGCGAACGTCGACCGCACCGTGCACAGCTCGAACCTCATGGTCTGGCCGACCTTCGCCACCCGCGAGCCGCGCCTGTGGCTCATCGACCACGGCGCGGCCCTCGTCTTCCACCACCGCTGGGACGCGGCCACCGTCCTCGCCACCGCCGAGAAGGCCTACGACTTCCGCCAGCACGCCCTGGGCCGCTACGGCCCGGACACCGCGGCCGCCGACGCGGAGCTCGCGCCGCGCGTCACCGAGGAACTCCTCCGCGACATCGTGGCCGACGTCCCGGAAGCGTGGCTCGCCGACGAGCCGGGCTTCGCCACGACCGACGCCCTGCGCGACGCGTACGTCACCTACCTCACGGCCCGCGCCCGCGCCTCCGCCGCCTGGCTCCCCTCCGACTTCCCCTCCCGCGCCGAACTCGCCGCCGAGGACGCGCGGCGCGCCCGCGCCACCGAGGCGTCCCGCCCCACCTGGCTCAAGCGCGTCCCGAACCTGCACGGCAAGCCCGACCCGCGCCCCGCGAAGAGGTACCCATGACCGACGCCGCCGAGACCCACCACGTCCAGATCGAGTACTGCACCCAGTGCCGCTGGCTCCCCCGCGCGGCCTGGCTCGCCCAGGAACTCCTCACGACCTTCGAGTCCGACCTGACCGAGCTGACCCTGAAGCCGGGCACGGGCGGCGTCTTCGTCGTACGCGTCGACGACGCGGTGGTCTGGGACCGCCGCGAACAGGGCTTCCCCGAGCCGACCGCCGTGAAGCGCCTGGTCCGGGACGTGGTGGCGCCGGGGCGGAGCCTCGGGCACGCGGAGCGCTGAGGCCCGTCAGGGCGGCGCCCCGGCCGCTCGCGGAACGTCAGGTCCCGCAGTACTCCGCGTCCACCAGCGCCATCGTCGACGTCAGTCGGTCGCCGTTCGCGTTCGCGGCCAGCGTGTGGCGGCCGTCCGCCGACGTGACCGCCACCGACGAGGAGCCGGGCGCGCTGCCGGTGTGGCCCCAGACGGTGACGCCGCAGGAGAGGCGGTAGGAGACGAGGCCCAGGCCGAAGCGGATCCGGGGGACGTCGGGGTGGACCGGGATGGTGGTCTTCATCGCGTCCAGCTGGCGCTTCGGGAGGAGCTTGCCGGTCAGGAGGGCGGTGTAGAAGCGGTTCAGGTCCGCGCCGTTTGAGATCATCTCGCCCGCGGCTCCGGCGTAGGACGGGTTCAGCTCCGTCGTGTCGTGGAGGGTGCCGCCGGGGGCGCCGGACAGCAAGTCGTAGGCGCGGCTGCTGGGGCGGGGGAGGGTCGGTGAGGTGCCGGGGACGCGGGTGCCGCGCAGGCGCAGGGGGTTGATGACGCGGCGGCGGATCTCGTCGCCGTAGGGGCGGCCCGTGGCCTTCTCGATGATGAGGCCCGCGAGCAGGTAGTTGGTCTTGGAGTAGAGCACGCCCTCGCCGGGCTGGTTGTGCGGCGCGTGGCGCATCGCCATGGCGATCATCTGCGCCGGGGTCCAGGTGTCGTAGCGGTGCTGGAGGAAGTCCGTGGAGAAGATCTTGCGGGCGTACTCCGGGTCCGCGTTGACGTCGTAGATCCCGCTGGAGTGGTTGAGGAGCCGGCGGATGGTGACGCGGTCGCCGTCGTGGCCGTTGCCCTCGACCACGCCCGGCAGCCAGGAGCCCACCGTGTCGTCCAGGTCCAGCTTGCCCTCGGCCTCCAACTGGAGCACGACGGTGGCCACGAAGGTCTTGGTGATGCTGCCGACGCGGTAGTGGTCCCGCTCGCCGCGCGGCGTCCCGCGCTCGATGTCGCCGAGACCCGCCGCGGCCTTCCAGACGCCGTCGGCGTCCGTGACCCGCGCGGTCACGCCGGGGGCGCCGCCCGCGACGACCGCGTCCATGGCCTTGCGGGTCGCCTCGTGGCCGGGGCGCTGGTCCTGGCGGGGCTGCTGGTCCTGGCGGGGTGCGGCGGTGGCGGTGGTGGCGGTCACCGTCGCCACCACCACCGCCGATATCGCCGCGGCCGTCAGTCGTCTGCGCAGGTTCATGCCCGTCCTCCGTCGCACCCGTGCCGTACGTCCCGTCAACTGCCGTGCTGGGCCGGGATGTTATGCCACGGGAGCGGGCGGTGGCGAAGATCTGCCCGTCGACGGGACAGCGGACGCGCGGACGGCCGCCCCGGTACCGAGAGGCACCGGGGCGGCCGTCGTGTGCCGTGCGGGGGCGTGGGGTCAGCGGAGTTGCTCGTACGCGGGCAGCGTCAGGAAGTCCGCGTAGTCGGCGTCCAGGGAGACCTGGAGCAGAAGGTCGTGGGCCTGCTGCCACTTGCCGGCCGCGAAGGCCTCCTCGCCGATCTCGGCGCGGATCGCGGCCAGTTCGGCGGCCGCGACCTCACGGGCCAGGTCGGCCGTCGCGGGCGTACCGTCCGCGAAGACGACACCCGCGTTGATCCACTGCCAGATCTGGGAGCGGGAGATCTCGGCGGTCGCCGCGTCCTCCATGAGGTTGAAGATGGCGACGGCGCCGAGGCCGCGCAGCCAGGCCTCGATGTAGCGGATGCCGACCTGGACGGCGTTGACCAGTCCGTCGTAGGTGGGCTTGGCGTCGAGGGAGTCGATGGCGATCAGGTCGCCCGCGGCCACGGAGACGTCCTCGCGGAGGCGGTCCTTCTGGTTCGGCTTGTCGCCGAGGACCTTGTCGAAGGACTCCAGGGCGATCGGGACCAGGTCGGGGTGGGCCACCCAGGAGCCGTCGAAGCCGTCGCCCGCCTCGCGGTCCTTGTCGGCGCGGACCTTCTCGAAGGCGACCTTGTTGACCTCGGCGTCCTTGCGGGAGGGGATGAAGGCCGCCATGCCGCCGATGGCGTGCGCGCCGCGCTTGTGGCAGGTGCGCACGAGGAGTTCGGTGTAGGCGCGCATGAACGGGGCCGTCATCGTGACCAGGTTGCGGTCCGGCAGGACGAACTTCTGGCCGCCGTCACGGAAGTTCTTGACGATGGAGAAGAGGTAGTCCCAGCGCCCCGCGTTCAGCCCGGAGGCGTGGTCGCGCAGCTCGTAGAGGATCTCCTCCATCTCGTACGCGGCCGTGATCGTCTCGATGAGGACGGTGGCGCGGACGGTGCCCTGCGGGATGCCGACGTAGTCCTGCGCGAAGACGAAGATCTCGTTCCAGAGGCGGGCCTCCAGGTGCGACTCCGTCTTCGGGAGGTAGAAGTACGGGCCCTTGCCGAGGTCGATGAGGCGCTGGGCGTTGTGGAAGAAGTACAGGCCGAAGTCGACGAGGGCGCCCGGGACCGGCGTGCCGTCCGCGTCCGTGAGGTGCCGCTCGTTCAGGTGCCAGCCGCGCGGGCGCATCACGACGGTGGCGAGTTCGTCCGCGTCCTTGAGGGAGTACGACTTGCCGGTGCGCTCGTCCGTGAAGTCGATGCGGCGCTCATAGGCGTCGCTCATGTTCAGCTGGCCGAGGATCACGTTCTCCCAGGTGGGAGCGGAGGCGTCCTCGAAGTCGGCGAGCCAGACCCTCGCGCCGGAGTTGAGCGCGTTGATGGTCATCTTGCGGTCGGTGGGGCCGGTGATCTCCACCCGGCGGTCGTTCAGGGCGGCCGGGGCGGGAGCCACCTTCCAGGAGTCGTCCGCGCGGATCGCGGCGGTCTCCGGGAGGAAGTCCAGGGTCGAGGTGCGGGCGATCTCGGCGCGGCGCTCCGCGCGGCGGGCGAGGAGCGCATCACGCCGGGGCGTGAACCTCCGGTGCAGCTCGGCCACGAAGGCGAGGGCCGCGGGGGTGAGGACCTCTTCCTGCCGGGGCAGGGGCTCGGCGTCGACGATGGCCAGCGGGGACGGCGCTGGTGCGGACATGAGCTGTCACTTCCTTCAGCGAGCTTGCTTCACGGGCGGTTCGGTACGCCGCGGACGCCGGGCCAGTCGCCACGGCACTCAGTGCCGCGGTGCCGAGATACGGCTGCGGGCGCCGTCCACCGGGTCGGGCGCTTCTGAGCAGTGGATACTAGTTTCCTCATAGTGGAAGTTCAATGGATTGTTGATGTCGAGATTCTTCTCGTCGACAGAACGTGGCGCTGAGTGCCACGCACGTCACTCCAAGTGGAACAGTTCGGCCCGGGGGCTCCAAGCGGACGGCGGGCTCACTCCAGGCGCTCCAGGTCGGAGAACGTGTCGACGTCGGCCGGCTCGGCCACGTCCCCGCACTCGACGGCCGTGACGATCCCGGCGTGCTCCTTCAGATAGGCGCGGGCGCCCCGGTCGCCCGTCGCGCTCGCCGCGATGCCGTCCCAGTGGTCGGCGCCGAACAGCACGGGGTGGCCGCGCTCGCCCGCGTACGCCGCCGCCGCGAGGGTCGCCGGGGA
Organism: Streptomyces flavofungini; assembly: GCF_030388665.1. Taxonomy (NCBI): domain Bacteria; kingdom Bacillati; phylum Actinomycetota; class Actinomycetes; order Kitasatosporales; family Streptomycetaceae; genus Streptomyces; species Streptomyces flavofungini. Next base: position 1,922,044 of record NZ_CP128846.1, on the reverse strand, counting down.
GCGGTACACCGCCCGCACCCGGGCCACCGCCGCCGCGCCGACGCCCGGCTGGTCCACCAGGCACACCAGCGCCGCCCCCGCGCCGGTCGCGCGCAGCGAGGCGAGGCCCGCCCGCAGCGAGGACCCCATGCCCTCGCGCCAGTCCGGGTTGTCCACCAGGACGCACCCGGGCAGGGTCGCACGCTCCCGCACGACATCGGCGGTGGCGCCGAGCACCACGTGCACGCGGGTGCAGCCGCCGTCCCGCAGCGCCCGCGCCGCACGCTCCACGAACAGCTCGCCACGGTGCTCGAGAAGGGCCTTCGGGCAGCCGCCGAGGCGCCGTCCGCCGCCCGCCGCGAGGAGCAGGCCGGCGACCTCGGCGGTGGCGGAAGGTGACAGTGATTCGGTCATGACTCTTGCTTACCGCATGGGTTCTGGGCACCCTGTTCCGGCCGGGGGGCGTGGCTGAAAGTGACGCCTGTGTCGCGGTGTGGTCCCACCCGCCCGCGCTCCCTCGGTGTCCGGCCGCCGCGGCGGGTCCGCCCGGGCCCGCGCGCGTACAGGCGCACAACGACGTGCGAGGGGGAGAGCTGTGTTGCGGAGCGTTGGGCAGAGAACCGTGAGGGGAGACTTCGAGGATCCGCGGGTGACGGAGTTGCGGGCGGCCGTGTCCCGGCTGCGCCGTGAACTGGCCGCGTACCCCGGTGAGTTCCCGGACCGGGCGATAGCGGAGGACGAGTTAGCGGCCCTTGCCGCCATGGCCGCGACGGGCGCGCCCGAGGCGCGCAGGCTGCGTCGTTCGCTGCTGCTCGTCGCGAGTTCGATCGGCTCGGTCAGTGCGCTGACCGGTGCGCTCACGGGCGTCAGGGGCGCCGTTGAGTTGTTCGGGGAGCCGCCGCATCCGAGGTGATGCGGTGGCTCTTGTGCGTTTTGCGCGGCGGTGCTTCGTTCCCCCAGCCGGGTGCCGCCGCGGGCGCCGCGTCGGACCGGCCCTCCGATGTCGGCGCTTCGCGCCTTGTCCTCGAGCGCCGGACGGGCTGAGAGGTGTCGGCCTGGCAGGTGGCGCCGACTGCTCGGGGCGCACGGATGGTTGGGGCGGGTGGGTGGGAGAGGTCGGCGGGGGCTGTCCCGGCCGTGCGGGGCTCCGGGTCAGGACGTGGGCGCCGACGTCGCCAGCGCTTCGGAGAGCTCCGCCGCGACCTGCTGCAGGACGGGGACGATCTTCCCCGTCGCCTCCTCGGTGACCCGCCCCGCGGGACCGGAGATCGAGATGGCCGCCGCCGTGGGGGAGTCGGGCACGGACACGGCGAGACACCGCACCCCGATCTCCTGCTCGTTGTCGTCGACGGCGTACCCCGCGCGACGCACCTCTTCGAGGGCGTCGAGGAACCCGTCGGGCGTCGTGATGGTCTTCTCGGTGGCGGCCGGCATGCCCGTACGGGCGAGGAGCGCGCGCACCTCCTCCGCGGGCGTGTGCGCGAGCAGTGCCTTGCCGACCCCGGTGGAGTGCGGCAGGACCCGCCGCCCCACCTCCGTGAACATGCGCATGGAGTGCTTGGACGGCACCTGCGCGACGTACACGACCTCGTCCCCGTCGAGCAGCGCCATGTTCGCGGTCTCGCCGGTCTCCTCGACGAGACGGGCGAGATAGGGCCGGGCCCAGGTCCCCAGCAGCCGGGACGCGGACTCGCCGAGGCGGATGAGCCGCGGCCCGAGCGCGTACCTGCGGTTGGGCTGCTGACGGACGTATCCGCAGGCGACGAGCGTGCGCATGAGCCGGTGGATGGTGGGCAGCGGCAGCCCGCTGCTGGCGGACAACTCGCTCAGGCCGACCTCGCCACCCGCGTCCGCCATGCGCTCGAGCAGGTCGAAGGCGCGCTCGAGGGACTGCACGCCTCCGCTCGCGGGGGACTTCGCGGCGTCGGTGGTGCTGGCGCTAGACGTCGGCACGGCGCGTTCCTTTCGGGGCCTTACGGGAGGGCAGGCAAGGCAGCAGCCTACCGGGCGCTTTCCTGGACGGCCCCGGTGCGGCCGTCACGTCAGTGCCGGTCAGTGGGCGTTTGTCCGGTCTTCGAGGCGCGCGGGGACCACCCTTGACGGTGCGCGTTGTAGATAGCTACGTTCTGGTCTGCGGAATTCTAATTCCACTTTGTGGAAACGTATAGGCCCTTGACGGATCAGGGGCCGAGGCGAAGACTTCTTCAACAGAACGTTGAATTCCGCTGGCCGGAAGGCCGACGAACAGAGAGGGGCCGCGGTGTCCGGCGAGGAACTGGTGCTGCGCTCGACGCGCGTCATCACCCCGGAAGGGACGCGTGCCGCGTCCGTCGTCGTCTCGGACGGCACGATCGTGGCGGTGCGCGCCCATGACGCCGCCGTGCCGACGCGCGCCCGCGTGGAGGACTTCGGCGACGACGCGCTGCTGCCCGGCCTCGTCGACACCCACGTCCACGTCAACGACCCGGGCCGCACCGAGTGGGAGGGCTTCTGGACGGCCACGCGCGCCGCGGCCGCCGGTGGCATCACCACCCTCGTCGACATGCCCCTGAACTCGCTGCCGCCGACGACCACCGTCGCGAACCTCCGTGCGAAGAAGGAGGTGGCGGCGGCCAAGGCGCACATCGACGTCGGCTTCTGGGGCGGCGCGCTGCCCGACAACGTCAAGGACCTGCGGCCCCTGCACGACGCGGGTGTCTTCGGCTTCAAGTGCTTCCTCTCGCCCTCCGGCGTCGACGAGTTCCCGGAGCTGACGCAGGATCAACTGGCCGTGTCCATGGGAGAGATCGCCGGTTTCGGCGGCCTGCTCATCGTGCACGCCGAGGACCCGCACGAGCTGGCCGCGGCCCCCGCCAAGGCGGGCCCGCGCTACGCGGACTTCCTGCACTCCCGCCCGCGCGTCAGTGAGGACACCGCGATCGAGGGGCTCATCGCCGTCGCCAAGCGCGTCGGCGCCCGCGTCCACATCCTGCACCTGTCGTCCTCCGACGCGCTGCCGATGATCGCGGCCGCCAAGCGCGAGGGGGTGCGCCTGACCGTCGAGACCTGCCCGCACTACCTCACCCTGACGGCCGAGGAAGTCCCCGACGGCGCCAGCGAGTTCAAGTGCTGCCCGCCGATCCGCGAGGCCGCCAACCAGGACCTGCTGTGGCAGGCGCTCGCCGACGGCACCATCGACTGCGTCGTGACCGACCACTCCCCGTCCACCGCCGACCTCAAGACGTCCGACTTCGCCACCGCCTGGGGCGGCATCTCCGGCCTTCAGCTCAGCCTGCCCGCCGTGTGGACGGCGGCCCGGGCGCGCGGGTACGGCCTTGAGGACGTCGTGCGCTGGATGTCGACGCGCACGGCCGAACTGGTCGGCCTGGACCGCAAGGGCGCCATCGAAGCCGGCCGCGACGCCGACTTCACGGTCCTCGCGCCCGACGAGACCTTCACCGTGGACCCCGCGCGCCTCCAGCACCGCAACCGGGTCACCGCCTACGCGGGCAAGACCCTCAGCGGCGTGGTGAAGTCCACCTGGCTGCGCGGCCAACGCATCGTGTCCGACGGCGAGTTCAGCGCGCCGTCGGGCCGCCTTCTGGAAAGGAAGAACTGATCACCGTGACGGCGACACCGATACCCCGCTTCACCGGCGACGCGAACCCCTACGGCGGCGGCGAGCCCTACGCCGACTACCGCACCGCCGACTTCCCCTTCACCCAGTACGCCAACCTCGCGGACCGCCAGCTCGGGGCCGGTGTCATCGCCGCCAACGACGAGTTCTTCGCCATGCGCGAGAACCTGCTGCTGCCGAACGACGCCGAGTTCGACCCCGAGCACTTCGGCCACAAGGGCAAGATCATGGACGGCTGGGAGACCCGGCGGCGGCGCGGCGTCTCCGCCGAGCACCCCTGGCCCACCGCCGACGACCACGACTGGGCCCTCGTCCGGCTCGGCGCGCCCGGCGTCGTGCACGGCATCGTCATCGACACCGCCCACTTCCGCGGCAACTACCCGCAGGCCGTGTCCGTCGAGGGCGCCCATGTCGAGGGCTCGCCCACGCCCGACGAACTCCTCGCCGACGACGTGAAGTGGACGACTCTCGTGCCGCGCACGCCCGTCGGCGGGCACGCCGCCAACGGCTTCGCCGTCGACGTCCCCCAGCGCTTCACCCACCTGCGCGTCAACCAGCACCCCGACGGGGGCATCGCCCGCCTGCGCGTGTACGGCGAAGTCGTCGCCGACCCCGCCTGGCTCGCCGCCCTCGGCACCTTCGACGTCGTCGCCCTGGAGAACGGCGGCCAGGTCGAGGACGCCTCGGACCGGTTCTACTCGCCCGCCACCAACACCATCCAGCCCGGGCGGTCCCGGAAGATGGACGACGGGTGGGAGACGCGGCGGCGGCGCGACCAGGGCCATGACTGGATCCGCTACCGCCTCGCCGCGCAGTCCGAGATCCGCGCCCTCGAGATCGACACCGCCTACCTCAAGGGCAACTCCGCCGGGTGGGCCTCCGTCTCCGTCCGGGACGGGGAGTCCGGGAACTGGGTCGAGGTCCTTCCGCGTACGCGGCTCCAGCCCGACACGAACCATCGCTTCGCGCTGCCCGTGGCGGCCGTCGGCACGCACGCCCGCGTCGACATCTTCCCCGACGGGGGGATCTCGCGGCTCCGTCTGTACGGGGCGCCCACGGCGGCCGGGGCGGACGCGCTGGCCGCGCGGCATCGGGAGCTCGGGGGCTGAGGCGGGGCCTTGCCGGGGGCTTCCCCCATCCCACCCCTTCCCGATCCCGCGGTTCCGCCCCGGGCCCCGCTCCTCGATCGCCGGAGGGGCTGATTTCAGCCCGTCCGGCGATGGTGGACGAGGCGCGGAGCGCCGACAAGCGGGGGTCCAGGGGGCGGCAGCCCCCGGTCTCGGAGCAGGGGCGGGAACGGGGCGCGCCGCGAGGCCGGCTACGCCGCGTGCCCCCCGTCCACCGCCCACTCCGCCCCCGTCACGTAAGACGCCTCCTCCCCGGCCAGGTAGGCCACGACGGACGCGACCTCCCCGGTGGAGCCGTAGCGGCCGAGCGCCGTCCCGGCGGCCTGCGCCGGGGCGTAGGGCCCGTCGGCGGGGTTCATGTCGGTGTCGATGGGCCCGGGGTGGACGAGGTTCACGGTGATGCCGTGCTCACCGAGCTCGCGGGCGAGCGCCTTGGTGAGCCCGACGAGCGCGGCCTTGCTGGTGGCGTACAAGGTGCCCCCGGCCCCGGGCACGCGCTGCACCATGCAGGAGCCGATGGACACGATGCGCCCACCCCGCCGCATCCGCCCGGCCGCGGCCCGGGAGGCGAGGAAGACACCGCGCACGTTCACGGCGAGCACCCGGTCGACATCGGCGAGGGTGAGGTCCCCGAGGGGCTTGAGCACGCCCGCCCCCGCGTTGTTGACGAGGACGTCCAGGCCCCCGAGGTCGTCGGCGGCCCGCTCCACGGCGCCCGCGGCGTCCCCGGCGTCGGCCGCGTCCGCGCGGATCGCGAACCCGCGCCGCCCCATCGACTCGATCTTGGCGACGACCTCGCGGGCGGCGTCCTCGCCCTGGACATAGGTGAGGGCCACGTCGGCGCCCTCCTGGGCGAGCCGCAGGGCCGTCGCCGCGCCGATGCCGCGGCTGCCGCCGGTGACCAGAGCCGTCCTGCCGTTCAGAGAAGACATTCTTCTGCCCGTTTCCGTAGAGAGTGAGAGTGCTTGAGGGTTCAATTTCTTCGACGGGTTCCATCAAAGCCGCGGGGGCGGGCGACGGCTGGCGGCAAACGGACGGCGACGCCGGGCGCGCCGATGACTTTCGGCGCGGGCCGCGGTCTGAGTGGGTGAGACAGGGAAGACCACGCCGCGGGCGCCGCGACCATCCCCGAGAGGTCACACCATGAAGATCACGCTCACCCAGTTCCTCACCCTCGACGGCGTCATCCAGGCTCCGGGCGGCCCGGAGGAGGACACCAGCGGCGGCTTCCCGCACGGCGGCTGGTCGTTCCCCTACGGGGACGAGGACTTCATCGGGTTCGTCACCGAAGTCTTCGACCGGGCGGACGCCTTCCTGCTCGGGCGCGGGACGTACGAGATCTTCGCCTCGTACTGGCCGAAGATGACCGACCCCGCCGACCCCATCGCCTCCCGCCTGAACTCCCTGCCGAAGTACGTCGCGAGCACCACGCTGACCGGCGCGGACTGGCAGGGCACCGAGATCATCGGCCGCGAGGACCTGGTCAAGGACGTCACCGCGCTCAAGGAGCGGCCGGGCCGCGAACTGCAAACGCACGGCAGCGCGGGCCTCGCGCAGTCCCTCCTGGAGCACGAACTGATCGACACGCTCCACCTGCTGACGTTCCCCGTGGTCCTCGGCACCGGCAAGCGGCTGTTCGCGGACGGGGCCCTGCCCACGGCGTTCCGGCACACCGGCACGCGGACGACGTCCAAGGGTGTCGTCATCAGCAGCTACGACCGCGACGGCCGCCCGGAGTACGGGAGTTACTGAGACCGCGCGGCGGGTGTGAGAGCCCCGGGGAGGAAGTTAACTTCCGGAAAATTCGATGCACTTGACGTTGACACATCAACCTCTACGCGCGTCATGCTGGGTGCATGCGAATCCCCCCACGGATCCTCAGTGTCACTGCCCTCGCCGCCGCCCTGCTCGTCGGCGGCTCCGTCACCGGCACCGCGAACGCCGCGGCCCCCCAGCCGGTCGCCGCCGTCGCGCCCGCCGGGTTCTCGGCCGCCGCCGTCGGCGAGATCTGCTACTCCGACCTGCCGTCCCAGGCGCACGACACGCTCGACCTGATCGAGCGGGGCGGCCCGTTCCCCTACCCGCAGGACGGCACCGTCTTCCAGAACAGGGAAGGCATCCTGCCCAAGCAGAACAACGGCTACTACCACGAGTACACCGTCAAGACCCCCGGCTCCCCGAACCGGGGCGCCCGCCGCATCGTCACCGGTGAGTCCCAGCAGGAGGACTACTACACCGCCGACCACTACCGTTCGTTCGACCTCGTCGACCACGGCTGCTGACCGCGCGCGGGCGAGGTCCGGCCGGGCCGGGGGCGCGCCCGCTCAGCCGAACCTGCGGCTCTCGGCCGCGGCGAAGAGCGCGCACGCGAGCACGATCATCGCGATGCTCAGATACAGCTCGTAGCCGTCGACGAAGGTCAGGTGCTGCACCGCGCCCCACCCGCCCAGCCAGCCGGTGAGCTCGTTCAGCAGGCCCACCGCGCCCTGGATCAGCAGGATCACACCGAGAAACTCCAGCAGTTGCTTCATGGCACGACAGCCTCGCCCCGCGGCCCCGCGCGCACATCGGCCGCGGGGCGAGGCCGTACCCGTCGCAAGGCGCCCCCGGCGCCCGCCCCGAGCGCCCAAAGTCTCGCGCGCTCCGACTTTCGTCGATGATCACCTGCCGGGACGGGGTGGGGCACCGCCCGGTGCGTAGATTTGTGCGGTGTGAAGAGTCGTACGGAGCCCGCGGACACGGCGGACGTCGGGACCGGGGCGGAGCCCGTGGCCCGCAGGCAGTGGTTCCTGCCCTCGGCAGTGGCCGCCGAGCTCGATCCCGACCGGGCCACCGGCAGGACCGGGCGGTACAAGCGGACCGTGCGTGACTGGCTGGTCGACTTCGTCTGCTTCCTCTTCGCCGTCTTCCTCGGCCTCGTCATCAGCAGCGAGGTGCAGGCCAACCCCGCCGTCTCCGAGGGCTGGTCCGCCCTCGACCATCTCTGCGGCGCGCTCGCCTGCGCCGCCGTGTGGCTGCGCAGGCGCTGGCCGGTGGGGCTCGCGGTGGCGATGGTCGCCGTCGGGGTGCTGTCGAACACCTCGGGCGGCGCGGCCGTCGTCGCCTACTTCACGCTCGCCGTGCACCGGCCCTGGAAGTACTCCGCGTGGGTCGTCGGCGCGTCCGTGGTCCTGATGGTGCCCTTCTACTGGTGGCGGCCCGACCCCGACCTGCCCTACGTCCTCTCGATCGTCCTCACCTCGCTGTTCGCCGCGACCACCGTCGCCTGGGGCATGCTCGTCCGCTCCCGGCGCCAGCTCCTGCTCGCCCTGCGCGACCGCGCCCGGCGCGCCGAGAACGAGGCCGCGCTGCGCGCCGAGAAGGCCCAGCAGCTCGCCCGCGAGGCCATCGCCCGCGAGATGCACGACGTCCTCGCCCACCGGCTCACCCTGCTCAGCGTGCACGCGGGCGCCCTGGAGTTCCGGCCCGACGCGCCCCGCGAGGAGGTCGCGAGGGCCGCCGGGGTCATCCGGGAGAGCGCGCACGAGGCCCTGCAGGACCTGCGGCAGGTCATCGGCGTCCTGCGCGGCGGCGACGCGGACGCGTCGGGGCGGCCCCAGCCCACCCTCGCCGCCCTCGACACGCTCGTCGCCGAGTCCCGCGAAGCAGGCATGAAGGTCGTCCTCGACCTGCGCGTCCCCGACCCGGACGCGGTGCCCGCCGCGATCGGCCGCACCGCCTACCGCATCGCCCAGGAAGGCCTCACCAACGCCCGCAAGCACGCGCCCGGCGCCGAGGTCACCGTCGTCGTCGCGGGCGCGCCCGGCGAGGGCCTCACCCTGTCCGTGCGCAATCCGCCGCCGCCCGGCGAGGTGCCGCAGGTGCCCGGTTCGGGGCAGGGCCTCATCGGGCTCACCGAACGCGCCTCCCTCGCGGGCGGCAGGCTCAGCCACGGCAGCGGTTGCGACGGGAGCTTCACCGTCGAGGCCTGGCTGCCATGGGCATGACCTCAGGGGCCTGCTGACTTCGCGTCCGCACACCTTCTGTACGATCAGCCGCCTTACCGAGAGAGGCGGAGATCGTGACGGGGGAGAGCCCAGGGGGCGCGTCCGGCGGCGCGCCGGGGGACATACCGGTGGATACCCGGGCCCAACGGCTGGTACGCGTACGGCGGTTCGTCAGAACACGGCGAGGGGCAGCGGCCACCGGTCTCGTGCTCGCGCTGCTCGCGGGCGGCGTCGGCACCTGGGCCACGGACACCTGGCCCTTCGACGGTCGCGACCGCTACTGCTGGGGCGCGTGGCAGGAGGACAGCGGGCCCGGCATCCTCGGAGACGAGGGCTTCGAGGGCGACGACGACCGCAGCCGTACGTCCACGGGGACCGCGCCGACGTCCCGCGAGCCGCGCGGCGAGTGCCGTCTGTCGGTCACGTCCAGCGACACGTACAACGGCGACAAGGATCGGCAGGAGACGACCGTCACGGTGACGTACGGTCCCGCGCCCCGGTCCGCGGGCCGCCGCGTCACCTGGCTCGGCGGCTACCTCGGCGACCGCGCGATGCCCCTGCCCGACGGGCTGCCCGGCGTCGCCGACGGCAGCCACGGGCTTCTCGTGCTGCCGAAGCGGTGCGACACCCGCGACGGGCGGCCCACCGCCGTCACCCTCGACGCGCGCGAGGCCGCGGAGCCGGACGACGTGCTGGCCGCCGTCCCCAAGCTCGGCGGCTCCCGGGACGTCGCCGAACTCCTCGTGGCCGCCGCCAACAAGGGGATGGAGGCCGCCGGTTGTGCCGACGGCGAACCGCTGCGGGTCTCCGGTCCCGTGCCCACGCTGCCGGAACGCGAGGAGAGCTTCCCCGACGGAGCCGTCTGCCGCATCCCCGGCCTCGACATCAAGTCCGACCTCGGCAAGGAGGCCGCGATGCGGCTGCGCTACCAGGTCGGCGCGGTCGACGACGACCTGCAGTCCTGCTCGGCGCGGATCGGGCGCTCCGTGCGGCTCGGGGAGCGCGTGGACCAGCCGCTCTTCGACGCCGTCATGGTGCGCGAACCCCGCATCTCGGCACTCCTCGACGGCGCGACCGGGACCCGGGCACCCGAGAAGGGCTGGCGAGGCACCGGAACCTTCACCTCCGACCACGGCGTCGTACGCGCCGACTGCGCGGGCAGGCCCACGTCCTTCCTGCTGCTCGGCGCGCCCACCAAAACCACGTCCGACTACTTCGCCACGTTCACCAACGCGGTGGCGCGGCGCCTCGGCTGCGCGCCCGTCGCGCCGGCCGCCGACACGGAGGGGAGCGGTCGATGAGTGACGTGGACAAGGGGGAGGGGACCGTGGACGCGGGGGCTCAGGGCGAGCGGGGTCTGGAGGAGCAGGCTCAGGGCGAGCGGGCTCAGGGCGCGGGCGAGGGGGCCTCGACTTCCGCGGAGCCTCCCGCGACGCCTGCGGACACCCCCGCGTCGCCTGCGGAATCCCTCGCGTCGCCTCCGAAAGCCGCTGCGACGCCTGCGGAATCCCCCGCGTCGCCTCCGAAAACCGCTGCGACGCCCGCCGAACCCCCCGCATCGCCTCCGAAAACTTCCGGAACCGTCGCGGAATCCGACGCCGCCCCGAGCCCCGCCCCGGCGGGCAAGCCCCTCGGCGTGGTCGCCGCCGCCATCGCCGCCGCCCCGCCCCCCTGGTGGCACTGGCGCCGCCTGCGGCGCCTCGCCCGCGCCCGTTGGACGCCCGCCGTCGCCGCGGCGCTCGCGGGCGCGCTGCTCGGCGGGACCGTCGTGGCCTGGCAGGCCGACGCGGGCCCCTTCCACGAGGAGCGGGCCTGCTGGGGCGCGCTCGACGAGGACGACGTCGCGGACCTCTTCCACGGCAAGCGGGACATCGAGTCCTCCGAAGTGGGCGTCAGCTACGACAGCATCTCCTCGGACGGCCCGTCCGGCCTGTGCGAGCTGAAGTCGCCACGCGGGAAGCGCGTGCGCGCGCAACTGCACCGGCTCGACGACCGGTTCGGCGGCGCGCGCGACAAGTGGGCCGACGAGTACCTGTCCGCGCGGATGACACCGCTCGGCGGCGGTCTGCTCGGCATGGTGTCGGACACGCGCGCGTGGCTCGCGATACCGGAGGGCTGCATCGGGCGGCCCAGCAAGGACGACGGCCCGCTCGTCGTCGACGTGGAGGCGGGCTGGACGGACTACCGCGGCGACGTCGACACCGACGAACGCGCCCGGCTTGCGCGCGCCGTCGTCAAGCTCGTCAACGGCCACATGGCCGACCGGGGGTGCGACAGTCCCATCGGCGACCCCACGGACCGGCTCGCCGAGCCCGCGCGGTTCACGACGGAGAAGCGGGACGCGGTCTGCGGCGTCAAGGGCCTCTCGGCGCCGGGCAAGAACGTGGTCAGCCGCTACTACCGGCCGCTGGTCACCACGGCCTCGAAGGACGCCCCCGTGCGCACCTGCGACCGGGACGTCCTCTTCGGCCACCCTTCGCTGCGCCTGATGACGGTCGAGGACCCTCGGCTCGCGGTGCTCTACAAGGGCCTGTCGTTCGACGGCGGCCGCGAGGTCAGCGCCGTCGGGGACACCAAGAAGGAGTCCCGCGGGCACGGCTTCCTGCGCGAGGACATGGGGCTCTACCAGGCCTCCTGCCAGACCGGCGAGGTCACCTTCCTGATCCGGGCGGACGACGGGCGCAGGGCCGCGGACATCCGCAGGCTGCTGCCGCGGTACGTCGCCCTGGAGGCGGAGCGCATCGGCTGCGGCCCGCTGCGCCTGAGGCTCCCGTCGTGACCGGGCCCGGACGTGCCGAGCGGGCACGCGATGCTGGTTACGGTAGGCGCATGAATCCGATCAGGCTGCTGCTCGTCGACGACGACCCGCTGGTCCGCGCCGGTCTTTCCTTCATGCTCGGCGGCGCCGACGACATCGAGATCGTGGGGCAGGCGGGCGACGGCAGCGAGGTCGCGGCCCTCGTCGCGGAGGTCAGGCCCGACGTCGTCCTGATGGACATCCGGATGCCGACGATGGACGGGCTCGCCGCCACCGAGGCCCTGCGCAAGCGGCCCGACGCCCCCGAGGTCGTCGTGCTCACCACCTTCCACGCCGACGAACAGGTGCTGCGGGCGCTGCGGGCCGGGGCCGCCGGGTTCGTCCTGAAGGACACCGCGCCCGCCGAGATCGTGGCGGCGGTACGGGCGGTGGCCGCGGGTGAGCCGGTGCTCTCGCCCAGCGTGACGCAGCAGTTGATCTCCCAGGTGGCCGGGGGCGGGCCCGAGCTCGACCGGCGGCGGCGCGCCCTCGACCGGCTCGACGTGCTCGGCGACCGGGAGCGGGAGGTCGCCGTCGCCGTGGGCAAGGGGGCGTCCAACGCGGACATCGCCGCCGAGCTGTACCTGAGCGTGGCCACCGTGAAGGCCCACGTCTCCCGCGTCCTGACCAAGCTCGACCTCAACAACCGCGTGCAGATCGCGCTGCTCGTCCATGACGCGGGGCTGCTGAACGAGGAGTGAGCCGGGGGAACCCGACCGGTCCGCCCGTGCGTTGAGGGGGTACGGAGACCGAAGGGGGCCTGCGTGGCGGAGAGCGTCGACCTCGCGGCGTACGGCGCCCGATTCACCACCGACCCCCACAGCGTCCACGCCGACCTCCGCGCCCGCGGGCCGGTCCACCGCGTCCGCATCCCACACCGGGACGACGGCGCGGACCTGTCCCTGATCGTGGGGTACGAGAGGCGAGGGCGGCCCTCGCCGACGCCCGGACCTCGCCCTGGACGGCGCGCCGGGGGAGTGGAAGCCGGGCATGCTCATGCGGGGCAGACGTCACCTGGGCGGGCGATGGTAGAAGTCGCCTCATGACGGAACACGACCAAGAACACGGCACAGCAGGAGACTTCGACTCCACCGGTGCCCTCGACTCCACTGCCCCCGGCCCCGCCGCCGCCCTCGACCTCCGCCTGGCCCGCAAGACCCTGGACGCCCAGCCCTTCAGCCGCCTCGTGCGCGCCGAGGTCAGCGCCTTCGGGGACGGCGCGGCCACGCTGGAGATCCCCGTACGTGACGAACTGCGCCAGCAGAACGGCTTCGTGCACGGCGGTGTGCTCGCGTACGCGGCCGACAACAGCATCACGTTCGCGGCCGGGACCGTGCTCGGCGCCGCCGTCCTGACGTCCGGCTTCACCATTCAGTACGTACGCCCCGCGACCGGTGCCCGCCTGGTGGCCCGCGCGACGGTGGCGGAGGCGACCCGCCGTCAGGCCGTCGTCCGCTGCGACCTGTTCGCCGTGGCCGACGACGGCACGCAGTCGCTGTGCGCGCTGGCCCAGGGCACGGTCCGCGCCACGCCGTCCTGAGCGCCCGCCCCGAGGGCCCGGCCCGCCGTCGGGCGTCGCCGGGCCCGGCGGCCTCAGCCCCCGTCGATCTCCGCGAGCCGCACCGGCCGCCGCTCGGCCCGCGACCGCTCGCACGCCTCCGCGATCCGCAGCGCGTGCAGCGCCTCACGGCCGTCGCAGGGGTTGTCCCGCTCGCCGCGCACGACCTCCACGAACGCGGCGAGCTCCGCCTCGTACGCGGGCGCGAACCGCTCCAGGAAGCCGGGCCACGGCTTGTCGGGCGCGGCAGGGCCGTCCGGCTCCGCCGAGGTCAGCGGGGTGCGGTCGGTCACGCCGACCGCGAGCTGGTCCGCCTCGCCCGCGAGCTCCATGCGGACGTCGTAGCCCGCGCCGTTGCAGCGCGTCGCGGTGGCCGTGGCCAGCGTGCCGTCGTCGAGGGTGAGCAGCACCGCGGCCGTGTCGACGTCGCCCGCCTCGCGGAACATCGCCGGTCCCGCGTCGGACCCGACGGCGTACACCTCCACCACCTCACGGCCCGTCACCCACCGCAGGATGTCGAAGTCGTGCACCAGGCAGTCGCGGTACAGGCCGCCGGAGAGCGGCAGGTACGCGGCGGGCGGCGGCGCCGGGTCGGACGTCATGGCCCGCACCGTGTGCAGCCGCCCGAGCCGTCCGGACCGCACCGCCTCGCGGGCCGCCGCGTACCCGGCGTCGAAGCGCCGCTGGAAGCCGAGCTGGAGCACCGTGCCGGCCGCCTCGACCTCCGCGAGCGCGGCGAGGGTGCCGGGCAGGTCGAGGGCGATCGGCTTCTCGCAGAACACCGGCAGACCGGCCCGCGCCGCCCTGCCGATCAGCTCCGCGTGCGCCGAGGTCGCCGCCGTGATCACCAGGGCGTCCGCGCCGGAGCCCGTCGTCCCCGCCGTGAGGAGCGCGTCCACCGAGGGCGCCGCCTCCGCTCCCACCCGGGCCGCGAGGTCCGCCGCCCGCGTGGCGTCCACGTCCGCGACGACGAGCGAGTCCACCCCCGGATGGCCGACCAGGGCCGCCGAGTGGAAGGTGCCGATACGTCCCGTTCCGATCAGTCCGATGCGCATGGGCACACCTTCGCGAGGCACCCGCGCTCCTGTCAATAGTTTGTCCTGACAACAGAACTTCCGCCTCCGTCCGCCGCGGCGAACGCGCTCACGCCGCGGCGACGGCGCCCGTCGAGTCAAGGGGAAGAGGAAGCCGAAGGAGGCGACAGCGAGCAGCGAGCACAGGCAGAAGGCTCACAGCTGGGCGCCCACCGTCGCGGTGAACACCAGGAGGGGGGCCGGACGCCCAGCCCGGCCGGTTGGCCGGGGTCCCGCTCGTTGATCGCGGCGCCGGCGGTCAGTGGCTGCCGGTGAGTTCGCCGCTGAGCTTCTGGTGGATCTGGGCACTGGGCCGGTTCAGGCCGATGATCTCGACTTCCTTGCCACGCCGGGCGTACTTGGTCTCGATCGCGTCGAGGGCGGCGACGGAGGAGGCGTCCCAGATGTGGGCGGCGGACAGGTCGATGACGACCTTGTCCGGGTCGTTGGTGTAGTCGAACTGTGTGACCAGGTCGTTGGAGGAGGCGAAGAACAGCTCACCGGTGACCTGGTAGACGACCGTGCCGCCGTCGGGGTCGGTGACGGCGGTGACCTCGGCGAAGATCACCATGGCTGTCACGGTGCCGACGACGACGCCGATGGCGAGGTTGTGGGTGGCGACCACGACGGCCATGACGGCGCTCTCCCCCGCCGGCACGCGCTTGAGCGTCTTGAGGGCGATGGAGTGCCAGTCGAAGGTCGCGAAGGACACCATCACCATGACGGCGACGAGTGCGGCCATGGGGATGTCGGAGACGACCGGTCCGAAGACGACCTGGACGCCACCGATTGCCTGGACAGCGGCGATGCGCTCGACGACAGCGAACGCGAGACGCTGCTGAAGCGCGTCCGCACCTACGGGCAGGCAGCCGCCGGTCAGGTGGACAAGCTGCGCGTCCAACTGACCCGCGCCGAGGACTTCGCCGCCGCGCTGGACGCCCGCTGGGAGCAGAACTCACCGGCCGCTCGCTCCCAGCCGCAGACGCAGGACAGCACGTAACCGTGACAAACGGTGCGGATGCTCTCTCCCGCATCGGGGAGTCCGTTCCGTGAACGCCATCGCCGCTGGTCGGCGGACGGTACCTGGACTTTGCTCATGAGAACGACCTCTGATACCCGATCGTGATCTACGGGTGCACAACCGCGTAGAGACCCTGGCTGTCTGAAAGGCGCCGGAGGAGGGCTCTCCGGGTCCTTTCGGTACAGAGACGCAGAGACATGCAGAGGGAAAGATCGTGGATCAGGTGGGCAAGAAGGTCTGGAGAGCTGTCGTGGCCGGTGGCGCGGCGGCGGTGTTCACGGGCGTGGCCGCGGTGCCGGCCGGGGCGGCCGAGGGCGGGGTCTCCTTCACCCGCGTCCAGGTGAACGGCGGCAAGCCGATCGTGATCGGGGTGTCCAAGGAGGTCGCGGTGCCCGCCTCCTTCCGGATGACGACCACCCGCAAGTGGAAGTGGCCGGCGGTGTTCCTGTACCGCGGCACTACGGGTGACCGACTGTGGCACGCCGTCGAGACGAGCGACTGCCACGAGGTGAGCTCGCGCGCCTGCGACTTCAACGAGACGATGTACTTCGATCCCACGGTGTGGGACATGCGCAACAGCGAGGCCGGAGCCTGGAAGGTCGCGGCCGAGGTGTCCTTCAAGGGCGGCGGCGGTGACACGGACGACAAGCGCCTGACCGCCTACGTCAAGCGCAACTCCCGCCTGAGCGTGAACGCCGCGCCCGAACCGGTGGCCAAGGGCAGGACCATCACCGTGACCGGCAAGGTCAGGCGGGCCAACTGGGAGACGAAGAAGTACGCCTCCTACGGAAGCCGCCTGGTGAGCCTGCAGTTCAAGCCCAGCGGAGCCACCTCCTACACCACGGTGAAGAAGGTGCGCGCCAACGGCTCGGGTGCTCTCAGGACGACCGTGAAGGCGTCCAGGACGGGCGCGTGGCGCTGGGCGTACTACGGCAACACCACCACCGGCCCGTCGACTTCGGCCGCGGACAACGTCGTGGTGCGGTAGGAGGCGCGGCGTCGCGGGCCGGATCCGTGCGCGTCCAGAGCGGGCCCGGCTGTCTGCGGGGTCTTCCCGTCCGCGGCTCACGGAGCGGGCGCCCCGTGAGCCGCGCCCCGTGAGCCGCGCCGCGGGTCAGTCGGCGAAGCGGAAGCCGAACTGCGGGCTGCCCGTCGCGGAGATGCCGGCCGTGGAGGTGTAGACGCCGGAGGAGCCCTTGAGGGAGCCGTCGGCGCGGGAGATCAGCGGGTACACCGCGCCGTTGCCGCCGTTCTCACCGGACGCGCCGAGGACGACGTCGCCGCGGCCGTCGCCGTTCAGGTCGTCGATGTGCACGTCAGAGCCGAGGAAGTCGGCCTTCTCGTCGGAGTTCGGCACGCCCGGCGTGTTCTGGGTGAGGAACTTCGCGCCCTTGCCGGTGATGCCGGAGCCGTTCGCCGCGCCGTACAGGACGGTCGCCGCGCCCGTGTCCGTGAGGCCGTTCACGGTCTCGCCGGGCGCGCCGACCACGAGGTCGAGGTTGCCGTCGCCGTTGATGTCGCCGAGGTCGATCTCGGTGCCGAAGGAGTCGCCCTTCTCGCCAGCGCCGGGCACACCGGGGGTGTCCTGGGTGAACTTCTGCCGGTCGCCGCTGTCCGGCCCGTTCACGCCGCCGTGCACCACGTGGACGGCGCCGCCGCGCGCGGAGCCTGTGATGTGATCGTCCCAGTAGTTGCCGATGACGATGTCGTCGTAGCCGTCCTTGTCGGTGTCACCCAGGTCCGTGATGATGCCGGGCAGCAGCTTCTGGGCGCCGACGGCCTTGAGGCCCGCCGAGGAGCCCGGCAGCCAGAAGTTGGCGTTGTAGCCGTTGGGGGTGTCCTTCTCGTAGCCGTTGACGATCAGGTCGTCGACGCCGTCGCCGTTGGCGTCGCCGGAGTGCAGGTTGCGCACTCCGTCGCCGTTGCCGCCGTGGATGGGGGGCTTGACCGTGTAGCGGCTGGTGCCGCCCGAGGAGAGGCCGCCGCGGTAGACGTCGATGGTCGCCGCCGAGTACGTGCCGAGCGCCAGGTCGTCCCTGCCGTCGCCGTTGAAGTCACCGGCCTCAAGGGCACTGCCGAAGGCGTCGTGCTTCGTGGGGCGCGGGTCCTTCACGGTGGTGCCGCCCTTGAGGCCGCTCTTCGAACCCCACAGGATCTGCGCGGTGCCGCCGTCCTTGTCGCCGCCGACGTCCTCGCCCGGCGTGCCGACGACCAGGTCGTCGTAGCCGTCGCGGTCGAAGTCCCCGTACGCGGTCTCGCCCCCGAAGAAGTCACCGGCCTCGGCGGTTCCGGGCACCCCCGGGCTGTTCTGGGAGTACGTCGTGGTGCGGCCGACGCCGGTCGCCTTCCCGTAGATCACGGAGACGGTGCCCGCGTGCTTCTTGCCGTTCACGTAGGCGGTGGGCGCGGACGCGGCCACGTCGGCGTAGCCGTCGCCGTTGAAGTCGGCGTTCGTGGCCGGAAGTTCCGCTCTCGGCGCCGCCGTCGCCGCCGGTGCGGCGGCTATGAGCAGTCCGCCGGTCAGCGCGGCGGCCACGGTGGTGGCGGCGGCGAGGTGGGGGCGGCCGCGTCTGTGCGGGGTGATGCTGTGCTCCGGGTGGGGCATGAAGTGGTCTCTCCTGGTGGCGCCGGGCGAACGAGTTCGCCAGATATTGATCTTGATTTTGTGTGTCTGTCGGTCCGTATCTCGACGCAGGGGAGACCAGTGGCGGAAAGAGACAGTTGTGGAGAGCAGAGAGGTGTTGTGGAGTCGTTACCGGAACCGCTGCCCAGATCCCGGGCGCCCGGCCGCGCAGCCGAAGGCGCCTGCTGAAGAGGGCGGCCGGGAGTCACGTTCGGACAGCGGGGCGTCTTGAGGCATCTGCGTCCATTGGCTCGCTGCCAGGCTGGGGGCAACCCGAGGGGGTTGCCTGCTGACCAGGGTGGTGATCCTGATCGCCCCGGCGAGCATGAGCAGGGCCGGGACGCGTCAGGTGAGATCGCACTCGACCGAGTCGTCGATCCGCACGGCTTCGATGGTGCCGTACGGGACGTCGAGGGCCGACTCGGGCTGAATGCAGCTGGCGCCCCCCTTGCTGTCGCCGATCCAGACCGTCTCATGGCGTGTGTTGACGACCCGGAGCGGAGCGCGCAGCGGGATCGGCAGGTACTGCCAGTCGGACACGTGGTAGTACTCGTCGACGACTTCTCCGCCGTGGATGAAGCAGACCGAGGGGTAAGAGCAGGTCGGTTCAGTCTCGGAGGGCGCCGCTTGTGCCGTCGTCCCGCTGAACACCGCGGCCATGGCCGCGGTGCCGACGATGACGCCTCGGAACGTAGTACGTGCTCTCATGTGCCCTCTCCCTGGAGTTTCGAACAACCCGTTCACAGAACAGGCACACTATCCCCATGAGTTGCGAATCCAGTCAACATCACCGCGGCCTCAACGTCGGTGCAGCAGTGCGGAGTTGCATACGTGGCGGCTCGCCGGTTCGCTCGTGCCAAGAGCGGGGCCCGGGAAGGACCGGCTCGTGATCTCGTTCAGGTCGAGCAGCAGATGCCGGTGGCCCGCCTCCAGCTCGCGCACCACGGCATCACTGAGTTGGCCGACGTTCATGACGTCCAGTTCGTCCAGTTCCCCGAAAGCGTGAGCGTGAGAAACGCAGGGCTGCCACCGGAAGAGGTCTCATGGATCGTCAGCCGGTCCATCGCTCCACTTTTGCGCACGCTGATGGTGGGGGGCCCGCCCCCGGGCGGTGAGCGGGAACGGGCACGGGCCGCAAGCGCCGGATCGCCGAGTGGGAGCGCTCTGGGGTCATCGTGTCGGTCAAAGAGGGCACCCAGGTAGGCCGCTTGCCAGTGCGCTGGATTCTCCTGGCCGAACGGGGCGGTAGCGTCGCCCGCCTTCGTGGACACGCTCCCCCCGCTGGCCCGCAGCCGTCTCGCGATGCTCCAGGGCTGGTCGGGAGCCAGCGTGTCACCCGCCCTTGCCAAGGTTTTGTCCTGACAACAGAACTTCCGAACTTCCCGTCATCATCTCGCGGGACTACGCTCGCCCCGTGACCGATCCAGCCGCGGCCAAAGCCGCCAAACCGGCCGTGGACCCCACGGTGGCCCTGCACCTCGGCGTCGACCGCAGCAGCCCGGTCCCGCTGTACTTCCAGCTGTCGCAGCAGCTGGAGGCGGCGATCGAGCGCGGCGCCCTGACGCCCGGCAGCCTCCTCGGCAACGAGATCGACCTGGCGGGGCGCCTCGGCCTGTCCCGGCCCACCGTCCGCCAGGCCATCCAGTCGCTCGTCGACAAGGGCCTCCTGGTGCGCCGCCGCGGCGTCGGTACCCAGGTCGTGCACAGCCAGGTCAAGCGCCCGCTGGAGCTCAGCAGCCTCTACGACGACCTGGAGGCCGCCGGACAGCGGCCCGAGACCCGGGTCCTGCGCAACGTCGTCGAGCCCGCGACCGCCGAGACCGCCGCCGCCCTCGGGGTGGCCGAGGGTAGCGACGTCCACCTGGTGGAGCGCCTGCGGCTCGCCCACGGCGAGCCGATGGCGCACCTGCGGAACCACATCCCGGCCGGGCTGCTCCCGCTCGACACGGAGCGTCTGGAGGCCACCGGGCTCTACCGCCTGATGCGCGCGGCGGGCATCACGCTGCACAGCGCCCGCCAGTCCGTCGGCGCCCGTGCCGCCGGGGCCGAGGAGGCCGGCCTGCTGGCCGAGCCCGAGGGCGCGCCGCTGCTCACGATGCGCCGTACGACCTTCGACGACACCGGACGCGCGGTCGAGTTCGGCTCGCACATCTACCGGGCCTCGCGGTACTCCTTCGAGTTCCAACTTCTGGTGCGGCCGTAAGAATGTTCTGACAAAGTCATTGACGTTGGCCCGCTCCCGCCGTTAGAACTCCTCAAGCCGCATCGGCGCGGCCGAAGCCGCGATCCGCGGCCGGGAGAAGGGCGGACCCCTCATGCGTACAGCCCGCACGGCAGCAGCGCTCCTAGTGGTCGTCGCACTCGCGGCAGGGTGCAGCGGCTCCGGGGGCAAGGACTCCGAGGACGAAGGGAACGGCGGTGGCGGCGGGAAGGCGGCCGGCACCCCGCGCCTGAAGATCGCGATGGTGACGCACTCCGGTGAGGGCGACACCTTCTGGGACATCGTCCAGAACGGCGCCAAGGAGGCGGCCAAGAAGGACAACGTCGAGTTCCTGTACTCCAACGACAAGGAGGGCAAGGGCCAGGCGGAGCTCGTCCAGGCCGCGATCGACAAGAAGGTCGACGGGATCGTGGTGACGCTGGCCAAGCCGGAGGCGATGAAGGCCGTCCTCGGCAAGGCCCGCGAGGCCGGGATACCGGTCGTCACCATCAACTCGGGCGGGGAGTTCTCCACCCGCTTCGGCGCGCTGAGCCACATCGGGCAGGACGAGTCCGTGGCGGGTGAGGCCGTCGGCGACGAACTGGACCGGCGGGGGCGGAAGAAGGTCCTGTGCGTGATCCACGAACAGGGCAACGTCTCCCTGGAGCAGCGCTGTGCGGGTGTGAAGAAGACCTTCGGCGGCACGGTGACGAACCTGAACGTCGACGGCACCAACGCGCCCGGCGCCCAGTCGTCGGTGAGCGCCAAGCTCCAGGCCGCCAAGGACATCGACGCGGTCGTCACCCTGGGCGCGCCGATCGCGGCCGTGTCCGTGAAGGCGAAGCAGGACGCGGACAGCGACGCGGAGATCGACACCTTCGACCTCAACGCCGAGGTGGTCAAGCGGCTCAAGGCGGGCGAGGTCGGCTTCGCCGTCGATCAGCAGCCCTACCTCCAGGGCTACCTCGCGATCGACGAGCTGTGGCTGTACCGCACCAACGCGAACGTGCTCGGCGGCGGCAAACCCGTCCTGACCGGTCCGGCGGTGGTGACCAAGAAGGACGTACCGAGGCTGGAGAAGTACACCGCCCGCGGTACCCGATGACCACACGGCTGATCCGTGTGACCGATACTTGGGCGGCCGGGTCCGGGCAGCGGGCCCGGCCGCACCGAGGAACACAGCAAGCACTGCAAACCAAATCGGCGCCGCGAACGCAAACGCGGGCGGCTCCGTGCGCACCGCAGGCGCAGCAGACACTGGACAGCAAGAAGGGCACGACGTCGTGGCAAGGGTTCGGACTGGAGTACGTGCGGTGGGTGCCGTGCTTGTGGCGGTGCTCGGGGTGTCCCTGGCGGGATGCAGCAGCACCGGCGGCAAGCGCGCCGAGGACGCCCGCAAGGCGCAGCAGGCACAGGGCAGGGCCGCGGTGAACACGCCGCGCTGGACGTTCGCCATGATCACGCACTCGGGCGACGGCGACACCTTCTGGGACATCGTGCAGAGCGGCGCCAAGCAGGCCGCCGTGAAGGACAACATCAAGTTCCTGTACTCGCACCACGACGAGGCGCAGCAGCAGGCACAGCTCGTGGACGCCGCCATCGACAAGAAGGTCGACGGCATCATCGTCACGCTGGCCAAGCCGGACGCGATGAAGGCCGCCGTGGCCCGCGCGACGAAGGCCGGCATCCCGGTGATCACGGTGAACTCGGGCTCGGCGGAGTCCAAGAAGTTCGGCGCCCTGACCCACATCGGCCAGGACGAGACGATCGCGGGCGAGGCCGTCGGCGAGGAGCTGAACAAGCGCGGCAGGAAGAAGGCCCTGTGCGTCCTGCACGAGCAGGGCAACGTCGGCCACGAGCAGCGCTGCGAGGGCGCCGAGAAGACGTTCGACGGCGACATGCAGAACCTGTACGTCGAGGGCACCAACATGCCCGACGTGCAGTCCTCCATCGAGGCCAAGCTCCAGTCCGACAAGGACATCGACGCCGTGGTCACCCTCGGCGCGCCCTTCGCCGACACGGCCGTGAAGGCCAAGGACGGCGCGGGCAGCAAGGCCGAGATCGCCACCTTCGACCTCAACGAGAAGGTCGCGGGCGGCCTGAAGTCCGGCACCCTGGGCTTCGCCGTGGACCAGCAGCCCTACCTCCAGGGGTACGAGGCCGTGGACCTGCTGTGGCTCTACAAGTACAACGCCGATGTGCTCGGCGGCGGCAAGCCGGTCCTCACCGGACCGCAGATCATCACCAAGGACCAGGCCGCCGAGCTGGAGGAATACGCGAAGCGGGGGACCCGATGAGCGCGACCGCACCTGCACCCGCACCGTCGCCGCAGCGGCCCGAGAAGGCGGCCGACGAGCGGCTTCTGAAGACCTCGCCGCTGAAGAAGTTCCTGGGCCGTCCCGAGCTCGGCTCCGTCGTGGGCGCCGTGGCGGTGTTCCTGTTCTTCGCGATCGTCGCCGACAGCTTCCTGCGCGCGTCGAGCCTCGCCACCGTCCTGTACGCGGCGTCCACGATCGGCATCATGGCGGTGCCGGTGGCGCTGCTCATGATCGGCGGTGAGTTCGACCTGTCGGCGGGCGTCATGGTGACGACGTCCGCGCTGATCTCGTCGATGTTCAGCTACCAGATGACGGCGAACGTCTGGGTCGGCGTGGGCGTGTCCCTGCTCGCCACCCTCGCCATCGGCGTCTTCAACGGCGTGATGCTGATCCGCACGGACCCGCCGAGCTTCATCATCACGCTCGGTACGTTCCTGATGCTCACCGGCGCGAACCTGGGCTTCACCAAGCTGATCAGCGAGACCGTCTCCACCAAGTCGATCTCCGACATGGAGGGCTTCTCGTCCGCGAAGGAGGTGTTCGCCTCCACGATCACCATCGGCGACGTCGACTTCAAGATCACCATCGTGTGGTGGCTCGCGATGGTCGCGGTCGCCACCTGGATCCTCCTGCGCACCCGTGCCGGAAACTGGATCTTCGCGGTCGGCGGCGGCGAGCAGGCCGCCCGCGCGGTCGGCGTGCCCGTCGGCAGGACCAAGATCGGCCTGTACATGGGCGTCGCCTTCGGCGCCTGGGTCTCCGGCCAGCACCTGCTCTTCAACTACGACGTCGTGCAGTCCGGCGAGGGCGTCGGCAACGAACTGATCTACATCATCGCGGCCGTCATCGGCGGCTGCCTGATCACCGGCGGCTACGGCTCGGCGGTCGGCGCCGCGGTCGGCGCCCTGATCTTCGGCATGACCAGCAAGGGCATCGTCTACGCCGAGTGGAACCCGGACTGGTTCAAGTTCTTCCTCGGGGCGATGCTGCTCCTCGCGACCCTGCTCAACGCCTGGGTCCGCAAGCGCGCGGAGGCGACGAAATGACCACTGAGGCCGTATCCAAGCAAGACACGGCCCCCGCCGACCGCACGCCGCTGGTCGAGCTGGACGCCGTCAGCAAGTACTACGGCAACATCCGCGCCCTCGAAGGAGTCTCCCTCGAAGTGCACGCCGGGGAGATCTCCTGCGTGCTCGGCGACAACGGCGCGGGCAAGTCCACCCTCATCAAGATCATCGCCGGTCTGCACCAGCACGACGCGGGCACCCTCACCATCGAGGGCGAGGAGACCAAGCTCGCCAGCCCCCGCGAGGCCCTGGACCGCGGCATCGCGACCGTCTACCAGGACCTGGCCGTCGTCCCGCTGATGCCGGTCTGGCGGAACTTCTTCCTCGGCTCCGAGCCGACGAAGGGCACGGGGCCGTTCAAGCGCCTGGACGTCGACTTCATGCGCCGGACGACGCACGCGGAGCTGCTGCGCATGGGCATCGACCTGCGCGACGTGGACCAGCCGATCGGCACGCTGTCCGGCGGTGAGCGCCAGTGCGTGGCGATCGCCCGCGCCGTGTACTTCGGCGCGAAGGTGCTCGTCCTGGACGAGCCCACCGCGGCCCTCGGCGTGAAGCAGTCCGGCGTCGTCCTCAAGTACGTCGCCGCCGCCCGTGACGCCGGCCTCGGTGTGGTCCTGATCACCCACAACCCGCACCACGCCTACCTGGTCGGCAACCGCTTCGTCCTCCTCAAGCGCGGTGCCATGTCCGGCAGCCACACCCGCGCCGAGATCACCCTCGACGAACTGACCCGCCAGATGGCGGGCGGCTCCGAGCTGGACGACCTCCGCCACGAACTGGAACGGGCTCCGGAGCCCGACCTCGGGGGCGGCGCCCCATAGGCCCAGCCGGGGCCCGCAAGGGGCGCGGGGAACCGCGCGACCGGCCCGAGAAAAGCCGCAGACGCATCTGCCGAGCACCGAGCAGACGCGTCTGCGGCTTCGTCGTGGCTGAGCGCGCAGTTCCCCGCGCCCCTGAGGGATCCGGGGCGCCCGTACCCCGAAGGTGCGGGGCGCCCCACCTCCCGGGGGCCGACCGGGGTGACCCCGGCACCCCGGTCCCGTTGTGCGCGCCCCCGCGAGCGTGAGGCAGAATCGGCCCGATGAGCACCTACCGCGACCTCACGCACCGCGGCTCCGCCCGAGCCACCGTTCTGCGGACCGTGGGCACGCGTGAGCGCCGATCCCATCTGACGGCGCCCCGCGTCCCCACCGTCGGCATCGACATCGGCGGCACCAAGGTGATGGCGGGCGTCGTGGACGCCGACGGCAACATCCTGGAGACCCTGCGCACCGAGACGCCGGACAAGTCCAAGAGCCCGAAGGTGGTCGAGGACACCATCGTCGAGCTGGTCCTGGACCTGTCCGACCGGCACGACGTGCACGCCGTCGGCATCGGCGCCGCGGGCTGGGTGGACGCGGACCGCAACCGCGTCCTGTTCGCCCCGCACCTGTCCTGGCGCAACGAACCCCTGCGCGACCGCATCTCCGGCCGCCTCGCGGTCCCCGTGCTCGTCGACAACGACGCGAACACCGCCGCGTGGGCCGAGTGGCGCTTCGGCGCGGCTCGCGGCGAGGACCACCTGGTCATGATCACGCTCGGCACCGGCATCGGCGGCGCGATCCTGGAGGACGGCCAGGTCAAGCGAGGCAAGTTCGGGGTCGCGGGCGAGTTCGGCCATATGCAGGTCGTGCCCGGCGGCCACCGCTGCCCGTGCGGCAACCGCGGCTGCTGGGAGCAGTACAGCTCCGGCAACGCCCTGGTCCGCGAGGCCCGCGAGCTGGCGGCCGCGGACTCCCCGGTGGCGTACGGCATCATCGAGCGCGTCAAGGGCAACGTCCCCGACATCACCGGGCCCCTCATCACCGAGCTGGCCCGCGAGGGCGACGCCATGTGCGTCGAGCTGCTCCAGGACATCGGCCAGTGGCTCGGCGTCGGCATCGCCAACCTCGCCGCCGCGCTCGACCCGTCCTGCTTCGTCGTCGGCGGCGGCGTCAGCGCGGCCGACGACCTGCTCATCGGCCCGGCCAGGGACGCCTTCCGCCGCCACCTCACCGGCCGCGGCTACCGCCCCGAGGCCCGCATCGCCCGCGCCCAGCTCGGCCCCGAGGCGGGCATGGTGGGCGCCGCCGACCTGGCCCGCCTCGTCGCCCGCCGCTTCCGGCGCGCCAACCGCCGCCGCGTCGAGCGCTACGAGCGGTACGAGCGCTACGCCGCGGCCCGCCGCTCCAACGACCGCACCGCCCAGGGATCCCAGTAGATGACCGTGCCCCGCCAGCCCTCGTCCCCGGACCTGCCGGGCCCGCCCGGGCCGGGTGACGCGGAGCAGCGCCCTCCGGAAAACCGCGGCCACATGATCCGCCGCCGCTGGCTCACCGCGACGATCATCGTGCTGCTCATCGGCGTACCCGCCGTGTATCTGCTGATCTCCGCGAACCAGAGCCGCGACAGCGGCCGCGACAAGGAGAAGAAGTACTCCGCGACCGGCCTCACCGCGGGCTGGCCCTCCAAGGTCCAGCGCCGTCTCTACGACGTGCCGATCCCGCCGTACTCCGCCGAGGTCGCCTACTACGAGACCAACAACTGGCGCACAAGCCGCCTGTACGTCCAGTTCCTCACCAGCAACGAAGGCCTCGACAAGTTCCTCAGGGCCACAGGCACCGGCGAGGGCGTCAGCGCGCTGAAGAAGAACGACATCACCATCAGCAAGCGCGACCGCGGGGTCGTCGGCTGGGAGTTCACCGGCCCCGGGCCCTGGTGGGGCCTCACCCACGAGATGAAGAACCCCACCCCGACCCAGGACATCGTCGTGAACCGCTCCGACCCGAAGCACCCCATGGTGTACGTCGTGTCGACGACGACGCCGTAGCCGTACCGCGCACGAACGGGCCGAGGCCGTGACGGGGCACGTCACGGCCTCGTACCATGTCGCCATGATCCTCAGCCGCAGCACCTGATGCCACCGGAGCCCTCCGGGCCCGCGCACTGCCGTCGCGCGACTGTTGTTGATCCTCTCTCGTTCTTCTCGGTACGTCGCTCCTCGTCCCGTGCGCCGCTCGCTTCCCCGACGGCGTACGGCACTTCGCGCACGCGCACACCCCCGCACGCCCGCCGCGGAAGGCTGCCCTCATGACGCCCACCCAGGGGCACCTGTTCGACGCGGTGGTGCGGCACCCGGTGACGGTGGAGCAGGAGGCGGGCGCGCCCCTTACGCCCGCCACTTCTCGTACGCCGCCACCGCCACCGCCAGGTCCTCCCACGCCATGCCCGCCGACTTGAACAGGCGCGGGCGGGCAGCGTCGACGGGCACCTCGCCGCGGGCCAGCTCGCGCAGGGTGCCCAGGCGTCGCAGGTCGAACGCGGCGGTGGCGACGGCCTGCACGATGTCGCCGCACTCGCGCATCGCCACCGACCGGGACTCGGCGACGACCGTGGCCCGGCCGAGGAGGCGCTCGTCGACCTCGCGGGCGTCGGGCTCGTGCGAGCCGACCGCGGCGACGGTCGCGTGCGGGGCGAGCAGCGCGCTGTCGAACAGCGGCTCGCGCGCCGTGGTGCAGCAGCAGACCACGTCGGCGTGGGCGACGTCCTTCGGCACCGCGGCCGCCGCCGCGAGCCCCGCCGCCCGGCACCGCTCCACGAACGCGGCCACCCGCCCCTGGTCACGCCCGACCACGTCGACATGGGCGAGGCCGGGACGCACCGCCCGTACCGCCTCCACATGCCCCCACGCCTGCGGCCCGGTCCCGAACACGAGCAGCCGCCGGACCTCCGGCGCGGCCAGGCGCCGGATCGCGGCGCCGGACACGGCCGGCGTCCGCAGCGAGGTGAGGGCGATGCCGTCGAGCAGGGCGAGGGGCTGGTGGGTCACGCCGTCGAGCAGGAGGTAGAGGCCCTGGACGCGGGGCAGGCCGCGCTCCGGGTTGCCGGGGGTCACGGACGCCACCTTCACGCCCGCGTACGACGCCGTCGACGACGGCATCAGCAGCAGCTGACCGCCCGTCACGCCGACGACGGACCGCGCGGGTTCCGCCTCGGGGTCGAGCCCGCCGCTCACGAGCGCGTCCTCGACGGCGTCGACGGCGGCGTCCATCGGGACGAGGCGGGCCAGCGTGGCGGCGTCGAGGTGGGGGAGGCCCGGATCAGGCGCGACGGGCGGGGCGGGCGGGACGGGCGGAAGGGGTTCCTGTGGCGCGGGGGATTCGAGGTGCGGGGTCATTCGGTGATCCTCACCGCCGACGCCGGACCGAAACACCGGGGCTCGCCGGGCCCGTGGCACCTCCGGCCCGGCGGCCGTGAGCTGCGCCTGAGCGGTTGGCCCCGGCCGCGGTCGCCACGATCATCGAGGGCGCCTTCAACCCCGAGGGCGTCGCCGGTGGAGTCCTCGGTGCGCTGATCATCGGGTTCAGGCAAGCCGCATTCTCCAACGAGGCCGGCCTGGGCTCCGCGCCGATCGCCCATTCCGCGGTCAAGACCGCCCCCGCCGGCGAGAAGGGCCTGGTCGCCCTGCTGGAGCCGTTCATCGACACCGTCGTCATCCGCACGATGACCGCGCTGACCATCGTCATCGCCGACCCCGCCAGCTGGGCCGAGGCCCGCAAGGACCCGGACTTCTCCGGCGGCGTCAGCATCACGTCAGACGCGTTCGGCACGGTCATGCCCTCGCGGCCACCGTCGAGCACGCCGGAGGCGCGGTTCTCCCGGCTGCCTGGTAGCCGGATCGAGGGCTGCCTCAATCGCCGGACGGCTGACCTCGGCTCGGCACGGTGGGCGTCCTCGCGGCCTCGGCCTCGGCCTTGGCGTCGTTCACCGCGGCGGCTGCCTGCTTCGCGGCCTCGTCGATAGCCGCGGCGGCGTCGAGCGAAAGCGTCGATTCCGCCTTGGGCTCCGGACTCCCGCTTCCGCCCGAGGCGCGATCAGAGCCCGCGACGGTTGGCTCTTCGGACGGTGGGGGTGTGCGAAGACCCATCGCTGACCGATCGCTGAACGCGCCGCTGACGGTGCGAACCGCCTCCGTCAGCTCTCCCGGGATGACCCAGAACGTGTTGTTGTCGCTCTGAGCCAGGTGCGGGAGCGTCTCGAGGTACTTGTAGGCAAGGACCTTCGGGTCGGCGTTGTTGCGATGGACGGCCTGGAAGACGCGCTCCACCGCCTTGGCCTCGCCGTCCGCCCGCAGGATCATGGCTTGCTGCGTGCCCTGTGCCTCCAGGATGTCCTTCTGCTTCGTGCCCTCCGCGGTGAGGATCTTGGCCTGCCGCTCACCTTCGGCGTGCAGGATGGCCGCGCGCTTGTCACGCTCGGCCCGCATCTGCTTCTCCATCGCTTCTTTGATGGTGTTCGGCGGATCGATGGCCTTGATCTCGACGCGGTTGACCCGGATGCCCCACTTGCCGGTGGCATCGTCGAGCACGGTGCGGAGCCTGGTGTTGATCTCCTCGCGTGAGGTGAGGGTCCCCTCCAGATCCATGCTGCCGATGACGTTCCGCAGCGTGGTCACGGTGAGCTGGTCGATCGCCTGCAGGTAGTCGGCGACCTCGTAGGCCGCCGCCCGTGGGTCGGTGATGTGGTAGTAGAGCACGGTGTCGATGTTGACCACGAGGTTGTCCTCGGTGATCACGGGCTTGGGGTCGGACGAATAGACCTGCTCGCGCACGTCGAGTTTGGTGTTGACGCGGTCCGCCACCGGCAGGACGAAGTTCAGACCCGGTTGCAGCGTCCGGCGATACCGGCCGAACCGCTCGATGTTGTAGCGGCGCGCCTGTGGGACGACCCGCACCGTGGAGGCCACGAGGAAGACGACGACGATCGCCGCCACGAGAATCGGGATGACAACCGGATCCATGCTTCCTCCGTTGCTGTGTGTTCAGCCGTTCACGGAAGGAGTTCCCGTGGGTACACGACGGCTGTGGCGCCCTCGATCTCCATGACATCCACCAGCGCCCCCACCGGGATCACGTGACTTTCGTCAAGGGAACGTGCGGACCATTCCTCGCCGGAGAGTTTGATCAGGCCGTGGGTCGCGGTGACCTCCTGCATGACCTCGGCCTGCTTGCCGATCAGCGCATCGCTGCCCTCGCGCGTGAGGGGGCCCTGCGCCATGTGCCGCAGCGCGACGGGGCGAATGACGACGAGGCCCGCTGCCGCTGCCGCTGCGAACACCACAAGCTGACCGAAGACACCGACACCCACACCGGCGACCACGGCTGCGACCAGGGCGGCACCCGCCAGCAGCCCGAAGACCAGCGTCAGGGTGAAGAACTCCGCCACACCGAGCACCCCGGCGGCGAGCAGCCACACCAACCATGGCATCGCATCAGCCTCCCTAGGGGGACTTGTTCTCCACGTTACCTCTCGGAACCCGGGCAGAACAGGCAGCGCCCGCACGGATCGCGTCCCACCGGAGGGAAGGAGGCGGCTGCCGGAGGCGGCGCGCGCCCTGCCGGCTGAGGGTGCGGACAGCCCGGTGCGGCGTACGGCACGGTACGGGCGGCAGCTCGGCCGTACCTACGGCGAAGCCGCCGCGCGATGCAAGCGGTGATGCGTCACGACCGCCGCGCACACCACGATGGATACCGAGGCGGCGGACACGCTCCACCACGGCATGCCGGTCCACACCGCCGACAGTCCCACCCCGAAACAGACCGCTGCGATGGTGATGAGCAGCCGCCTGCCGTACGGGTTCCACGTGAAGGGCCCGTGGTCACGTGGCCTGGCCAGACGTACCGCGCCGAATATGAAGAGTTGCGCTGCGACGAGCGCGGCGATCATGCCGACAGCGGCGTTCATCTGGACCTCGTCACGGGGCGCCTCGGAGGTGTCCTGCCGTACGCCGTCCTTGCGGAGCGCCACGATGCCGCGCCGCCAGGCGGTGGCGGTGACCTGGTCGCCGGACTTGAGCCGCTCCAGGAGCGGCCCCGGGTCTCCGAAGGACACGGTTCCCCGCCAGGAGTCCTGGTCCGTCAGGGTCGCCTTGTAGGCCTTCCCCCCGTTCACCGTCTTCTCGACGGTGAGGCGCCAGCTGCTCAGGCATTCCGTCTGCTCCAGACCGCTGTCCCGGGCGGAGCACGGCTCGGCCGCCCGGTAGTCCCGGTAGCGTTGTGCGTCGGAGGGCAGCCACCAGCTGAACACCGTGTAGGAGGCTACCGCCGGTATCAGGGACAGCAGGATCAGCAGGACGCCCATGAACCGCACCCGGCCCGGCGACCGCAGGCCGGCGCCCTTCCCGTTCGGCATCCCGTGCGCGTCGCGCGCCGTCGCCCGCGCGTGTGCTGTCACCGCCCACCTCCCGCGCGCCATCATCCATCGGCCCCGGAACGGCATACAACGACGTCGGACGGCATCGGGCGAGAGGCGCCGGCTTCCGTGTCCCGGCAGACCTCAGGGGGCGGGTCAGGCGGAGACGGTGCGTGCGGCGGCGTCGGCCTCGGACAGCGACCCGTCGCGCACGTCGTAGACGAATCCGCGGACCCGGTCGGTGTGCGGGAGGAACGGGGCATGCCGCACGCGGGCCACCGAGGTTCGCACGCTGGCCTCGACGTCCCGGAAGCTCTCCACCGACCAGGTGGGCCTCAGGCCGGTGTCGTGCTCCAGTTCGTCCTTGAACTCGTCTTCGGTGAAGGTCGCCATGCCGCACTGGGTGTGCTGCATGACGATGATCTCGCGGGTGTGCAGCTTGCGCTGGCTGATGGCGAGGGAGCGGATGGTGTCGTCGGTCACGACACCGCCGGCATTGCGCAGGATGTGTGCTTCACCGTGCTTCAGGCCGAATACGTCGAACACTTTGATCCGGGCGTCCATGCAGGTGACAATCGTCAAGTGCAGGCTCGGCACCGGCGTGTTGATGGTCGGCGTACCCCGCAGCGGCGAGTCGGAGTTTCGCTGCAGCAGTTCATCGATGGCGGTCATGGCCCTCTTCCGGTTTCCGGTGGCAGATGGTCACGGCCGCGTCCTCGCGGCGCTTGATCTTTCCGTGCTGGTTTACCTTCCTTTGAATCAAAACCCGCTCGATCCTCCTTCGGCAAGGGTGCAAAAGGGGCGCCACGGCGTCGAACTTGTTTCCGGTAGCCGGTGGGAAGCGCCGTTGACCGTGGCGCCTTTGCAGGTCGCAGGGATGGCGGCGCCCGGAGGAGCCGAGCCTGACCGCGCCTAGCGCGAAGCGGATCTCACAGTGTGATCCTTGGTCTTGCCTTGATTCAATCCATACGGCATCTTTACGGTCTGGAGTGCCGGGAAGTCTGGTCGGCAACTCGGCCCACCGTGCGCCGAGTTCACCTTTTCTGCCGACCCGGAACGAGGGCCGATGCTCCAGCGCGTTACCAAGGAAGTCCTGGCCGGCCTGACCGTCGCCGTCGTAGCTCTGCCGCTGGCCATAGCCTTCGGCATCACCGCGACCGGTACGTCGGAAGGCGCACTCGTCGGGCTGTACGGCGCGATCTTCGCCGGATTCTTCGCGGCGGTCTTCGGCGGTACGCCCGGCCAGGTCACCGGCCCCACGGGCCCCATCACCGTCGTCGCCACCGGGGTGATATCCGAGCACGGGCTGGAGGGCGCGTTCCTGGCGTTCATCATGGCCGGTGCGTTTCAGGTCCTGTTCGGCCTGTGCAAACTCGGGTCGCTCATCCGCTTCATCCCCCACCCCGTGGTCTCGGGCTTCATGGGCGGGATCGCGCTCATCATCATCCTGGGCGAACTGGACCAGGCGCGGAGCAGTTTCCTGGTGGTTGCAGGAACGATAGTGCTGATGCTCCTGTCGACGCGCGTGATCAAGTCGGTCCCGGCCAGCCTGATCGCGCTCGTCCTCATGACCCTGCTCCTGCGGGTCGCGGAGCGGCCCCTGCGGGACGTACACGTCGGGCCGGTCGCGCTCAACAGCGCGATCGACTACATCGGCAAGATCCCGGAGTCCGTACCCTCGCTCACCGTTCCCGACCTCAGCGGCTCCCTGGTCCTCACCCTCTTGCTGCCCGCGCTCAGCATCGCGCTGCTCGGCTCCATCGACTCGTTGCTGACCTCGGTCGTCATGGACAACATCACCGGCACCCGGCACCGGAGCAACAAGGAACTGATCGGCCAGGGCATCGGCAACGCCGCCAGCGGTCTCCTCGGCGGCCTCGCCAGCGCCGGCGCGACCGTCCGGTCCGTGGTCAACATCAGAAGCGGCGGCCGCACCGCCCTGTCGGCGGCCGCGCACAGCGTCATCCTCCTCGCCCTCGTGGTCGGCCTCGGGACCGTCGTGCAGTACATACCCCTCGCCGTTCTGTCGGGCATCCTGATCCTGACCGCGGTGGGCATGTTCGACTGGGACGGCCTGAGCAAGGCGCACGTCACCCCGCGCGGCGACGTCGCCGTGATGTTCGTGACGATGATCGTCACGGTCCTCTTCGACCTGACCGTGGCGGTCGCCGCCGGCGTCCTCCTGGCATTCGTCGTGCACGCCGTACCGGGACGCCGGGGCAGAGCCAGGGTCATCCGCGACGACGCCGATGCCTACCGCATCGAAGGGCCTCTGTCGTTCCTCTCCGTGGACCGGGTCTTCTCCGCCCTGCCCGGTGACCGCTCGAACCTGTCGCTGAGCCTGGAGGGCGTGAGCTACATCGACTTGTCCGGGGCGAAGGCCCTGCTGACCTTCATCGACCATTCGCGCAACGCCGGAGTCGAACTCAACCTCAATGACCTGCCCCCACACGTCGAGAACAGGTTGACGGCGCTCGCCAGCGGGGAACAGCGCGACAAGCTCAAGACAGTCGTCACAGACACCTAGGAGGTCATCGAGCGTATTCACCTGCCGTTCGAAAACCACGGCGGCGCCTGACGGCTCGGGAACCAGGGCGGCGCCTGACGGCTCGGGAACCAGGGCGGCGCCTGACGGCTCGGGAACCAGGGCGGCGCCTGACGGCTCGGGAACCAGGGCGGCGCCTGACGGCTCGGGAACCAGGGCGGCGCCTGACGGCTCGGGAACCAGGGCGGCGCCTGACGGCTCGAAAACCACGGCGGCGCCTGACGGCTCGGGTGGATGCCGCGACGAGGAGACGGGACACGCGGTCAGCACCGCACGCGGCACGATCCTCCCCTGCGGCCTCGTCGTTCTCTCCTCGGCCTGCAGGATCGGGGCGTGGGATCCGACTTCCCCGACGCGCCCAGGAGGTCGTGGAGCAGACGCGACGCCGTGATGATGTCGAGCGGACGCCTGCTGTCCTCGGTCTTCACCACGACGGCGACCAAGGGGCCGCGGACCTGTGCCATCAGCGCGGCGACTTCCAGGACCGTGTCGTCGGGGCCCGCGATCGGAGGCTTGACGGCCTCGCCGGAAGCTCGGCCGGGTACGCGGACGGTCCCGTCGGCGTACGGGCGGGCTCACGGCCCTACGCGGCTCGGCTCCTCCGCGCTCGTGGCGTCGCTGGTCCGGGCGGCGGGCACTTCGGTGTCGGTGAGCTCGTCGACGTGGAAGAGGCGGGCGATGGGGACATCGGTGCTGCTGTGGGCCACGATCGAGAAGGCGATGCACACCGCGATGAGCGTGAACGCCTCCCCGCCCTGGGGGATCCCGGCCTGGAGCACGAGCAGCCCGTAGACGACGGAGGCGAAACCCTTCGGGCCGAACCAGGCGGCCACCAGCTTCTCCTGGCGGGTGAAGCGGGTCCCCATCAACGAGAGCAGCAGCGAGGCGGGCCGGATCAGCACGATGGCCAGGACCACGGCCACGTACCCGCCGAACGACAGGTCGCCGAAGAGGCTCGGAGTGAGCAGTGCGCCGAACACCAGCAGGGCAGCGAACTTGGCCAGTTCGGCCAGTGCCTCGCCCAGCGGTTCGAAGGACTCCTTGGCCTCGATCGAGCGGGCAGTGAGAACTGCGCCCGCCGAGAATGCCGCCAGGTAGGGGTTGGCGTGCGTGAGGTGGCACAGCGCGTACAGGATCACACCGATCGCCAGCGGCAGCAGCGGCTGCAGCTTGGGCTCCGCGCCGAGGTGACGGAAGCGGACCAGGGCGATGACGGCCATCGGCAGAACCACGCCGAAGACCAGGCCGAGCAGCAGCTCCAGACCGATCTTCCCCAGGGAGGACTCGGCATGTCCTGAGGTGGGGCCGGCCGCGGCGATGAGGATGAGAACGACGGGCAGCGCGAGGCCGTCGTTGATGCCGCTCTCCACGTTCAGCAACTGCCGCAGCTTGGACGGCACTTCCTTGCGCCCCACGATGGCCGAGGCGAACACCGGGTCGGTGGGCGCGAGGACCGCACCGACCAGGAAGGACGTCGTCCAGTCCAGGCCCACCAGGTAATGCGTGATCAGCGCCATGCCCACGAAGGCGAGCGGCATGCCGAGCCCCAGGGCGCGCGCCGGGTTCTTCCAGTTGGCGCGCAGCTTGGGGAAGGAGACGTGCATGCCGTCGGTGAACAGCACCGCGAACAGAGCGAGATCTGCCGTCACGGACACGATCTCGCTGTCCGGCGTGATGTGGATCAGACCGAGGAAACCGTCGCTGACCAGCGCGCCGCCGACGAGGAAGAGGAAGGAGGTGGAGAGTACTGTGCGAGCCGCGAGGCCTGACAACAACACGGCGATCAGCAGTGCGACCCCGAAGACGACGATGAGCACCATGGCCGGAATTCCCCGTTCAGCAATAAGACTTTCCGCAACACGCCGACCAGGCTTCCCGGCACACCGTGGGGAACCATACACGTTCTTTACGCAGCGCTGACAGGTCCTTGACGCGCGCGAAGGCGGCCTGGATGTTGCCCGCTCCCGGCAGGTTGTCGGCCGGGGCGGCCTTGGCGTGTGCCGTGCTGCGTGCGTGATGATCAGGCGAGTGTCCCCGCTCTCGCCGTGCAGCCGGACCGCTTCGCCGCGCCGATCCTGCTTCGCCCGGGTCCGTCCGGGAAGGCGAGGGCGGAAGCGGGGCATCCGACGGCCATGCGCGGCAGGGGGTTCCTCGGTCAGGAGGGGCGCGGCAGAGGCGGGGTCTCACTGATGACTGCGGCGGCCGTCGTGCTCCTTGTCGCCCTGCTCGTCGCTTCCAGGACGCGGGTGATGGCCCCCGTCCGGCCGGTCGTGTGGTTCACGAGGCCTTGTCCGCGCGGTGACAACACAACAGCCGGTTCGGCGTTGTCGCGCCGCTGCACTGAGGGTTGGGGCGGGTGCGCTGAGGGTCGGGGCGGGCCCGAGGCGCCGCGCTGTGACGATCCCCGGCACGGTCGCGGGTGGGCGGCGACTCGTATACCTGTGGGGTGCTGTGGTCCGGAGGGGGCGCCGCAGGGGGAGGGGCTGTCGGTCTGTCGGAATCGATTGAGTAACGAGCGTCCCGCCGTATCTCTTAATGGATGCAATCTTTGCATAGTCTAAATGTGGGGGAGGGTCGCTTGGTGAGGGCGGCTCGCAGCTTGTGACGAAACGGCCGGGAGCATCATGACCACTGGAGAGCGGGAGGAGGGGCGCGTCGTCCTTTCCTGCTTG